>NZ_JALNTH010000027.1:0-115255 GCF_023161935.1 Pseudoalteromonas sp. 2CM28B
AGCAAGACTATGTTTAATAAAATAATAGATTGGTCTGTTAATAATAGACTCCTGATTTTGATTGCGCTGTTTGCCACAATTGTCGGCGCAATTATGGTTATACCAAAACTAAATTTAGATGCCTTTCCTGATGTTACTAATGTTCAAGTTGCTGTAAATACTGAAGCGCCAGGACTAGCTGCTGAAGAAGTTGAACAACTCATTACGTACCCCATTGAAGCGGTCATGTATGCCTTACCTGATGTAGAACAAGTGCGCTCAATTTCTAAAACAGGCTTGTCTGGCGTCACGGTTGTTTTCAAAGAAGGCACCGACATTTACTTTGCAAGACAACTTGTATTTGAGCGTCTTCAAGCCGCAAAAGAACTGATACCAGAAGGTGTCGGCACACCCGAAATGGGGCCAAACACCTCAGGGCTAGGCCAAGTATTTCAGTACCTTCTTATTTCAGATAAAGATGCAGGCTATGATGCTATGGCACTCAGGAGTCTCAATGATTGGGTAGTAAAATTACTCGTTATGCCTGTCGATGGTGTTACTGATGTACTCTCCTTTGGAGGTATTGTTAGGCAGTACCAAGTAAATGTAGATCCATCTAAGCTTCTTTCTTATAACCTAACGCAAGAAGACGTTGTTGGTGCCCTAGATAACAACAATGCCAATGTTGGCGGATGGTATATGAACCGTGGGCAAGAGCAGCTTGTTATTAGAGGTGCAGGTTGGTTTGAAAGTGGTGACGCTGGTATTAGTAATATCAAACAAGTTCCCGTCAAAACAGTTGATGGGACAGTTGTGACGGTTTCGGATATTGCTAAAGTTGAAATGGGCAGTGAAATTCGTCAAGGTGCTGTCACAATGACGCGCAAAACCGAAAACGGTAAAGTCGAAAATTTAGGTGAAGTTGTCTCTGGCATTGTCTTAAAACGCATGGGGTCTAATACTAAAGCCACCATTGATGGTATCAATGCAAGAATCCCATTGATTAATCAAGCATTGCCTAAAGGTGTTCGCTTTGAACCATTTTATGATCAGGCTGATTTGATTGAAAAAGCCGTTGATACAGTAGTTGATGCACTATTACTAGCATTTATTTTCATCTGTATTGTATTAGCACTATTTTTAATGAATATACGTGCAACCTTCCTTGTCCTAATATCTATTCCAATTTCAATTGGTATCGCGTTAATGATCATGGCTTGGTGGGGCATTTCTGCAAACCTTATGTCATTGGGTGGCATTGCCGTAGCCATTGGTATGCTAGTTGATGGTTCAGTCGTGATGGTTGAAAACATGTTTAAGCATTTAAATAGACCAGACTCTACCCATTTAAAAACTGTAAAAGAAAGAGTGCCTAGTGCTGATACTGATCCACATGATGTAGAACAAGATGAGCATGGTATTAAGTTACGTCTTCAAAATGCGGGTAAAGAAGTGGCTCGTCCCGTATTTTTTGCAGCTTCTATTATTTTAGTCGTATTTACGCCTTTATTTAGCTTTGAAGGTGTTGAGGCAAAGTTATTTCAACCTATGGCAATAAGCATCATTTTAGCTGTTATATCTGCTATTGTGGTTGCGTTGTTTGTTGTACCCGCTTTAGCTACTTATTTATTTAAGTCAGGTGTAAAAGAGAGGGAAAGCTTTGTTCTTAGGCCATTAGACAAACTCTACAGAAAAGGGCTTACATTCGCACTAAAACGCACCAAATTAGTCATTTCAGCCGCACTTATATTAGTTTTCTCTGCCTTTGCATTAGTTCCATTAATTGGTACTGAATTTGTACCTGAGTTAGAAGAAGGGACGATAAACTTAAGAGCAACGCTTGCACCTTCTTCCAGTTTAGATACCGCGCTCACTGTGGCACCAATTCTAGAAGAAAAACTAATGGCTTTCCCTGAAGTAACCTATGCATTAAGCCGAATTGGTCGAGCAGAAATAGGTGGAGACCCAGAGCCTGTGAATAACATCGAAATTTACATAGGGTTGAAGCCTGTTTCTGAGTGGACCAGTGCATCTAATCGATATGAACTTCAAGGAAAAATGGAGAGATCTTTAGAAGAATTCCCTGGGTTGCTACTCAACTTTTCTCAACCTATTGCGACTCGTGTCGATGAGCTACTATCTGGTGTTAAGGCTCAGTTGGCGATAAAGTTGTTTGGGCCTGAACTTGAGGTACTGGCGGCTAAAGGTCAAGAAATAGAAACAGCAATTAAAAACATTGAAGGTGCAAGGGATGTTGCATTGGAGCAAATTGCTGGTGAAGCGCAATTGGTGATAAGTCCTAACAGGCAAGAACTATCACGCTTTGGATTGTCTGTGAGTGACATAATGGAGGTTGTGCGTGATGGTATTGGTGGTGTTGAAGCCGGACAAATAATCAATGGTAATGAACGTTATGATATTTACGTTCGCATAGAGGAAGAGTACCGAAGTAACAAAGAAGCTATTGCTGATATTCGGCTTCAATCACCTACTGGTGCTTGGGTGCGACTGGGTGACGTAGCCTCAGTCTCATTTGAGTCAGGCCCACCACAAGTTAGACGCGATGATGTACAACGAAGAGTCGTTATCCAAGCAAATGTACAAAATCGAGATATGGGAAGCGTGGTTGCCGATATCAGAAAGGTAATTGCTGAAAAGGTTGACTTACCTTCAGGTTATTCTGTTTCGATTGGCGGCCAGTTCGAAAGTCAAAAACGTGCTCAAAATAGGTTAGCTATAGTTGTACCTTTATCGTTAGCTCTAATCGCACTACTACTTTACTTTGCCTTTGGTTCTGTTGGTCAAGCTATGCTGATATTGGTCAACGTGCCGCTTGCTGTAATTGGCGGAGTTTTCTCCTTATATTTATCTGGACAATACTTGTCTGTACCAAGCTCCGTTGGCTTTATTACCTTATTTGGTGTAGCGGTATTGAATGGGGTCGTTATGGTAGAAAGTATCAACCAACGTATTAAAGACGGTCTAGAAGCATCTAAAGCCGTTTTTGAAGGCGCTACTTCAAGATTAAGACCTGTACTTATGACTGCTATAACATCAGCTTTAGGTTTGATACCGATGTTAATGTCTAATGGTGTTGGTGCAGAAATACAGCGCCCCTTAGCGAGTGTTATTGTTGGCGGCTTGGTAACTGCAACACTGTTAACATTATTTGTTTTACCTGTTTTATATCGCTGGTTTTCAGAGAAAAAAATAAAAGAGCTATCCAGATAAAATGACTGTGAACTCTAACCCCACGCTAAAGTCACGTTTAGCGTGGGGTTATTGAGTAGATGAACGAAAAGAAAGATTAGATTTAACAATAAACTAATAGTCATGACTGCTTTGTCGGAATATTTGTCGTTAAACAGGCCAAAGCTAACTTCCGCTTTCGTATCTTTGCAGTCTTAATCTCTATGTGTCTCAAGGTCGGCTTATGGCACAGAGCAGACCGCCGGTAATTATTGAGTGATGCAATCCACGGCTATAACTGCCCATGAATACAAGTTCTTTATGTAATGAAAAATAAAGATGCGCTGTTGCTACTCCGCAAAGCATCGGCCTAAATAAACTCTACCTCGAAGTAAACCGATTAGCTTTCGTATAACAGATAGGCAAATTATCAATTCAAATCACTTACTGTAATAGATGTTTTCAAGCGATTTCTCGTTGTTTAAGAAATTTACCTAATAAAAAACATAATTATTTTTAGAGTGTAATTTAGTTAATAAATCTCAATTTAAGTGCCATATTTTATTATAAATCAATAAGTTCTCAACGCGCCGTGAATTCTCGATTTAAGTGGCACTGATCAGTTTTTTGAAAAATAACTAATTTTTATCTCACAAACAATTGATAACCATTATTGTTTAGATTAATATGCACCTACTAAATGAAATTGAGAGTAGTTTGTATTCATGTATATTTGTCTTTGTCACGGGGTGACTGATAAAAAAATTGAGCAAACAATTGACGATGGTGCAACTACCATGCGTGAATTAACTAAAGAGCTTAAAGTAGGCAGCCAATGCGGTAAGTGTTGTTGTTGTACTAAAAAGATCCTAAATCGCAAACTTATTGAGATTGCAGATATTACCGATCAAGTCGCTTAATTCGTTATTACAAAATTCAAATACAAAAAAAGCAGCTTATAAAGCTGCTTTTTTTATGACCTAAATTTACCTTACAGTTGAGACTGTAAGTAATTTTCAAGCCCTGTATTTTGAATAAGTAATTGCTGGGTTTCTAGCCAGTCAATTTGTTCTTCCTGCTCGTTCAAAATATTGTCGAGTGCTTCACGGCTAATATAATCTTTTTTGTTTTCAGCTAATTTAATTGCACTGCGCAAATCATCAATTGTATCAAGCTCAAAGCTCATATTTGCGGCAATCATTTCTTCGCTGTTTTCGCCAATGCGTAAACGGCCTAGGTCTTGTAAGTTAGGTAAGCCTTCTAAAAATAAAATACGTTCGATTAAACGATCGGCGTTTTTCATTTTTTGAATTGAAACTTTGTAATCTGCTTTATCAAGCTGGCTAAAACCAAAATCTTTAAACATGCGGGCATGCAAAAAGTATTGGTTAATACCCACAAGCTCATTAGCGAGTACTTTATTTAAAGCTGCTATAACGTCTTTATCGCCTTTCATACTTTATGCTCCTTACTCGCCCATTTGTGCTTGGTGGTAGTTTTGCGTACCAATTTTATCAATTAGACCAAGTTGTTGCTCTAACCAATAAACGTGATCTTCTTCGGTATCAAATAATAGCTTTTCTAACACTTCGCGAGACTGATAATCTTGCTGCTCTTCACAAATAGCAATTACCTCTTTAACACATGCAACTACTTCAAGCTCCAATGTTAAGTCGTTTTGCATCATGCTTTTTACATCGTTACCAATTAAAAGGTCACGGCGTTTAGTCATGTTAGGCACGCCTTCTAAGAACAAGATGCGTTTGATTAGCCAATCAGCATGATCTTTTTCTTCTTCCATTTCATGGTTAAGGCGTACATATAATTTATCTAAACCCCAGTCATCATACATGCGTGAATGAATAAAATACTGGTCAATTGCGGCTAACTCATTGGCTAGCAAAGTATTAAATGCATCGATTACTTTTTGATTACCTTTCATGATAAATCACCTTAACTATTTTAATTGTGCACAGTGTAGTTAAATTTGCGTATTTTGCAAGTTTTTCTATAAAAATCATTAATTTACAATTGGTTTTGATTCTTATTTAAGTTTGCGTTATTGCTTGGTTTATGTACAGTTTTGCATTTTCATTTAAAGGGTAATGCTATGCCCACTTGTGCCGTTTGCACCATAAATAAACACCACTGAGTATAAAAAATGCTAACGACAGTGATATTAAAAGCCATACAAATTTTACAATCGGCCCTGCAAATGCGCCAGTATGAAACACATATTTAAAGTTCCATATATGGGTGACTGCATTTGCTTTACTGGCATCATACGCGCTAAGCACTTTAGCGTTGTATGGATTTACCCACACCCAGCTATAAGCATGGCTTTCTCCTGGGTTTTGTAGGCGTAAAGCGATTGGGTCATTGTGTTTTTTAGGTAAGTAAATACGATACAAAATCCCCTCAGGAAATACATCAAGGGCTTTATTTATTGCTTGGTCGTATTTAATACTTGCTGTTGATTTTGCTATCACTTTTGGTGCTTTAGGCCTATTTTGTACTTGAGAAAATGCCACGGTTTCTACTAATGTTTTGGTCGCGCTTTTCCAATTAAAGGTGATACCTGTAAAGGCTATAAGCAATAGCGGTAATAAAACATAAACACCAAGCACGGTGTGTAGCTGATACATAAGTACTTTAAATTTAGCTTTAGGTTTAATCGCCAGTCGTTTTAGGCGGTTTTTAGGCTTTACCCATAAATAAAAACCCACTAACACATTTATTATTAATAATAGGGCGCATACAGAGACCACGTTTTTTAGTGGTTTTTCACCAGAGACTGTTTCAAATAATAGCCAGCGATGCAAAGCAAGGGTAAAACCATACAGCGTGTCATTTGTTTGGTATTGAAAAATTACTTTGCCTGTATACGGGTTCACACTGGCGTTACTGCCATCACCTAATCTAAATTGCCAGCTGGCATTGGGGTTACTAAGGGGCATAAAGCGGGTGATTTTTTTATCTGTTTGCTGCTGTACTGCGCGGATTAACTCTGCGTGGCTAAGCGTTTTGGTTTGTGGTTCTACCTGCCATTTATCGGGCTGAATATAATATTGTATGTCATTTGCATAAAGTAAAATGGCGCCGCTAATACTGAGTATTAACAAAAAAAGGCCACTTAGTAAGGCAAGGTATAAGTGAATTCGACGTAACCAGATTTTCAAAAGTAATCTCTATAATAAGCAGTTACAGCGATTGTAAGTGATAGAACAGGTGTTTATCAATTTATAAAATGTGACCCTTTGTGTAAGCAAACTACTGTATATAAAACCGCGAACAACACGCTAAGCTTTAGTCCCTTAAATAAAGTTTAAAAATTGAGTGGCTTTAAGTCAGTAAAAGTTCGTATGAGTAATGCGCTTTAATTTTTATAATAATGAAATAAATACCAGCTAAAAATTAAAATATGCACGGTTTGCGTTCTTGCTTATTTTTACGTGTAAATTTTAATTGCAACTTATTGATGTTTAAACTGTAATTATGTGATGTATTTTAAACGCTTTGCGGGCTAAAACTTGCGTCTTTTAGGTTTTAGTGCATTAATATAGGTAATAAATAATACAATTACAGTTATTGGATATATAGCATGGTTGAAGGAAAAAAGTATGGGCTGCTAAATGGCACAGCTCAGTCTGTGCGTAGTAAGCTGATCATTACTTTTTTAGTTATTGCTATTGTTCCACTTTGCTTGCTGACCTGGTTTAGCTTACAGCACGTTAATAATACCTTGCAAAAAAATGCAAATGCAGAGCTTCATGAATTAAGCTCTATCGCCTCAGAGTTTGCTAATTTATGGTTTGATGATCACCTTACTGATTTATATACCTTTAAAAATCAGCTTTCTAACTTCCCGCTTGAACAAAGCAAATTAATAAATCATTTTGTTAATCAATATGACTTTGTAAACAGTATAGAAATTATAGCTGCATCGGCACTTAAGCAGCCCATTATCTCGCCTTACGGGCAGATAAACAAAGGTGAGCTTAGTACGCTTATAAATTCGGTTAATACCTCAACGCCAGCCGCTTTTGGCTCTGTTATGTTAAATGGCAAACAGTTTAATATTGTGGCTATGCCTTTGCTTAATTCGGCGCAACAACTAGAGGGTGTAATTCTCACAGAAGTAAATATTAATGGCCTTTTAAAAAGCTTAAACACCATTCACAACATGCACAACGAAGTGAGTTTTTTTGTACTACATAATAATAAAATAGAGCGCTCTTCAGTAACAAATGCAGATGAGGCGCCTGTTTTTTCGCAAACGGCACTCACCAGTAAGCAAGTGTTTGATTACGCCAGTGCCAACGGCACGACATACCATGCATATATTAGTGATTTAAATTTTTTAGGTGTGCAAGGGTGGCAACTTTTAGCAGCAAAACCTTTGCATATTATGCTCAAAGACTCTACTTATTATAAGCAGCTGGCTATTTTTACAAATGCAGTTTCTTTACTTCTCATTTTATGCGCAGCGTGGTGGTTTAGTCGGCGCTTATCTAAGCCTTTAATTCAGCTTACCTCAGTAATGGCCCGAATTACCGATGGCGAGAAAGTAAAGGTGCCTACATTAACTGATAGCCACGAGTTAAATAGGTTATCAGTAGATCTTCAAAAAATGGTGGCATTTAAAGAAGAGCAGCAGAGCATACTGCAAAAGCAGCGCTCTGCTTTGCAAACTGCGTTTAAACAATTGGATGAGCAAAAAAGTGCCCTCGATGAGCATGCCATTGTTGCGGTAACAGATTTAGCGGGCACTATCACTTTTGTAAATAAGAAGTTTTGTGAAATTAGCGGCTATGAAGAACATGAGCTTATAGGTCAGAATCACCGTTTACTTAATTCAGGAAGGCACGACAAAGGCTTTTTTAAAAGCATGTATAAAACCCTTAAACGGGGTGAAGTATGGAACGGCCAAATTTGTAATAAAGCAAAACATGGCGGTTTTTATTGGGTAGACACCACCATAGCGCCATTTTTTGATGAGCACGGTAAACCGCAAAGCTATATAGCCATTCGTACTGATGTTACGCCATTAAAATTACAAGAGCTTGAACTTGAGCAGCACAAAACCCAGCTTCAGTTAGTCATAGATACCACTGCCGTAGGAATATGGGATTGGTTTATAGATACCAGCAAAGTGACTTTTAATAATCGCTGGGCAGAAATAATAGGCTATAAACTCAGCGAGTTAGAACCTACCACTATTAATACTTGGTATAAGTTTGCACACCCCGATGATTTGGTTGTTTCAGAGCAAAAGCTAAAAGCGCATTTCAATGGTGACACTGATTACTATGTCAGCGAAGCGCGAATGAAACACAAAGATGGCCACTGGGTTTGGGTACTCGATACTGCAAAAGTAGTCGACTGGAACCTAGATGGGTCGCCTCGTCGTATGATTGGAACACATTTAGATATTACCGAGCGTAAGCAAATAGAGTCTGAGCTACAGTATAGCCGCGATCGCTTTGCTTCTTTAGTGGAAAATATTCCAGGGGTTATTTATCGATGTAAGTTCGATAAAGCTTGGACCATGTTGTACATGAGTGACCAAGTAAAAGACATAACAGGCTATACGCCTGATGACTTTATTAATAATAAAACACTGAGCTTCGCCGCTATTATCCACGATGGCGATCAAGATGTTGAGCTGCAGGTAAGTACCTGTATTGCACAAAAGCTGCCTTGGTCTATTGAATACAGAGTAAAAAGAAATGATGGCAGTATTCGTTGGGTGCATGAAAAAGGCCAAGCAATTTATGGCGATGACAACGAGGTTCTTTATTTAGATGGCTTTATTTTAGACATTACTGAGCGCCATAATACTCAAGTAGAAATTACCCGCCAACAAAACCTGCTTGAGGCAATGAGTAAACAAGGCCAAATTGGCGCATGGGAAATTAACCTTGAAAACCAAACCATGTATTGGTCAGACGAAGTAAAAGTCATACACGAAGTTCCCGACGGGTTTGAACCTAGCATTGATACTGCCATTAATTTTTATAAGCCAGGAGAGCACCGCGATAAAATTAGTACGTTGTTTGAATGTGCGGTGACTTTAGGCGAAAGCTGGAGTGTTGAGCTGATAATTTTAACTTATACCGGTAAAGAGCGCTGGGTTAAGTCGATGGGGCAGGCGGAATTTAAAGACGGCAAATGTGTGCGTGTTTTTGGCTCGTTCCAAAGTATTGATGCACATAAACGGCTAGAGTTAGAAAGCGAAAAAGCAAACGCCTATAACAAAAATTTAGCGTCATTAACGGTTTCGCCTGAAGTACAAAATAGCGACGTTGCGCAAGTTAAAAAGCTGGCGATAAAGTCGATGGTAGAGGTATTAAATGTTGAGCGTGCCTCTATTTGGATATTTAACAAACAGTGCGACGAAATGGCGTGCCATGGTTTATATACTAGACAAGATGGATTTGTAGATTTTGACGGCGTTCTTAAAAAGGCTGATTTTCCAAGTTACTATGAGGCTATTTTTGAGCAAAACCTAGTGGCAATTGAAGATGTATATACGCATAAAGCAACCATTGAATTTACGCAAAGTTATACTCAACCATTAAATATTCAATCGATGCTGGATGCGGTTATTTCATCAGGCGATGGAAATTTAGGTATTTTATGTGCAGAAACTGTAGGGGCTAAGCACATTTGGACGCAAAGCGAAGAAACCTATTTGCGCTCTTTGGCTACGTTAGTCGGCAGTACCTTGGTCTCGCAAAAGCGAAAAGAAACCGCTGAAAAGCTAAAGGTTGCTTTAGTGCAAGCACAAGATGCTGCTATAGCAAAAAGCCAGTTTTTAGCAACTATGAGCCACGAAATTCGTACACCGATGAATGGCGTATTAGGCATGTTAGAGCTGGTAGAATTAGAGCCATTAAGTAAACCAATAGAAAAAAAGGTCGCTATTGCTAAAAGCAGTGCTCATTCTTTACTTGGCGTTATTAACGATATTTTAGATTTTTCTAAGGCGGAAGCAGGCAAAGTTGAGCTTGAGCATATACATTTTAATGCGCGCGACTTAATTGGCGAAATAGCCGAGGCACAGGCCTTTACCGCACAAGAAAAAGGCATTGAGATTATTTTAGATTTAGTCTCCTTGGAGCCTTCACATTTAATGGGCGACCCCGGGCGCATACGCCAAGTGGTAACCAACTTAATTAGTAATGCGGTTAAATTTACCAGTCAGGGTGAAGTGGTGGTGAGTGCATCTATAGAAAAAACTGACCAAGACCTACTGCTAAATATAAAAGTAAAAGACTCAGGAATAGGCATAACCGAAGCAAAACAACAGCAATTATTTACCCCTTTTTCGCAAGTGGATGCATCAACCACGCGAGAATACGGAGGCACGGGGCTGGGGCTTGCTATATGTAAACAGTTATGTGAGCTAATGAATGGTAAAATTTCACTGGCGAGCGAACCTGACAAAGGCAGCGAATTTACTGCAACCATGCAAGTGGCTGAAGGCATCGAAAAAGAACGTACTATCCCTAATATAAATATGAGTTCGTTAAATGTACTAGTGGTTGATGATAACGAGACAAACCGCTTAGTTATCTCTCAGCAGTTAGGACATTGGGGGGCCAATGTTACGCTTGCTAGTAGTGCAAAACAGGCGCTTGAACTATGTGCACAGCGCATAGAAAATAATCAGCCTATGTTTGATATTGCCGTGCTAGACATGCAAATGCCAGAAATGGATGGAATGGAGCTGTGTAAAGTGCTTAAAGCACATGATGACTATAAAGCCATGCCATTAGTAATGATGACCAGTATTGCAGGTATGGAAGGCGCTCAGCGCTACTCAAAAATTGGTTTTCAGGCTTATTTTCCTAAACCGGTTACAACCGCCGATTTAATTTCTGCGTTATCGGTTATTACAAGTTCAGACAGCACCGAGCCCCTTCCTTTGGTGACCCCAGGGTATATTTCGTCACTCAGAAAAGAAAAATCAGACACACCTGCAAAAATTTTATTAGTTGAGGATAACCCCGTTAATCAGCATGTTTCTACACTGATGCTTAAAAAGCTAAATTGCGAAGTAATACTGGCGCAAAATGGTCAAGAAGCCATAAACACCTTAAGCGAGCATAACGAGGGGTATTTTGATTTAGTGTTAATGGATTGCCAAATGCCGGTAATGGATGGCTTTGACGCCACCGCTAATATACGAGACGGTATGGCAGGGGATGAGCACAAAGCAATAAAAATAATTGCCCTAACCGCCAATGCAATGGACTCAGATAAAGAACGTTGTATTAATGCCGGTATGGACGACTACTTAACTAAACCCATTCAGCTTGATATTTTAAAAGAAAAAATAGAGCAGTACTTTTAGGATTAATAACATGAGTAAGCAAATAGAAATACGCGACGCTAAAAAAAGCGATGCGCCAACCATTTTACAGTTTATTACCGAACTGGCCATTTACGAAAAAGAACCCGATGCAGTAAAAACAGATGAGCAGGCAATTATAAAAACGCTGTTTAGTGAGGGGGCAACAGCACACAGTGTTATTTGCCTTGAAGATGATGAGCCTATTGGCTTTGCGGTGTATTTTTATAATTACTCTACCTGGCTGGGTAAAAATGGCTTATATCTGGAAGATTTATACGTAAGCCCCGATAGCCGTGGCAATGGTGCTGGCAAACTAATAATGAAACACCTTGCTAATAAAGCCATAAAAAACGACTGTGGACGTTTTGAGTGGGTAGTATTGGATTGGAATAAACCCGCTATAGATTTTTATAATAGCATTGGGGCAAAAGCCCAAAACGAATGGATAATCTACCGCCTAGCAGGCCAAGACTTACTCGATTTTGCAGAGCAATAGTGATACTAAAACGCTTAATTAAGTGGATTGGTATAATACTTTTTTAAAAGCAGATGAGTGCCGAAAACGGCCAGTATTTGCTTTAAAAATTGTTATGCTAAGGTACGTTTTATTGATTAAGACCCTACATGAATAATCAGTATTGGCAAAAAGCACGGCAAAGCCGCGATGCAAGATTTGATGGCTTATTTTACGTTGCGGTAAAAAGCACCGGCATTTATTGTCGGCCAATTTGCCCCGCGCCCACCGCTCAAGAAAAAAATGTGGTGTATTATCAATATGCGCACAACGCAGCGCAAGCAGGCTTTAGACCGTGCATACGCTGCAGGCCCGATAGTGCTCCGGGCAGCGCTGCTTGGCAGGGGGTAAAAACGACCGCGCTTAGAGCTAAGCAGTTAATTGATTTAGGTGATAGCTGTAATTGCGAAATACTAGCTACTCGTTTGGGTATTACCAGTCGTTATTTGCGACGCATATTTAATCAGCACTTTGGTGTGTCTGTTACTCAGTATCGGTTATTTAACCAATGTCAGTTTGCTAAAAAGCTCATTCAAGAGACCACATTACCTATAACCGATATTGCATTTGCCGCTGGGTTTAAAAGTGTGCGACGTTTTAACGATGCTTTTTTACAACAGTTAAATATAGCCCCATCAAAGCTCAGAAAATCAAAAAAAGAGGCAACCCCTGTGATTGTATTAACACTCCCTTTTAGACCTCCTTACAATTGGCAGGCTTTGCACAGCTTTTTGTCAAAGCGGTTAATAGAGCCTATGGAGTGGATAACCCCAACCAGTTACGGGCGAACATTTAAGCTAAAAGGGGCGGTAGGTTATTTTAATGCGCACTTTAAGGCGCAAAATAACCATTTTAAAGTTGAAATAGTAATAAATAATACCGAGCACTTACAAAAAGTAATTAACAATATACGCCGTGTACTTGATGTAGATGCCGATATAAACCCTATTGAAAGCCACTTAAAAAATAGTATTAATGGGGCATTTACATTAAGTGAAGGGCTACGCTTACCTGGGATATGGTCAAGCTTTGAAGCGGGGATCCGGGCTGTATTGGGCCAACAAGTTAGCGTGGGGGCAGCGCACACTTTAGTAACAAAGCTGGTCGCAGAGCGCGGCGATAAACACGCAGATAAAGTGTATTTTCCACAGCCTGAGGATTTAGCGATATGCGACTTTGAATTTTTTAAAATGCCGCAATCGCGCAAAAATGCATTAAAAAATTTATCTAAGTACTGCGCTGATAACCCCGATAACAGGGTTTTGGATAATTGGCTCGATATAAAAGGCATAGGCCCATGGACTGTTAACTACGCTAAACTGCGCGGGCAAAGTAACCCAGATATACTATTAGCCGGCGATCTTGGGGTAAAAAAGGCGCTGATCAATGCTAAGCAATTTAACCCAGAGCTGAGCGCTCCATTTCGCTCGTACTTAACGTTTCAACTATGGCAGCAACTTTCATGATTATACAAACCGCAATTTCGAGCCCGATTGACGATGTTATTATTCAAGCGACTGAAAACGGGGTGAGCTATGTTGGTTTTTACCCAAAAACACACTACACCCATACACCCGTTGAGCAAGTAACAAATGAAGCGGTTTTAATCTGCGTAAAGCAATTAAACGAATACTTTAATGGTCAGCGCAAAACCTTTAATGTGCCATTAGATACGCAAGGTACGCCTTTTCAAAATGGTGTGTGGCAAGCGTTGCTCAGCGTCCCTTTTGGCAAAACCATGACCTACGGTGATATAGCTAAACAATTAAATAACCCTAAGGCGGTAAGAGCAGTCGGGGCTGCAAATGGCAAAAACCCCATTAGTATTATTGTGCCATGCCATCGAATTATTGGTGCAAACTCTAAGCTTACCGGGTACGCTGGTGGCCTTGAGAGAAAAAGTTGGCTACTAAAGCATGAAGGAATAATTTAACAGTTACAGTACTGGCAGCTTTGTTATCACAAGCTACAATTTACATTATTTACTAATAAAAATTATTATGAGTATCAGCAGCTTAAATTATTTATTTATATTTGGTTTGATGTTTTCTTCAGCAGTGTTTGCTAACCCTCAAACGCTTATATTTTGCTACGAAGATAAAGACGTTGCACCTATGTTTTTGGGCATTGGGCAAGAGGTACCTATAGATAACCCTGGCGCCTCAATTGAAATTTTAAAGCAACTGGATGCCGACATACCCAATGTGTCTATTTCATTTGTTAGAAAACCATGGCGCAGATGCCTAAACGATTTAGAGCTCAACCGTGTTAATGCCGTTATTGCCAGCTATCGTGATGGGCGTGAACGTTTTGCGGTGTACCCTACAAACGAAAAAGGGGTGTTGCTAGAAAAATTTGCAGTGAGTCGTTTTAGTAGCTGTTTAATAGGGCGGGCTCGTTTTCATAAACAATGGCAAACACGTGAAGTATTTCAAAATAAAGCGTTTACTATCGCCATTCCTAATGGCTATGGCTTAAACAGCGCGCTAAAAGAAGAGCCTTTTTATATTCATAATACTTTTTCAAAAGACAAAGCTTTTGAATTACTTGATAAAGGAGTGGTACAGGCAAGTGTTGATTTATGCCAAGTAGATGACTTAAAAGTGTCGAGCTATCAACATAAAGGGAGCGATGTAAAACCCCTTTACCCACCTTATGAAACAACAGACGGTTATTTAATTTTTTCAAAGCAGTTTTACCAGCAAAATAGCCAGCTTAGTAAAGAGATATGGCAATGGTTAGCGCGCTTTGACAGTGCACAAATTTATATAAAATACTTGCAAGCTGTTGAGTAATAAGAAAATCAAAGCGCTTATTAACTAAAATAGCGATATGAAATTGGTATTAATCGCATATTAAGGTAGCATAAGCGCACTTTTTATCTTAAGGCACGGCAATGGCTCAATTATACTTTTACTACTCTGCGATGAATGCGGGTAAATCAACCACCTTATTACAATCTGCGTTTAACTATCGTGAGCGCGGTATGGAGCCAGTTATTTTAACGGCTGCAATTGATAACCGCTCTGGTGTAGGAAAAGTATCGTCTCGTATCGGGCTGCAAGCTGATGCGCATATATTTGATTCGTCAAAAAATGTTTTTGAGCTGATCCAAAATCTGCAAAACGAAAAAAAGCGCCATTGTGTATTGGTTGATGAATGCCAGTTTTTGTCTAAAGAGCAAGTTATGCAGCTGACGGATGTGGTTGACGAACTTGGTATTCCGGTATTGTGTTATGGCCTGCGAAGCGACTTTAGAGGTGAGTTATTTATTGGCTCTCAGTACTTGCTAGCATGGGCCGATAAACTGGTTGAGCTTAAAACAGTGTGCCATTGCGGCCGTAAAGCCAATCATGTGTTGCGTACAGATGAAAACGGCAATGCCATTGCCGATGGTAACCAAGTAGAAATTGGCGGCAACGACCGTTATGTGTCGGTGTGCCGCAAGCATTATAAGGCTGAGTTAAATATGGGCCGCTAAGGCTCGTATAAAAGTATCTATATCATCTTGGTTTATATCAAGATGAGTGACTAGCCTAAGCTGTTTGCTTGGGCTAATTAATATGCCTTGTTGTGCTAATTGCTCGCTAATATGCGCTATATTTAACTCACTTGAATAGCGCGCATACACCATGTTAGTGGTGTTACTCATATCAACGCTAAACCCATCGAGCTCATTAAGCTTACTTGCTAAATAACGCGCATTAGCGTGGTCGTCTTTTAAGCGAGAGACGTTATTTTCAAGTGCGTATTGCCCCGCGGCTGCCAGCATTCCGGCTTGGCGCATGCCACCACCGAGTACTTTTCTCCAGCGCCGTGCTTTTGTGATAAGCGCCTTTGTGCCTAGTAATAGCGAGCCAACGGGAGCACCTAGCCCTTTTGATAAGCAAATTGAAACAGAGTCAAAATGCTGGGTTATATCTGTAATATCAACGTTTAATTCAACTGCTGCATTAAACGCACGTGCGCCATCTAAGTGCAGAGCTAACGAGTGCTCATTTACAAAATGACGTGCTTTGGCTAAGTAGCTAAGGGGGAGCACTTTTCCGCCTATGGTGTTTTCAAGGCTAAGTAAGCGGGTGTTGGCAAAATGGCTATCGTTTGGTTTTATTGCTGCGGCAATTTTATCAAAGCAGAGGCTGCCATCGGGTTCATTCTCAATCGGTTGTGGTTGAATAGAGCCTAATACTGCAGCGCCACCGCCTTCAAATTTATAGTTATGGGCATTTTGCCCGCAAATATATTCATCTCCGCGTTCGCAATGAGCCATAAGCGCAAGTAAATTAGCTTGCGTGCCAGAGCTACAATAAAGTGCGGCTTCAAAGCTAAAACGCTCACTTGCATAGGCTTCTAGCTGGTTTACGCTAGGATCATCCCCGTACACATCATCGCCTACTGGCGCGCTATACATTACATCGCGCATGGCTTTTGAAGGTTTAGTAACCGTGTCTGAGCGAAAATCTATCATGGTTGTTATTCCTTTATTAAGTACTACAGGCTTTATTGTTTTTATGGGTTTAAACAAGCTCTTCAAAAATTTGTTCACGCGTGGCTTTATCAAAATAACTCCAGGCAATAAAGCGACTTACTTTTTGTCCTTGTGCCATGTCTATAATTTTATATTCGGCAATAGGGAGGGTGCTTAATTTATTTTCTAACACTTTAAGTGTTTCTTTTTTTGAAACCAAGGAGGTAAACCATATTACTTGCTCTGCAAATTGCTCACTTTGAGCAATCATATTGCTAACAAACTGTGCTTCGCCGCCTTCGCACCATAGCTCATTATTTTGCCCGCCAAAATTAAGGGTGTTTTTAGGTGATTTTCCTAAGTTTTTCCATTTGCGCTGCGACCCTTTACTGGCCTCTTCTGCGCTTGCGTGAAAAGGGGGGTTACACAGGGTTAAATGAAATAAATCTTTTTGATTTATAATGTTTTCAAAAATAGATGATGCGTTTTTTTGGTGTTTAAGGGTTATTTTTAAACCATTAAATTGGGCGATTTGCTTCGCTATTTTTATAGAATTTGCATCGATGTCGCTACCAGTAAAGTGCCAGTTGTATTCATGATTACCCGTTAACGGGTAGACCAAATTGGCCCCTGTGCCAATATCGAGCACCTTAATTTGCCTGCCAGTTGGAATATTTTGTTGGTTGTCGCCGCTTAATAAGTCTGCCAAGTAATGAATGTAATCAACGCGACCAGGAATAGGAGGGCATAGGTTATGCTCAGGAATATCCCAAAAATCTATTTTATAATGCGCTTTTAAAAGCGCTTGATTAAGCGTTTTTACTGCTGTGTTATTGGTAAAATCAATGCTTTTACTCCCCGCAGGGGTGACGATGATGAAAGGGGTTAACGCATCATGCTTATCGCATAGCATGTCTAAATCGTAGCCATGTAAATGTTGGTTGCGTGGGTGGAGTTTGTTAGTGACTTGTTTTGATTTCATAGCATTAATTTAGCAATTAAATAATGGCGCAATTGTATCAAATGCCCCACTAAAAAGTGCAACCATTTACTTTAGAATTAACAGTGGTACTGGTAGGATGAGTGGCTAAAAATAATAAAGGAAAATTTGTGGCAATTACACAGCACTCACATTTTGTTCAACTAGGCAATCAGCAAACGCTGCATTTACGCCGTATAGCAAACGACAAGCAAGCGGGCCCCGTGGTGTTTTTTATGCACGGCGCAGTAGAAAATGGCAAAATTTTTTATACTCATAGCAATAAAGGGCTAGCCCCTTATTTGGCTGAGCAAGGCTACTGCTGTTATGTAGCAGACCTGCGCGGACGTGGAGAGAGCAAGCCGCTTATTTCGCCGCAGGCTAAATATGGTCAAACAGAGGCAATAGTAGAAGATATCCCCGCCTTTATTAATTACATTGAACAATTCGAGGGTAAAAAGCCAGACTATTGGGTTGCTCACTCTTGGGGGGGCGTTTTAATGAATAGCGTTTTTGCACGTTTTCCTGAGTATTTAAAAGAGGTTAAAGCGTGTGCTTATTTTGGCTCTAAACGATCTTTGTTTAACAATCACCCTAAAAAGTTACTACAAGCAAATGTAATTTGGTACTTTATGGCGCCCATATTGGCTAAAAAACAGGGGTACTTAAACGCAAAAGGCTATAAGTGGGGCAGCGATAACGAATCGCAAAAGTCGCATTATCAGAGCATGCAGTGGGCTAAAAAAAGGCCATGGATAGATAGCGATGATGGTTTTGACTATGCAAAAGCCTTAGCTAAAGTGCAGGTGCCTCCTACACTACATATTGGCGCTGTAAACGATAAGGCTCTTGCGCAGCCTATTGATATTAAAAAGTTTATGGCAGAGTCCGGACCTGGAAAACAAACCCTTAAAATTTATGGCAAGCGCCATGGTCATAGTGTGGATTACGATCATATTAATATGCTTACTCACCCTCAGGCACGGGATGAGCAATTTAAAGATGTTGTAAGCTGGTTTAACGAGCACAGTTAGGCAATTAGGCTCATTCAAACTGTTTTAAAAGCGGTGTTTTATAGCGCTCCCAATGCGCGAGTGCCTGTGTATTAATTGGCTGCCTAATGGCTTGTTTGCTTAATGTGCTAACAGCAGCCTTACGCTTATAAAATGCTAAGCATTGCGGTTCATACTCACATCCTAAAAACGAAAATAAAGCACTTAGCTGCGACTCAGGCTCGGCAACTATTTGCTCATAATGAATATCGTATAGCGGTAATGAGGGCAGGCTGCGCCAATGATCCATTAATTTTGCATACAACGCATGGTAAAGTTTGAATTCTTTTAAATCACAAAAGTACGGCTCATTTTCGGCAAAGTAGTTACTGAACACCGAAAAAGCAGTGGCGTTAAAATCCCTACTTAAATTAATAAATTTAGCATTAGGGAACAGCAAGTAAATTAAGCCAATAGACTGATAGTTACTCGGTAGCTTATTAATAATGAAAGGGCGTATAGGCTGTGCTTTTTTTAACTCTTCAATATAAATATTGCGAGCTTTTGCGATTAAATCGTTACTAAGTGCGCTTAAGCATTGCGGGTAAGGGGTTTGCGTTTGCTGCTCTATAAATGCCACCACTTGGTTAGCGATACTGGTGTTTTCACCTAATGTGGCAAACTGTGAGTGGCAGGCCATCATTTGCTCAAGTAAGGTTGAGCCGCTGCGGGGCATACCAATAATAAACACGGGCGTAATAGTGCCGGTAAAAGTGTGTTCGGCAGATGCAATTAGCTGTTGTGTATTATGCGTTATAATTGCCTCATAGAAAGGCACTAAGTCACTGGTTTTAAAGTGAGTAAGCTTTTTTTGAAGTTTGTTGGCAAGCACATAATAGTTAAATGCTTGCTCTGTATCTTCTAGTTTGTCGTAGCTTTTACCTAACGCGTAGTAACACACCATTTTTAAACGCACGTTATTCGTTTGCGTTAAAAAGTGGTGCAGGTTGCTCACATAATTATGTTCTTTATTGAAACGGCCTAATTGTACTAGTTCAAATAAAATATAGGCAGTTACGGGGTAAAGCCTCATGCTTAGCGCATGCGCAAATGTGGTGTGTGCTTTGTCTAATTCGCCGTAGCTTAAATAATGCTGAGCTAAATAATAATGAGGCTCTGGGTTATGGCTTGCGAGGCTTTTAGCATATTCGAGTACTTTAATCGCATCATTAGGGGAATTAACACCGTTAAATGCATCGGCAAGGGCGTGCAGTGGCTCAAGCATATGGGGTAAACGTTCGCATGCTTTTTGTAATAAGTATACCGCTGCATCAAAGCGCTCTAACCTAAGTGCTATCCTGCCTAAACCAAATAATGCTTCGCCGCTTTGCGGGTTACTATTTAAAATTGCTTTAAAATGAAACTCGGCTTCTTTGAGTTTATTTTCTTGTAGTAATTGATTGGCTTTTTTAATTAGCATGATGAGGCATTATTGTTTTTTAATTAATATAAAATAAAAAAGGCGAAATGTCTTAACATTTCGCCTTGGTTTATCATGAAAAAATATTAGAAAGTATAGGTTGCTTTCGCGTAGTAGAAGCCACCGTTAATACCGTATGGAGACGTTTCGTAGTATTGGCCACCCCAGTTATTGTTAGGGATACCCGTACGGTCTTCAAAATCAAGTTTTTCAGCGTCTTGGTCAAAGATGTTTTGTGCACCTACCGAGAAGCTAATAGACTCATTTAAGAAGTACGTTATTTCAGCGTCAATGGTCACGGCTGCGTCAGCTGTTTTTGCTGTTGCATCGTAATCTACGTGAACACCTTGGTATTCGCCGTAGTAATTAGCACGGGTAAACATTGAAAAAGATTCCCACTGCTGTGCCCAAGTAAGCGTTGCACGGTGGTTAGGTAAATCTTCTTCTAAACGCTTAACTTTAAACTCACCGGTAATGTCGCTGAACTTAGTTACCTCAGTTTCATTCCAGTTGTAAGCAAGGCTAAATGTAGAGCTTCCGCCTAACATGTCAGCTGTGTAGTTTGCTACTAAGTCAATACCTTGCGTTGTTGTATCAAAGTCATTTGTGAAAAAGCTTACTTGTGCATAGCTTTGCGCATTTGGTACGCCTGCTGCTTCTAACGTGTCTTTATCATCTTGGCTAAGTACAATTTTTTCAGATTGGCTGATACGGTCATCAACTTCAATGTTGTAGTAATCAAGTGTTACAAATAAATCCCCAATAGTGTAAACCGCACCTAGTGTGTAACTTTGCGATTCTTCTGGCTCAAGCTCTGTACCACCTAATTGCACTGCAATTGGGTTTGTTGGTGGTAAAAGTGCTGAATCTTGTAATACACCGTCACTTAAGTTGGTTTGTACGTTACTTACGTTAGCTTGGCCAACAGTAGGGGCACGGAAACCTGTGCTTACTGAGCCACGAATATTTAGATCTTCAGTTACGTGGTACTGCGCCATTACTTTGTAGTTTGTTGTTGTACCAAAGCTGTCGTAATCTTCAAAACGTACCGCAAGGCCCATTAAGAATTCTTCTGTAAATGGTGCTTCAATATCTACATAAGCTGCGTAGTTACGGCGTGTATATTCGCCTGCATCAGAAGGTTTGAAACCAGGGAAACCATTAGAGCCAATACCAAAACCTTGCTCAGTTAAAGGACCTGCAGTGAATGATGCTTCATCACCCGAAATTACAGTAAATGTTTCTTCGTGCCATTCTAAACCACCGGCAATATTTACATCGTACGCTAGGTCAAAATCAAAGCCTTTAGAAAGGTCAAAGTTAAAGTTTTTCTCTAGTTGCTCATATTTACCTGGGCTAAAATCACGTGGGCTGTCTGCACCTAATGACGCATTAACCGTGTCGTAAATAAAGTAGCGAGATTCGTTTAAACCCACCGTACCACTTAAATCGTAAAATGCATCTTTAAGGAAACCACCCGTAAACATACCCTTTGTACCAATAGTTAAAGAGGTATCGGTAATGTTGCCACCAAAGTTAGGTGTAAAACCGCCAGGAATGGTTTCGTTAAATGCAAAACAATCAGGATTATTAGCAACACCGCTAATGTAGTCTGGGTTATCTAGTACGTTGTCATCAATTGCGATAGTTGGACAGTTACCGCTCATGTCTTCTGTTAAATCGGCAACAAGTAGTGTTTCACCGCCGTCATTTGAGTATACACCTGGGCGAGTATGCGGGTTACGGTAGTAAAAACCACCACGTACATCACGCTCAGAGTAGTTACCAAACATATAAAATTCTGAGTCGTTTGTTAGTTCTAAACCAAAGTTACCAAAAATTGAAATGTCGTCATCAACCTCTGGAGCACCCCAAACTTGCGCAAGCGAAGACACTTCTGGTACACCTGCAGCAGAAAGTGCGGCTGCATCAGGGCGTTGCTCTGAGCGACTTGTTGCATCTGCTGTTTTATATTGAAAACTTAAGTTAGCAAAGCCGTTGTCGGTAAATGGTAAGCCTACGTTACCCGATATCTGTGTTGTATCACCGTCGCCTTCGTAGTATTGACCATGGCGTACTTCAAATTTACCGCCTTCAGAGGCATCTTTAAGTTGGAAGTTCATTACACCTGCGATTGCATCTGAGCCGTATTGTGCTGCTGCACCATCACGTAGTACTTCTACTTGCTTAAGTGCAATGCTAGGAATAACTGAAATATCAGCGCCTTGTGCACCATCGTTAATACCACCACCTAAAAATGCAATAACAGAAGCACGGTGACGGCGTTTACCGTTTAAAAGAATTAATGTGCTGTCTGAAGGTAAGCCACGTAAGTTAGCTGGGCGTACTAGTGATGCAGCATCACTGATTGGGTTTTGGTGAACATTAAAAGAAGGAACAGAGCCTTTAAGTAGCTCTAGCATGTCTGTGTTACCAGACTTTTCTAGCTCTTCACCGCCAATAATATCAATAGGAACCGGTGAATCACCAATAGAGCGTGGCGCTGAGCGAGTACCCACTACGGCAATTTTTTCAACGTTTTTATTAACTTTAGTTTCACTTTCTTCTGCTGCAACAGCAGAACCTGAAATAAACAAACCTGCGGTGGTTGTTGTTGCTAATGCAAATTTAATTGCTTGATTTAGCGCATTGCTTTTAAGTTTCATTCTAATTTTCCCCAGTTAGAATATATTTTGTACGTAATGCAGTAATTAACATTACTTATTTATAATTTTGGACGTATTCACATGGGGATAAAGAGTCAACCTACTCAACTTCTTAAAGCTAAAAGCCCACCTCATGTGAAGTCCTATGTACAGCCTATACATAAAAAACTTTCAGGGCAATTAATAATTAACTCTTTAATAACAAAAAGTTCAAAATAAAATATATTTGCAACAATGGTGCAGTATGTAACTAATTTGAACTAATAAAGTGCGATTTTAACGCTTTTTCGAAGATTTAATGCGCGAAGTGAGTGGGTAAATGTTATCAATTTGTTTCTTTTGGTGAGGCAGGTGGTGTGTTTTGCGCTTGCCAGTCACGATATTTTTGTCTGTATTCGTCCCACACGCAAGGGCTACAGCTACCTCCGCCGCAGCATTCATCAGGCTGTGGTTTTTGGGGTTTGAGGAGTACTATTATTTGTTTGTTTTGCATAAAAATGAGCTTGTGAGCACTGTTATGGTGCAAAAGAGTAAAGTATAGGGCGTATTAAGTAAATTATTCTTGTGTAAAACCCTTTATGTGTGAAAATAAAGGGTATGCGATTATATAAAGTTATTCACCGTGCGCCTTGGCGGGTAGTTAAAATTAGTAAAAAGCGCCAACAGCTTCGCTTTCGTCGTGCAATGGTGGCGCTAAAAATTGCTCTTGCGCAAGAAAGGCAAGAAACCATAGAAATGCTCACCATTTATAGGCGTTACACGCAGGGGCAAACCAGCAAAGAAGAGTTAAAGCGTGCTAATGAGCAATTTGTAGATATTTTAAAAGGGCTTGGCTTAGGTGTATTTGCCGTACTGCCGTTTGCCCCTATTACTATTCCATTGGTTGTAAAGCTAGGCAGAATGGTAGGTGTAGATGTATTGCCTAGCTCGTTTAACATTAATAAACCAGTTAAAGAGCTAGACGCTGAAATAGTTAAAGAGGATTTAAAACAACACACTAAAGCGCCAAATAAAGAATAAATCTGGCTAAAATTAGCTATACCTTTTAGCCGGTCTTATTGGTATGCTTTGAGCTACCATTTTTTATTATATGAGCTTTTCAATGAGTGCATTACTTCGTCATACTTCTTCTGGTATTCCTTTATCTTTTATTCTTAAAAACGAGTTAACTGACTGGCAATCACAACAACCGGCTTTTATCCAAACATGGTTAACAAATAGCGGCTTTGAAAAGCAAGGTTTAGCGCTTGTGCCTGACGCGCAAACCGGTGAGCTAAGCCACGTTTATTGTTTATTACAAAGCCAAAATGATTTTTGGGCCGCAGGCGAGCTTGCCAATAAATTACCGCTGGGCACGTATCAAATTCAAGGCGATGATGCCTTTATAGAGCAAGTCGCGCTTGGTTTTGTGTTAGGCGGCTATGAATTTAGTGAATATAAAGAAAAACCAACGGCCAAAGCACAATTAGCCATTGCCGATGAAGCGCTGTATCAGCGTATTAAGCAACAAGCTGATGCCATTTATTTAGCGCGTGATTTAGTAAACACACCTGCGGTAGATATGATGCCGCAGCATTTATCGCAAGTAATGGAAGATTTAGCCAATAATTACAAGGGTGAATTTACCCAGTGGATTGGCGATGAGCTACTTGAGCAAAATTACCCAACAATACACATGGTCGGACGCGCGAGCGAAAACAAACCGCGTTTACTTGATTTAAAATGGGGCGATGAAAACGCACCACTTATTACCTTAGTTGGTAAAGGGGTATGTTTTGACTCTGGCGGGCTTGATTTAAAACCAAGCTCGGGCATGCGTAACATGAAAAAAGACATGGGCGGGGCAGCGCACGTTATTGCTCTAGCGCAGCTAATTATGGCGGCTAATTTACCAATTAGACTGCGTGTTTTAGTGCCTGCGGTTGAAAACGCGGTATCGCGAAATGCATTTCGCCCAGGTGATGTAATTAAAACGCGTAAAGGCATTATGGTAGAAATTGACAATACCGATGCTGAAGGGCGTTTAGTATTGTGTGATGCGCTTAGCGAGGCACAAAACGATAACCCTGAGCTAATTATTGACTTTGCGACCCTTACCGGTGCTTGTCGTGTTGCTTTAGGTACTGAGTTACCAGGCTTTTTCTCAACAGAGCGCGATGTAGCAAATGGTATTATTGATGCCGGTATGGATGTAAGCGACCCAGTATGGCAATTGCCTTTATTTGATCAGTACAAAAGCTTTTTAAAGAGCGATGTAGCCGATATGGCAAACTGTGCCAGCACACCATTTGGTGGTGCAATTACCGCGGCGCTTTATTTAAAAGAGTTTGTAGAGCCAACCACACCCTGGGTACATTTTGATGTAATGGCGTGGAATTTACGTGCTTTACCTGGGCGCCCAACCGGCGGCGAAGCGTTAGGTATTCGTGCGGTATTTAATTACTTGCAAAGCCGCTTTAAATAAACCTTGTTATACGAGGGTTATACCTCGTATAACTCAAGCGGTAAGTTATCTGGATCGGCAAAAAAGGTGAATTTTTTGCCGGTTATTTCATCCACTCTTATCTCTTCCACAGTTATATTTTGTGACTCTAAATACTGCTTTGCTTGGGCAACGTTTTTAACTTTAAATGCTAAATGCCTTAAGCCTTGCGCTTCTGGGTAGCTTGGTCTTGCAGGTGCTCCATCAAACGAAAATAACTCTATTTGGCTGCCATCAGGCATCGCTAAATCTAATTTATACGAATTACGCGCGGCCCTAAAATGCTCGTTAATAACTTTAAGTTTAAGTACGTTACTATAAAAGTGCTTAGAGCGGGCGTAGTCACTGCAAATAATAGCAGCATGATGAATGCCTAATAGTTCCATGTAGTTAGCTCCATGAGTTTGTTCTCCTAAAAACAAAAACGCACTAAAAAGTGCGTTTAATTTTTATGTGCTTAAAAACGTTTAGCTAGGCTCAGCGTCTTTGCAGGCTTTAACTGCGGGGGCTACAAGCTCAAGGCCTGTTAGCTCACACGGTGGCAAAGTTGCATCACTTACTTTAATCGGCATAACACGCTCGCCCCATTTTATATAGCTTGCTGCCCACGTTAAACCTGCGCCAAACGCTGCCGACATAATATTTGAATGCGGCTTAATTAAGCCTTGCTCTACGGCTTCACATAACGCAATAGCAATCGTGGCGGCTGAGGTATTGCCGTAGTCAGCAATGTTTACCATTACTTTTTCATCCGGCACTTTTAAACGATGCTGAATTGCTTGAATAATACGTAAATTAGCTTGGTGTGGCACTAATACGTTAATGTCATCAAGGCTTAGATTGGCTTGCGTTAATACATCATCACACGCTTCGCTCATACCTTTAACGGCACGTTTGAATATTTCACGGCCTTCAAATAGTAAGTCTGATGGGCCAATTGGCTCATATTTATTTAAATCACTACCAAAGTTGGTGATATGCAAAATGTCTCTGTCTTCGCTGTCGCAACCGGTTTTAGTACCAAGTAGGCCTGCTGGTGTATCTGCGGCTTCGAGTACTACTGCGCCTGCACCATCACCAAATAATACAGCGCTGTCACGGCGTGACCAGTTTACATACCAGGTCATGCGCTCAGCAGCTATAACCACGGCTTTTTTAATCATACCTGCCTGAATTTGAGCAGTAGCTGCCTGAAGAGCATATAAAAAACCAGAACACGCAGCATTGGTATCCATAGCTGCAGCGCCGGTAGCACCAATGTTTTTCTGTACTAAAGAGGCGGTATTGGCCACCACAGTAGAAGGGGTACACGTTGCTAAAATAACTAAATCGATATCTTTTGCGTCAATCCCTGCACAATCGATGGCGTGCTTTGCGGCAACGGTTGCAAGTTCTGCAGTGCTAACATGGCTAACCCTACGAGATTTAATACCAGTACGTGTGGTGATCCACTCATCGTTGGTATCAACTATTTCGCTAATTTCATCGTTGCTAATGCTTGCTGGTGGAATACATTTACCCCAACCAGTAATATGTGCGTAGGCCATAGTGTGTTCTCTTAAAAAGGTGGTCTGACGTGTATTGCTAATGGGTGAGTTATATCAAAAATTGCCCTTTAAGAGAAGTTATTAACCTGTTTTGTCTCGTAAATAATAGTAATTGTGGGCAATTTAACGTAAAGCTTGTTTAAAGAGTAAGCAAGTATTAAAACTATACGTAGCGATGTGTTAAACAGCATATAATTGAAAAGCACATGACTTTGCGGCTTTACTTCAACGTAAGTGGCTTGCGTTTATGGCACTGCGTTCAAGCTGTTAGCTTGAGTGAATTAAAGTAAGCCGATATTATTAATTACTGCCCGTTTAACGTATAAACACATAAACACGTGGCAATTGCATACATAATAAGGAAGCCCATGAGCAATAAAATAAAAGTGTCGTTGTTTAATCACTTGATTGAGGCCGAACGACAGTTGCTCGACCCCGATGTCCGTCAATCAAGCCATGCATTAAATGCCTTACTTGATGATGAGTTTATTGAAATTGCAGCTAATGGCACCGTATTTGATAAGCAGCAAGTACTCACACGTTTACCTACCGAGGTTGTTCCGCAGTTTTATAATCAGCACTTTAAAGGGCGAATGCTTAGCGATGATGTCGCGCAAATTAGTTACCAAGCCGCTTATAGGCGCTCAGCCCGAAGTGAGTTTAATTACTCCTTACGTATGTCGCTTTGGCGTAAAAGTAATGAACAATGGAAAATGGTGTTTCATCAAGGGACCCCGTGCGCGCTGTTTACTATATCAATGGATGAAGATTAACTTTTTAACGTATTAAATTTTATAGGTACATCACACCTTGTTTATGCAAACCGACCCGACCATTAGCCGCCTTTTAATGCTGCGAAGTGGTGCTATTGCTGTGCAGTTAATTGCTGTACTAAGCGTGTATTTTTTATTAGAACACCAAATAGCGTTACTCCCTTTATTAGTGGTAATAGCCATAGAGGCGATATTTCAATTAGTAAGCGTATTCGCCTATCGAAATGTTAGCCAAGCGCGCCCTATAGGGATGTTAATGCAGCTCACTGCGGATGTGCTGTTTTTAACTATTTTGCTCTCATTAAGTGGCGGCGCAACCAATGCGTTTGTATCGCTATTATTGCTACCTATCATGATTGCAGCGGTCACCCTTCGTGAAAAAGGACTCGCTTATATCGCCGTACTGGCAATTGCCGCTTATAGCTTTTTACTCATTAGGATGCCCGATCACAGTATGCATCAAATGAATATGAGTGGGCACTTTATAGGCATGTGGGTTAACTTTGTTTTAAGTGCAAGCGTTATCGCTTTGGTTATTGGTGCTATGAGCCGGGCATTAAAGGAGCGAGAGCGCACAATAGCTAAAGCTCGCGAGCAGCAATTGCGTAACGAGCAACTGGTAACCCTAGATGGCGCTGCTGCGCAAATAACCCATCAACTAGCCAGTCCTATCGCTAACTTACAATTATTATTTGAAGAGCTTTTAGAAGAGCAGCCAAATAACCCTGTCGTGGTGCAAATGCAAACGCCGCTTAAGCAATGTGCTAGGCAATTAAATGACTTTAGAAAGCTCTCTGCTCAGCTTCGTAATAAAAATACCACCGAGCACATTACAGTAAACCAGCTACAAAAGCAGATCACCGATACATTATTACTGCAATACCCTGATCAGCACATTAATTGGTTAAGTGAGCCAATAGCAGTCATCTTAAAAAGTGATGCAATGCTATTGCCTGCTATTCTCAATTTGCTACAAAATGCATGCATTGCTAATCAAAAAAATAACCAAACCCAGTTAGAGCTAAGCTGGCAGCAAGATAATCAACACAGTGAAAGTATATATTTGCTAATTCGTGATTTTGGTAGCGGTTTTAGCCAACCACAATTAGCAGAGCTTGGCGGGCAACTTATGCCTAGCAGCCAAGGTATGGGGCTTGCGGTTTTACTTTCTAATGTGACGTTTGAGCGACTAAACGGCTCGTTAACTTTGTATAATCACGCTGGTGGCGGGGCAGTGGCTAAAGTAAAATTAGCCATAGCAAATAATGAGCAACCACTTTCATGAAATTACTTATAATTGAAGACGATATAAACCTAGCCAGTACACTTGCTCGGCGTTTAACAAAACAAGGCTTTAGTTGTGAAGTTGCGCATAACCAAAGTGATGCATTACTCAGTGCACATAAACACTTACCAGATTTTATTTTGCTCGATATGAAACTAGGTGACGATAACGGCCTTGGCTTAATTAAGCCACTTCGCAGCTTATTACCGCAGGCGTATATTGTATTATTAACAGGGTTTGCAAGCATAGCCACCGCAGTAGAGGCCATGCGTTTAGGCGCTAACGACTACCTTACTAAACCCGTTGATATGGCCACGCTATTAAAGGCCCTAAACGCAGATTTAAATACACACAATGCTAGTGATGTTGCCACACCAGTTATGTCACCAGAGCGTTTAGAGTGGGAGCATATTCAGCAAGTGCTACATAGTAATAACGGTAATGTGTCGGCCACTGCGCGGCAACTCAATATGCATAGGCGCACATTGCAGCGTAAGTTACAAAAAAAGCCGGTTCAGCAGTAACCGCTTAAGGGGTATAAAATGAGTGATGATGCGGCTACATTAATGCGTAATCAAAAAATTATATTATTCGATGCACAGTGCAAATTATGTAGTGCGTGGTGTAATTTTATAATTAGCATTTTTAAACTGTGCAGCGTGCAATCCCCAAAAGGTGCACTGCTATTAACTCATTTTGGTTTTTCAACCACACAATACGCCTCAATGGTTTACCTACAAAACGGCAAAGCGTACACGCAAAGCCATGCTTTTTTTGAAGTGGTTAAGCAGCTAGGTTACCCCTACAAACTAGCCACTGTATTTAGTGTTTTACCTAGCACCTTTAATAATTGGCTGTATGATAAAATTGCTTTAAACCGCTATACCTTATTTGGCAAATACCAGTATTGCAGAATACCCAACCCAGAGGACGCAAAACATTATTTATAATTGATCGCAGGTAAAGAAATTTACTATCGTATTGAATCATTGTCTTCATAAACAAATATATTGTGTAGTCCCAAAAAATTAGGTGCTGATATGTTTAATAAAAGTAGAGTCTTTTTTGTTGTAATGCTTTTAAGTTCACTCGCTTGGAGTGCATATTTAGTAACCGTTGTTTCAGAAGGTCTGACTACGAAAAGTTGGCCTATGGTTGAGGGTACTGTTATTTCTAGTAATGGACTACGTATACAACATAACCAAGAGCGCTATATTATAGAGGTTGAATACTCTTATATGCTTGATGAAAAGCTATTTGTTGGAAATCGAGTATCAAACGTCAACTCTATGCTTGATAGAGCGGAGCGAGATTTACAACTTAAAAAATATCAAACGAGGGATAAAGTTAATGTTTATTATAATCCTCAGGAGCCTAGTAAATCCTACCTAATAGTTGGTGTAGGCTACGGTATTTATCTTTTGTTGTTTGTGTGTATAGCTATGGTATTTTTCTCAGCTGTGAATTTAAGAACGTTATTAAAAAACTGATTTTAAAAAGGCTCTTAGCAGAAGCAGAAAACTAATTGGGTTAGGTTTTTCTTATTGCCTTTGGTTGGTTGCTGCTAATATTGAGGTGTTAACTAATACAAATCAATAGGTTATGAGATTTTTTGGCCTCGCAGTTTAGAGTGTACGGATGCGTTATAGAGCAATCCTCCCGGAAAGTTAATAGAATCCAAATATGAAAAAATTTATATCTATGTCTAGATTGTTAGTTTTAATGGTTGTGGTCTTTTCTGTAAAAGCATTTCCCTTACAGGAAAAAATTGAATGTAAAAAAATATCTTGGGGCGAACTTTTCAAGAATCAAAATGATTTGGTTGGAACTAAGGTGTGCTTAGTTGGACATTACGGACACCTTGATTTTTATGAAGATCGTGCAGCTCTAGAAAAAATGTCAAAGCAATACTTAGTATTCCCATTTTACGGTGATGTAACTGAGGGGTTTGTTAAGCATTGTAGTGATCGAATGCTTTTAGTGGAGGGATTTATTGCCAGTCATGAAAAAAGTAAAGCACCACGAATTAGAAAAGTAACTAGCTTGAGCCCACTCTCGGACCCTAGCTATAGCTGCTTAGACCAAATATCAGGTTTTGTGAATTAAAGCGTGCTATTGGGTGACGCCAATTATTTGATTGGTCAGCTATAAGTAGATGCTAGGTTTAGGTGGCTGTGCTAAAATCGCCGCGTTTTAAATTATCAGGGTTTTGAAATGGCAAGCACAGCGCACGCACTCCACATATTGGTAAAACACAAAGAAATAGCAGAAGACATTATTAAGCAATTAGGTAAAGGTGCCAAGTTTCAAACCTTAGCTAAAAAATACTCGTCGTGCCCGTCGGGTAAAAAAGGCGGTGACCTTGGCGAATTTAGACGCGGGCAAATGGTTCCGCAGTTTGACAAAATAGCCTTTAATGGCGCTATTTTAGAGCCACATTTAGTTAAAACTAAATTTGGCTGGCATGTAATTAAAGTGCTTTATCGTACTTAATAAGCTCGCTGACAAATACTAAAAAGGCTGCACACTGCAGCCTTTAAGATATAACCTTACCCGATTATTAATTATCCAAATTAAACTCAATTGTCATTTCTAAGTTTTTATCAGGTACAGCAACACCATTAACAACTTTAGGTGAGTACTGCCATTTAGATAGGGCACGTTTGGCTTCGCTATTAAACACTTGCTCAGGTTTAGCGTTAATAACTTTAATATTATTTGGGCGCCCATAACTATCTACATCATAAGACATGGTAACAAAACCTTCTGTTTTGTTACGTACCTCTGCAACAGGGTATTTAGGGGGAACTGTTGATTTTACTGTTGCGGTAGGACTGTCTTGAAGTGGAGTTGTAGTACAGCCAGTAATGATTAGAGCGGCAATGATAGACAGTAAGTATTTCATTTTAATTCCTTTTATTATTTAGTTAGTAGCCTTTTTTACACTAAAATACCAATCATGTAAAATAATCCGGTTAGTTATCAAGCTCATTATTTAACCTGAATTAAGGTTATTTAATAAACATCCAGATACCCGCCGCAATCATAAACAGGTTTTCGGTTAGAGAGACAAATCCCAGCGGTACATTACTATCTCCGCCAACACAGGCACATTTAAGCTCGCGTTTGTCTATGTAAACAGCCTTAATCACCGACACGGCGCCAACACCCCCAATAAATAAAGAAATTGGTGCAACAATATAAGCTGAAAGCCCTGCAATCATGCCAATACTTACAAATGCTTCTAAAAATGGATACACATAAGCATATCTCACTACTTTCATCGCAAATAAATCATAGGTTATAAAAGAATTACTAAAGCTGTATAAGTCGCGTAATTTTTGAATAGCCAGTACGCCCATTGTTAACGCGACAAACAGCATAACTGTATGCATAGAAAAAAGTGCAAAGCCAGCCGAGTAGCTAAATGCAAAGGCAAGCAATAAGGTAACAGCAAAAATGGCCGTTACGGGAGTATAAGTAGTACCTTGTTGGCCTGGCTCCGATTTATTAAAGTAAGCTCGCAGGTCGTCATACCCGCCAATGCGTTCGTTATCGATAAATGTTTGTGGTGTGGTATCGACATTGTGCTTTTGTTGAAATGCATCGGTTTCTTCGCGCGAAGTCAGCGGCTTATCATCTACCTTATAGCCTTTTCGCTTAAGTAAATCTTTTGATTTGAGTCCAAATGGGCAAATATGCTCATTAGTTACCATTCTGTATAATGTTGCTGACTTAGCCATGCTTGCTCCTTATGCGTATTTAGTTACTCGTTAGCCCTTAAGTAATAGTGAGTGAATGGCGGTATGAAAGAAGTTAATAGCACCTTGTAATATTTACGTGGCATTTGAAATAAAATAGCGCGCAGCACACTCATTAAGAACACAAAATAGGCAATGCACGTATAGTGCCAGCACTTTTATAAAAGCGCAGAAGGTAAAGTTTGAGTAGCAGAGGGTTTTTGTTAAAAGCTTATAGAAAAATAGGTTCACGTAGGCAGTAAAGTCACGCTGCACCTTTAAAACCATACAAGACTGCATTGCGCAGCCTTATATATGTTAAACAGCAGCTTACTTGCTAAGCGTCTTGCTTAGCCTCTTCTTCACTAATTTGTTTTAGTGCTTGAATAAACGAGTCGCTTGGTTGTCCGCCACTGATTGCGTATTTATCGTTGATAATAAATGTAGGGACTGAGGTAATACCCATTTGCTTAAAGCGGTCTTGCTCTTGGCGCACTGTTTGTACGTATTTGTCTGAGTGTAAAATACTACGCGCCTGTTCTTTATCAAGGCCAACACTTTCTACTACATCAAGCAGTGCCTCTTCTTGATTTAAGTATTTTAAATCGGTGAAGTGTGCTTCAAACATGGCAAGCTTTAATTCGGTTTGCTTATCTTCTTCACGCGCCCAAGTAAGTAGGCGGTGTAAATCAAAGCTGTTGATCATGATGCGCTCACCATCAAAATTAAAGGTAAACCCGGCACGCTGACCTGCTTCGAACATGTTTTTACGATTTTCATCGCCTTGCTCTTCGCTTAGGTTGTACTTTTGCATTAGGTGCTCGTTTAAATTTTGACCTTCAAGCGGCATGTCAGGATTTAGCTCAAAAGGATGCCACGTAATATCTGCACTCATCTCGTCTTTAAGTTGGCCAAGCGCTGTTTCTAGGTTTTTGTAACCTATTACGCACCATGGGCACATTACGTCTGACACGATATCAATTTTAAAGTTTTTCATATTCATCCTTTTGCGGATTGCTTTTGTATAACAAACGATATTGGGATGAAGTATGCATTATCAATCCTCAAACTAAAAAGAGCAGCTAATTGCTGCTCTTTTTTAAAGGGTTTAAGCGTTAAGCCCAAACGGGTCGTCAATACTATAACTTGGTTGTGTAAACCAATGCGGGCCGTTGTCGGTCATATAAAAGTGATCCTCCAAACGTACACCAAATTCATCAGGTATTACTAGCATTGGCTCGTTACTAAAACACATGCCAGGTGCAAGTGGGGTTTTGTCTCCACCGACTAAATAAGGCCATTCGTGAATATCTAAGCCAATACCATGGCCCGTACGATGCGGGCAGCCCGGTGTTTGATACTGTGGCCCCAATCCTTGAGCCGCTAAATAGTGACGAGCGCCTGCATCAACTGCTTCACACGTAGCGCCAATTTTTGCAGCACTAAAAGCGGCGAGTTGCGCTGCTTTTTCATGATCCCAAAACATGCGCTGGCGCACTGTTGGCTCACCAAATACATAGGTGCGGGTTATATCTGAAAGGTAATCATGCACTTTGCAACCGGTATCTATTAATACCATATCGCCTTTTTTAAGCACTTGCGCATCTTTAACGCCATGTGGAAATGAGGTCGCCACACCAAATAAAACAATACAAAAATAGTTACCGGGGGCACCTACTTTTTGATGCGCTTTTTTAATGAAGGCTTCTACCTCTGTGGTGGTAATACCTTCGTAAAGCATGCTTGCAGTTGCTTGATGTACGGCTAAAGTCATATCCATTGCGCATTGCATGAGCGCTAATTCGTTTACTGATTTATGCATGCGGCAATGTGCAGTAACGCTTTGTGCATTAACTATATTTAAGCCTTTTTGCGCTTTGTTAATACCGTCGAATATAAAAAACTGCGCACTTTCATCAATGCCTATTGTGGCATTGTCATTAATGTTGAGCTGCTTGAGTACACTTACAAATAGCGCATAAGGGTTTTCGTGCTCTTGCCAGCCATGAATGGGGCCTTCAATCACTTTAAAGCCGTTTAGGGTGCCAATTTCAAAATAAGGGGCTATGTATTGTACATCGCCTATAGCGGGTAAAATGGCGCCAACCATGCGCTCACTTGCATACCATTTCATACCTGTGAAGTAAGTGAGGTTTGTACCTGCATTTAAGTAAATTGCATCAATATTATTTGCTTGCATATAAGCTTGTGCTTTTGCAATGCGCTGTAAATATTCATCTGCTTGAATAGGGGTTACATTGGCGGTCATATTGCTTAATCCCGCTAATGCTTGCTCGCTTGTGTGTGTACCAACGCCTAGTGTGGCCATAAAAGTCTCCTTGGTTTCAATACCAAGCTGCATAAATTCTTGAGCAATTTAACATATTAAATTTCACTAAAATGTTAAAAATGCCCAATAAGCAGATTGGTGTTAGGCATTGTGTTTAATGTAAAAGCATAATTCAATATTATGCGACAACATGCATACTAAGGTTTTTTAGCGTAAGGTAAACGCGATAATTTATTGCTAGTGTGGTAGCTATCAAGCCCTGTTACAGCCACTGTTTCAATGGCTTGTAAATCTAAAAAGCCATCACTTTGTAGCGCCGCTTCATCTAAATACACATCGGTAATTTCACCTATAACCAGCTCGGTGCCATTAACAGCTAAGTGTTGGTGCTCAACGTATTTTACAGAGTATTTTAATCGCGACTCTTGCACAAACGGGGCTGTAAATTCATTTAGGTATTCTGGCGTTAAACCTGTTGCGTCAAATTCTGACTCGCCTTTATCGTAGCGAGCTGATGTTTGATGAGCTTGCTTATATATGGCCTTATTTACTTGGTTAATGGTGTAACAACCTGTTTCTATGATGTTTTCAAACGTATGGCGAGGCACGCTATTAGGGCGCATTATCATGCCAACCAATGGCGGGTGAGCCCCTAAATGAATAACCGAGCTAACAATAGCTACATTTGTATTGCCTTGCTTGTCTTGCGTGCCAATTAAGTTGGCGCTTTTAAAACCCGAAAGTGAATTAATTAAATGAGTACGAGTGTGTTTTTCAAGTGCGTTTATGCGCTCTTTAGTAAAATGCATTAAAGGTCCTTACCAGGGTATGGCTTCGCCTTGCCAATCTAAATAGGCGGGCTCACCGTTAAGTTCTAAATGAGGGTTATTAAACGTAAGTGTAAAAAGCTGTTTAGCTACAAATTCAGCGCTAAAAAGCTTATCCGCAGGTACGTTTTTTTGAAATGGTTTTGAAAGCGCAGTATCGGTAGTGCCCGGATGAAATAACACCAGTTTAGTATTTTTAGCTCGGCGCGCCAGTTCTACCGCTGCGGTTTTAAATAGCATGTTTAAGGCCGCTTTAGATGCGCGGTATGTATACCATCCGCCTAATTTATTATCGTTAATACTGCCCACACGCGCACTGAGCGCCGTTATAGTGCACTGCGTTTTATGTGTTAACAGCGGCAAAATGCTTTGTAAGCACAGTAAGGGAGTGAGTGTGTTGGAATTAAATAATTCGTTAAAATAGTCTGCGTTTAGCTCTTCTAGCTTTTTTTCTGGCATGTGGGTTTTGTTGTGTAAAGTGCCATTAAACATAACGACTTGTTGGATATCGGCATTTTGCTCTTTTAAGTAAGTTGTAACCTTGGCTAAGCTTTGCGCTGTGTAATCACTCTCTAGGTAAACAACATTACTATTTGTATCTGCCTTTTTTGAGCTAACACATATAACTTGCACTGTGGGTGCATTTATTTGTAGGTGCTCAATATAAGCTTGTGCTATTGCGCTGCTGGCACCAAATAAAACAATTGTTTTCATTGTTTGTCCTTTGTATTAACAGTGCATTGGCAGTTTAAACAGGAGGCGTTTGGCATGAGCAAACGGCTTATTTTTTGTCTGTGTTTTGCAAAAAACATATAGGCGGCATCAGCGAAGTAGCGAATTATTGGCAAGCGAAAAATTTTCAACCAGCTGTATTTTCCTACTGTTTTCCACGCTTGATAGGTAACATCTAAGCCGTAAATCATCTCGCCAGTTGGTAACTGTGCATGCAATATAGCCATGGCCTTGTTTTTATTAACACTTGGATAACGTGCGCTAAAATCGTGGCTATTAAGGTCTTCTAAAACAATTTTATGTTTAGTATCAGCATCTTTAAGGTGCTGCATTTCTGTATTGCAAAGCGGGCAGCTGGCGTCGTAAAAAATGATCATAAAAGCCGTTTTCTAATAATTTACATATAGCTAATTACGATTCACCATTGCAAATGGATCTATTAAATCTGCGCTCATGATGATATTAATAGCATTCCATGAAACAAAGGAGACTGAGAAATGAGTGAACAATATGCCGCCTTGCGAGGTAATGTTAATTTACTTGGGCAGCTACTAGGACAAACTATTAAAGATGCCCAAGGCCAAGCGATTTTAGATAAAGTAGAGGAAATTCGTGCTTTATCAAAGTCATCTCGCAGTGGTAACGAAGACGACAGACAAGCGCTAATTGAGGTACTACATGCGCTTAGTGATGAAGAGCTTTTACCGGTTGCCCGTTCATTTAATCATTTTTTAAATTTAGCTAATGTAGCAGAGCAGTTCCACACTGTTTCGCGTTTTAATGATGTTGGTTTTTGCCAACTAAATCCTCTCACTCAAACATTAAAAACGTTAACTGCAAAAGCAAAAGAAGGCCAATTAGATAGTAATCATCTGGCCGAAACACTCTCAAAACTCCACATAAACTTAGTATTAACCGCTCACCCAACCGAGGTGACGCGCCGTACCATTATTAATAAGCACGTAGAATTAAGTGATTGTTTAGCCTCGCTTGAGCGCAAAGACAATTTACCACAAGAGCGTGAAGCTATTTTAAACCGTATCGCTCAGCTTATCAGCCAAGCATGGCACACCGATGATATTCGTCGTTCTCGCCCAAGCCCAGTTGATGAAGCTAAATGGGGATACGCTGTTATTGAAAACAGCTTATGGCATGCTGTGCCACGCTTTTTACGTGAGTTTTCAGATCAAGTTAAAGAGCATTTAAGTTTAGAGCTTCCGATTGATTACAGCCCCATTGAGTTTACCTCTTGGATGGGCGGAGACCGTGACGGTAACCCATTTGTAACCGCACAGGTAACACAGCAAGTACTTGACCATGGTCGTTGGATGGCACTTGATTTATACAGCCGTGATATTGACACGCTAAGCGCAGAGCTGAGCATGTCAGATGCAAGCGATGAGCTAATTGAGCTGGCAGGACAAGACTTTGAACCTTATCGCGCTGTACTTAAAAAGCTTAAAAACCAAGTCTCTGAAACAGTGGTGCATTTAGGTGCAAAAATCAAGAATAAGCGCAGCGATTCAGAAGACTTAATCACTGATATAAATCAAATCAAGCACCCAGTAGAGGTGTGCTATCGCTCTTTATTAAAGTGCAACATGAAAGTTGTCGCCGATGGTTTATTACTTGATTTACTGCACCGTATAAATAGCTTTGGCCTGCGTTTGGCAAAACTTGATGTACGCCAAGATTCAGACCGCCACAGCGATGTGTTTTCTGAGCTTACACGCCACCTAGGCTTAGGCGATTACAACCAATGGCAAGAGCAAGACAAACAAGCATTTTTGCTTACCGAGCTTAATTCTCGCCGTCCGCTTATTCCTAAAAACTGGCAACCAAGTCCAGAGGTGCAAGAAGTACTCGACACCTTTGATGTAATAGCTAAGCAAGATGAAAAAACATTTGGCTTGTACATTATTTCAATGGCGCGTACCGCCTCTGACATTTTAGCTGTACAACTGCTTCTAAAAGAAAGTGGCTGTCAGTTTGATTTACCAGTAGCGCCTTTGTTTGAAACGCTTGACGATTTAAACGCTGGTAGCGATGTAATTACCACGTTGCTTGATAACGTATGGTACCGCGGGCATATTAAAAATACCCAAAATGTCATGATTGGTTATTCTGATTCAGCTAAAGATGCCGGCATGATGGCCGCAGGCTGGGCACAGTACGAAGCAATGGATAAACTAGTGCAGCTTGCCGATAAGCGCGGTATTGAACTTGTTTTATTCCATGGTCGTGGTGGTACGGTAGGGCGCGGTGGGGCGCCTGCTGCACAAGCATTGCATTCACAACCGCCTGGTTCATTAAAAGGTGGCTTGCGAGTAACTGAGCAAGGCGAAATGATCCGCTTTAAGTTTGGTTTACCCGATGTAGCACTGCAAAGTTTAAACATTTACGCGGGTGCCGTACTGCAAAGTAACTTATTACCACCGCCAGAGCCTAAGCAAGAATGGCGTGAAGTGATGAAGTTGATAAGCGAGCAGTCGTGCGAGCACTACCGTAATGTGGTTCGCCATGATGAAAACTTTGTTCCTTACTTTAGAATGGCAACGCCTGAGCTAGAGCTGTCTAAATTACCATTGGGCTCGCGTCCTGCGAAACGTAACCCAAATGGTGGGGTTGAGAGCTTACGTGCTATTCCATGGATTTTTGCATGGAGCCAAAACCGTTTAATGTTACCTGCATGGCTTGGTGCATTAACAGGCTTAAAAGCGGCACTTGATAAATACGGCATAGAAACACTGCACGAAATGAGCCTGAAATGGCCATTTTTCAGAGCACGTCTTGAAATGCTAGAAATGGTATTTAGTAAAGCCGATAGCTGGTTAAGTGAGCATTACGATAACGCGCTGGTGGAAGATATGTACAAACCATTAGGTATCTCGTTACGTAAAGAGCTAGAAGAAGCAATTAGCTTAGTGCAATCGCTTAGCCCACAAAATAGCTTATTGGCAGATCAACCATGGATAAAAGAGTCGATTGCGCTGCGTAATCCGTACACCGATCCGCTTAATGTACTGCAAGTTGAGCTGCTGCGCCGTTCGCGCTCAAGCGATAAAGTAAGTGAAGGTGATATTGATAATGCATTAATGATCACTATGACAGGTATTGCTGCAGGTATGCGCAATACTGGTTAGTCTACTTTAACTAAAAAACAGGGGAGCACAGTGTGCTCCCTTTTTTTGCTGGCATTTAGGCGCCTAACCTTTTAAACTACTTAGCCATTAAATAATTATAATATGTTATGGCATCAGCAACTTTTACTGTGCAACAAGACACAGCACTCACAAATTCACATATCTCACTAAGCGTTACGCAAACTCAAGCATTACGCAGCCAATTAAAAGCCCAGCGCGGTATTTTACATCCTAACGATATTAGCCAATTATGCGCGCAACTTAATGTATCTGATGACGCGTTATTACAAGGTTTAGTGCCTCTAGCGTCTGAATTTTCGGTGGCTCCTGTTTCTCATTTTCATGTGGGAGCTATTGTTAAAGCTCTTGATGAGCAAGGTGATATAAATTTTTATTTTGGTGCTAATGTCGAGTTTGATCACCAAGCGCTTAGTTTAGTCGTGCATGCAGAGCAGTCGGCGATTAACAATGCGTGGTTAAATGGCGCAAAAAAAATACTAAAAATAGCAATTAGCGATGCCCCATGTGGCTATTGCAGGCAGTTTATGAACGAAATGGCTGATGCAAAAGAGTTTGATATTTTACTACCAGATCAGCACTTTAAATTAGCTGATTTATTACCGCATTCATTTGGCCCCACTGATTTAGGCAACGATTTTAGCCTGTTTAACCCAAAACAGCAGCAACACACATTTGCAGATACAGCCCTTGATGAAAAACTAGCAGCCATGGCGCTAATGGCCTACGTACCTTACAGTAACAACTTTAGCGCAGTTAAAATAAGCACCTTTAATAATGGTGACTTTTACGGCAGTTACGCAGAAAACGCGGCTTACAGCCCAAGCCTTTCGCCACTTCAAAGTGCGCTTAGTCAATTGTTTTTAGCGGGTCTTAGCTTTAACGATAAAACGATTAAAGCAATTACACTGTTAGAAACCCAAGGTCATGAAAACCAAGGGGGAGTAGCACGTGCGGTACTTGCAAGTTTTAGCAATTTGCCAGAAATAGAAGTGATTAGCGCAAAGCTAAGGTAACCAGAGTTCAGGGTAAGCTAAAAACAATAAAGCACAGCAATTGCTGTGCTTTATGCGTTTTATTAAAGCGCTAAAAAGGCATTAGCCTAATAGTACTTTTGCAGCTTCTAATACCACGGCCACAGATTTCTTCTCAATTTCACCGTGATCAACATTTGGAATTTCTTGGCGAGTACGGTTAACCAATACACCGGCAACACACGCCGCTTTAAGGCCTAGCGCTGCACACATGGTAAATAAGGTAGCAGACTCCATTTCGTAGTTCATCACGCCTAGGTTTTGCCACTCTTCACAGCTACCTTGTAATGACTTAGGTACATAACCCGAGTGCGTATCGTAACGCTCTTGCCCTGGGTAGAATGTGTCGCTTGAGGCAGTAATACCAATGTGGAAGTCGATATCTAGGTTTTTACACGCTTGCACCATAGCTTGAGTGGCAAAAAAGTCAGATACCGCAGGGTAGCTAAGTGGTGCAAAGTGTTGGCTTGCGCCATCTAAACGCACAGACGCTTGGCTTACTAAAATATCACCTTCATTAATATGTGGCTGAATTGCCCCAGTAGTACCAATACGTAAGAAAGTACGTACGCCAAGCTGTGCCAGCTCCTCTACAGCAATAGAGGTTGAAGGGCCGCCAATACCGGTTGAACAAATCACCACAGAGTGACCATTTAACTGGCCTAAATAAACATGAAACTCACGTGTTTGAGCAAGGCAGGTTGGGTTGTCTAGGAATTGAGAAATGCGTGCAGCACGATCTGGGTCACCAGGGACAATAGCAAGCTCAGCCCCTTTTAAATCGTCAATACATAATCCTAAGTGAAATACCTTTTCCATAACTAAGCCTTTTTATAAAAATTTGTTGTCAATCTAGCATCATTACGGCAAATGTAAACTAAGTACAGGACGTATGTCCGATGTTGAAAAATACTTATAAATGATGGCTTTATTCATTCACATTGAATATTAAATCAAAGGCTTAAAGTTCGTTAAAAGGCGGGTGGTTGACTTGTTTATTGAGAGTCTATATGTATTGATTATGGTGATAATTTAAATTTATCAATACGTGGTTTAAAGCGTTTTTAGTTATTTAATAACAAACAGTTACGGTTTTATTTTAGCTTTTTTTTAACGGCTTTTATATAAGCGCATAAATAATGCTTGAGCAATAAGTGAGCGCATTGCGCGTTATTTGCAAATAGGCCGATAATTTTAGTTTTTGCATAACTAATCAAAACCACATGAATAAAACACACAAGTATAGGATTTATTATGAGCACACAATTTGACGCGTTTAAACGTAAAGTAGAGCACTGTTTATGTGCACCTGGCGATGGTGTATTTACAGTTAATACCGCGAAAGAGCGTAAAGCGGCATTACGTAATAAATTGTATGGGCAAAGCGAAAATGTTGATGTTTTGTGGCGCGATTCTTTAACACAATTACCCGAATCTCCGCACAAAGCGGTTATGTTAGGTATTAGCTCAGATTGTGGCGGCGGTATTTTACGTGGCGCAAACTGGGGGCCATTATTTTTACGCTCAGCCTTGATTGATCAGCAAACCCAGTGCCGCTCTTTTGATTTAGGTGATGTACGCGTTATCCCGCATTTATTACATGATAAATACTTAAACGACGCCACTATTTCAAACTGCCAAAAAGCCCTATACGGCGATAAAAACGATGATTACTACGTAAGCCCGCTTTCTATTACCGAAGATGTGTGTGACAGCTTTTACGCCACATTTAAAGATAAAGGCATATTTGGGATTGGGGGCGATCACTCAATTAGCTACCCGTTAACTAAAGCGTATTTAAAAGCTAAGCGCGAGCAAGGCAAACGTACCGCTATTATTCATTTTGATGCGCATACCGATTTATTAGTAGAGCGCTTAGGGATAGATTTATGTTTTGGCTCGTGGTGTACGCATATATTAGAGTTTTTACCTGCACCGCATCATTTAATCCAGTTTGGTATTCGCTCAAGCGGTAAACCTAAATCGCACTGGGAAAGCACCTTTGGTGTAAAACAACATTGGGCTAATGAAATTATAGAACGTGGTGCAAAAGCGGTTGCGGATGAAACCATTGCGCAGCTTAAAGCCGATAACGTAGATGAAGTGTACGTAAGCTTTGACATAGACGCACTCGATGCCGAATTTGCCTCAGCAACGGGCACACCAGAAGATAACGGCTTAACCCCGCAACATGCACTGGATATTTTACAAGCTATTGCCGATGAGTTTCCAATTACTGGCGCCGACATGATGGAAATAGCGCCATTTACTGACAGCTCATTAGTAGGCCAAGCAAGTTCAGAAACAACATTACGTGAAGGCGCTAAAATTTCAGCGTTCTTAATTAGTGCAATGAATAGATAGCAGGTTAGTCTTTAAAAAACCTAGTCCTATCAGTGTATAGGGCTAGGTTAAAAACTAGCGGTTCGGTTACCCTCGGCTATAGTTGGTGTATATCTGTTTTAGTTTTGAGGCGAAGCTGAATGAAGCTGTACTTATTTTTGTTGTGTTTTGCATGCATAAGGCTCAATGCAGCTGAAATTACAATAGTGACCGAAGTATTCCCCGATTTTCAATACATTGACGAAAACAACCAACTTGCAGGGCGCTCTGTAGATAAAGTGAGAAACGCGCTCGCCAATACAGATATTAATTATATTATGCTAGCGCATAGTTGGGCGCTATCTTATAACGCTACATTGCGAGATAAAAACACCTGCATATTTTCAATTGCAAGATTGCCCAAGCGAGAAGGTAAGTTTAGTTGGATAGCTGAGCTTGAAAGTTTTGATTCTGCTATTTATGCCCTTAAATCACGTAACATTCGCTTAAAAACGCTTAGCGATGCTAAAAAATATAAAACCGCAGTTATTCGTGATAATTTTAGTCATCATTTTTTATTAGAACGCGGTTTTACTGAAGCTAAAAATTTACTGATAATTGATAGCTTTGACAAAATAGATAAATTAATAAGCACACGGCACGATATTCTCGACTTTGTTATTTTAAGTAAAAAACAATTTAACTACCGCGCACAGTTTGAGCCAAAGCTTAAGTTATTAGAGCCTATATTTACGCTCAATACACAACACTCTCCCCTTTACTTTGCCTGTAATAAAAACATGTCGCAAAGCCTACAAGATAGACTTGCGCTGGCATTCGATGAAGCAAAAAAGAAAAATAAACAACGTTAATTCAATGGCTTATTAATTTACCCTGTAAAAGTATAAATATAAATTGCCGCGTTTAAAAAAGCGTCTATAATCAGCTGCTTTTTATTGAAAAAGCGCTAACTTTTTGGAGCGTTAAATGGGTGATTTAATCGGGATTAGCTTATTGATCTTGATCAGTGCGTTGTTTGCCATGTCGGAAATTGCTATTGCAGCGTCGCGTAAAATTAAACTGCGGGTAATGGCCGATGAAGGCAGTGATAACGCGGCCGCGGTATTAAAACTGCAAGAAAATCCAGGGGCGTTTTTTGCGATGATCCAAATTGCCCTAAACGCGATTGCTATTTTAGGCGGAATAGTGGGCGAACAAGCGCTATCGCCTTATGTACAAAGTATCTTGGTGCTTTTTTACCAAGGTGTACACCTTGAAAAAATTAGCTTTTTATTTTCGTTTTTTACCATTACCTCGCTGTTTATATTATTTGCTGATTTAATGCCAAAGCGTTTAGCGATGATCATGCCCGAAGCGGTGGCTGTGCGTGTGGTAACAATAATGCGATGGGTTACTTTTGCACTTACGCCATTAGTGATGTTTTTTAATGGTTTAACTAATTTTGTACTGCGTTTATTTAAAGTACCCGCAGAGCGAGAAGACATTGTTACCACCGAAGACATTGTGGCGATGATGGATGCGGGCGCAGAATACGGCAGCTTACAACAACAAGAGTATGAGCTAATTGGCAATGTGTTTGAACTAGAAGCACGCTTTTTATCAAGCGTAATGACCCCACGCGACCAAATAGTTTATTTTGACTTAAATGAAAGCAGCCACGATATAGCCACCAAAATTATTGAAAACCCCCATAATCATTTTTTAGTGGTGTCGGGAAATTTAGATAAATTACGCGGCTCTGTTGAGTCAAAAGATATACTACGACAAGTACTAAAGGGTGAGCCAGCTAATATTAAGCAAGAGCTGATTGAAACAGACGTGTTTTATTTACCAGAAACCCTAAGCCTGTCTGAAGCGCTAAATGCGTTTAAAAGTGCTGCAAAACCGTTTGCTGTGGTAGTAAATGAATATGCCTTGTTAGTCGGTATTGTTACCGTAAAAGATTTAATGAAAGGGTTTATGGGAGATTTAATTACCCATCAAGGTGATGAACTTATTATTGCCCGCGATGAGCACTCATGGTTAGTGGATGGTTTAACCCCGATTTCTGATTTAGCAAAAGTATTAGACATTGAAGAATTTCCCGATCAAATGCACTTTGAAACCGTGGCTGGCTTTTTAATATACACAATGAAGCGTATACCTAAACGTGCTGAGCACTTTACCTTTAATGGCTTTAAATTTGAGGTGGTTGATGTTGAGGGCATAAGGGTTGAGCAATTGTTGGTGTCTCGTATAAGTAAATAGTTATAAATTTGTATTAAAGCCAAGCTTAGCTTGGCTTTTTTGTTGCAGGTTAATAAATAACGCACCGCAATAAAGTTTATTTTTCATACTTGTCCGTTTTATTTTTCATCAAGTTAACACCTTCTACAACCTATGGCGTAGTTTAATTTTGCAACTGTAAGTTAGTGTAAATTTGCACCCGTTTTAATTTATTCTCGTTTAGATTTACTTTAGAATGATCGTTCACTCTAGACATAAATAGACTAAAAGGTATTTAACATGCAGCGTTCTCGCATCGCTTTATTTGTATTAACAGCCCTCGTTGGATCTGTTGCTTTAACAGGTTGCGACCAAGCAGCTGACTCGCAACAAGCTTCAGCTCCACAAGCAGTACCTGTTGGTGTAATTACATTAAAAAGCCAAGCGCTTACACTAAAAAAGGAGCTTCCCGGTCGCATTAGTGCTTTTCAAATTGCGGAAATCCGCCCGCAAGTAAGTGGCATTGTGCAATCGCGTTTATTTAAAGAAGGTGCTCAAGTTAAGCAAGGCCAAGCGCTTTATCAAATTGACCCCGCCACGTTTGAAGCTGACCTAGCAGCAAGCGAAGCAGCTGTTGCCCGCGCTGAGGCAAGTATTGCCAGCACTAAATCAAAAGCGTCGCGTTATAGCGAGCTTTTAAAAATTAAAGCCGTAAGTCAGCAAGACTTTGACGAAGCAGATGCAGCGCAAAAGCAAGCGCAAGCAGAGCTATTAACGGCAAAAGCACAGCTTAAATCGGCGCAAATTAACCTAGACTACAGCCATGTATCTTCTCCAATCAGTGGCCAAATTAGTAAATCGAGCGTTACTGTTGGTGCGCTTGTTAGCGCTAATCAAACAACAGCACTGGCAACAGTGACCCAGCTTGACCCTATTTATGTTGATTTAACCCAATCAAGCAACGAGCTAACTCAACTTAAAAAAGCTATTTCTTCAGGTTCATTGAGCGTTGATTCACAATCGCAAACAGATGTTGAATTGCAAATGGAAGATGGCTCAACTTACCCACTTAAAGGCACGTTACAGTTTTCTGAAGTGACTGTAGACCCAAGCACAGGGTCGGTTACTTTACGCGCTAAATTCCCAAATCCTGATAAGTTATTATTACCGGGTATGTATGCACGTGCCTCAGTGGTTGAGGGCGTAAAACAAAACGCTATTTTAGTGCCGCAACGTGGGGTTAGCCGTAATACAAAAGGCGAGCCAACAGCCATGGTTGTTAGCAAAGAAAACACCGTTGAAAGCCGCGTTTTAAAAGTAGACAGAACGATTGGTTCAAACTGGTTAGTAACCGACGGGCTAAGCGATGGCGATAAAGTGATTATTGAAGGGTTACAAAAAATTCGCCCTGGAGCGCCGGTAACACCGACTGAAGTTTCACCATCAGCAACAGCTGACAAAGCGCAATAACGGAGAGTTTTAATGTCACGATTTTTTATCGACAGACCCATCTTTGCATGGGTACTTGCTATCGTGGTTATGCTTGCAGGTGTTTTAGCTATTCAAAGTTTACCAATAGCTCAGTACCCGTCAATTGCCCCGCCGGCAATTAGTATTACTGCAACATACCCGGGCGCATCAGCACGTACCCTAGAGGATACGGTTACCCAAGTTATTGAGCAAAAAATGAAAGGCCTTGATGGTTTGCTATATATGTCATCGACTTCTGAGTCGAGTGGTTCAGCAACCCTTACGCTTTCATTTAGCGCCGAAACTGACCCGGATATTGCACAGGTACAAGTGCAAAACAAGTTAGCCACAGCCACCCCTTTGCTACCTGAAGAAGTGCAAAGGCAAGGTGTATCGGTGGCTAAGTCTGCACGTAACTTTTTAATGGTACTAGGTTTTGTATCAAAAGATGGCAGCATGACGAATATCGATATTGGTGATTATGTGTCATCTAATGTTCAAGATATTGTTTCGCGTGTTGAAGGGGTAGGTGAGGTTCAGCTGTTTGGTTCTCAGTATGCTATGCGTATTTGGTTAGACCCAGCTAAGCTGCAAAACTACAAGTTAACCCCTGCTGATATTAGTGCATCAATCAGTGCTCAAAACGCCCAAGTGTCTGCTGGGCAATTAGGCGGCATGCCTGCGGTTGAAGGTCAGCAACTTAATGCTACCGTTACTGCACAAAGCCGTTTACAAACAGCAAAAGAGTTTGAAGACATTATAGTTAAGGCAAACGCCGATGGCTCGTTTGTACGCCTTGAAGATGTAGCCCGTGTAGAGCTTGGTGGTGAAAGCTATCGTGTTGTAGCGCGTTACGATGGACAACCAGCATCGGGCTTAGGTATTAAGCTTGCCAGTGGGGCAAATGCACTCGATACCGCAGAAGGTGTAAAAGCTGCTATTGAAGAGTTAAAAGCGTTTTTTCCTGAAGGCTTAGATGTTGTTGTTCCTTATGATACTACTCCGTTTGTTTCGTTATCGATTGAAAAAGTAGTGCATACATTAATAGAAGCGGTTGTGCTGGTATTTGTTGTTATGTATCTGTTTTTACAAAACTTCCGCGCTACGCTTATACCAACTATAGCTGTACCTGTGGTGTTGTTAGGTACTTTTGGTATTTTGTACGCGTTTGGCTATTCAATAAATACATTAACCATGTTTGCGATGGTACTTGCCATAGGTCTACTGGTTGATGATGCGATTGTTGTAGTAGAAAACGTTGAGCGTGTAATGAGTGAAGAAAAACTCTCTGCGCTTGAAGCAACACGTAAATCGATGGATGAAATTAAAGGCGCGCTAGTAGGTATTGCCATGGTGCTGTCGGCTGTATTTATTCCGATGGCGTTCTTTAGTGGCTCTACCGGTGTTATTTATCGTCAGTTTTCTATTACGCTGGTATCAGCAATGGGGCTCTCGGTATTAGTAGCACTTATTTTAACACCTGCATTGTGTGCCACGCTTTTAAAGCCTAGCCACGTGCATGATAATAGCTCGATGTTTGGCCGTTTTTTCAGTGGTTTTAACCGCGGGTTTGATAAAACAAATGCCGGCGCGCAAAGTTTTGTAAGCCGTATGATCCGCTTATCTAAGCGCTACCTTTTATGTTATGGCCTTATTGTTGCGGGCATGGTGTATATCTTTTCAAGCCTACCTACAGCGTTTTTACCTGATGAAGACCAAGGTATTTTGTTTAACCAGGTTTCACTGCCTGCAGGCTCAACTACCGAAGAAACATTAGAAGTGGTTAAAAAAGTAGAAAACCACTATTTAAACGATCAATCTGAAGCTGTTAACGGTATTTTTACGGTAACCGGATTTAGCTTTGCAGGTTCTGGTCAAAACTCAGCAATAGGGTTTGTAAACTTTAAGCATTGGGATGAGCGCGAACGTGATGATTTATCTGTGCAAGGTGTGGCAGGTAAAGCAATGGGCTATTTCTCAACGATTAAAGAAGCGTTTGTGTTTGCTTTCCCGCCGCCAGCCATTGTTGAGCTAGGTACTGCAAATGGTTTTAATATTTTCTTACAAGACAGGGTTGGACTTGGCCACGATGCTTTATTAGCAGCGCGTAATCAATTACTTGGTTTAGCGAGTCAAAGCCCAATTTTGGCGGGTGTACGCCCTAACGGACAAGAAGATATGCCCGAGCTGCAACTTGATGTTGACCTTGCTAAAGCACAAGCACTGGGTGTGTCTCAGGCAGATATTAACAGCACGCTATCAACTGCGTGGGGTAGTAGTTACGTTAATGACTTTATTGACCGTGGCCGCGTTAAAAAGGTCTACCTTCAAGGTGAAGCGCAAGGGCGTATGGTGCCAGAGGATTTAAACAAGTGGTATGTACGTAATGACAGCGGCGATATGGTGCCATTTACAGCCTTTGCAAGTTCGTATTGGACCTATGGTTCACCACGTCTTGAGCGTTATAACGGCTTTTCAGCAATGGAAATTCAAGGTACTGCTGCACCAGGTTACAGTACTGGCCAAGCAATGGATGAAATGGAGCGCTTAGTTAAACAACTTCCTAATGGAATTGCCTCTGAGTGGACGGGTATTTCGTTTCAAGAGCGCTCTAGCAGTGGCCAAGCCCCGTTACTTTACGGTTTATCGCTATTGTTTGTATTTTTATGTTTAGCAGCGCTTTATGAAAGCTGGTCTGTACCGTTTGCGGTTATGCTTATTGTGCCATTAGGTATATTTGGAGCTACGGTTGCCGCGGTAATGGCAGGTTTATCTAATGATATTTACCTTCAGGTAGGTTTATTAACCACCATAGGATTAGCCTCTAAAAATGCAATATTAATCGTAGAATTTGCGATTCATAAAATGCAAGAAGGTCTAGGGTTAGTCGATGCGGCTATTGCAGCAGTACGCTTACGCTTACGTCCAATATTAATGACCTCAATGGCCTTTATTTGTGGTGTTATACCGCTTGCTATTGCCTCAAGTGCCGGTTCAGGTGCGCAAAATGCACTGGGTATTTCGATTATAGGTGGTACGCTTGCCTCTTCTATTTTAGTGGTGGTATTTGTGCCGTTATTCTTTGTTTTAGTTCGTCGTGTATTTCCAATGAAAAACACCGACGATAAAAAGGAGAGCGCACAATGAGCATTAAACGCTTCACTTTAAGCGCAATTACATTAGTTGTTTTAAGTGGCTGCCAACTAGCCCCTGAGCAAAAAGAGCTTGCTTTACCAGTGCCAGATACTTATGTATCTGACACTGAGCAAGCAGCAGCGCAACAGTTACATTGGCAGCAATTTTTTAATGATGAAAAATTGCAAACCTTGATTAGCTTAAGCCTTGAGCATAATAAAGATATGCAAATAGCAGTATTAAATGTGCAGCGTGTACGCGGTTTATACCAAATTGAAGATTCGGGTTTATACCCTTCATTAGATTTTAATGGTGGGGCTACGCGCCAACGTTTACCGGCTGATTTAACCAGTACGGGTGAAGCAGGTATTAGCTCACAGTACAGCGCAACGGTCGGTATTACCTCTTATGAATTAGATATTTGGGGTAAGGTACGTAACCAGTCTGAGCAAGCCCTGCAAAACCTCTATAACACTGAGCTTACGCAATACAGCACGCAAATTTCACTCATTGCTGAGCTTGCCAATGCTTGGTTAAACTACGCAACTGACTTACAGCTATTAGAGCTTGCTAAAGAAACATTAAGCTCGCAGCAGGAGTCGCTCTCGCTTACGCAAAAAAGCTTTGATTTAGGCGCTACATCGGCAATTACGCTTGAGCAGCTTAAAAGTACGGTTGCCACTGCAAAAGTAGATATAGCAACATATAAACGCTTGTTAAAACGTGATAAAAGCGCGTTAGATTTACTGGTAGGGCGCCCTGTATCGAGTGATTTATTACCGACTAACTCGTTAACTAATTTACTGGACTTACCAGAAGTACCTGTTGGTTTACCCTCTGATTTATTAACGCAGCGCCCTGATATTAAAGCCGCTGAGCACGCTTTATTAGCCGCTAACGCGAATATAGGTATAGCGCGTGCGGCGTTTTACCCAAGCATTAGCTTAACCGCAACTGCGGGCAGTACGTCTAGCGATTTAAGTGGCTTGTTTGATTCAGGCTCAGGAACATGGAGCTTTGTACCGTCAATCAACTTACCAATTTTTACTATGGGACGTAACCAGGCAAACCTTGATGTGGCTAAGGCCGATCAAGAAATTGCGGTGGCGACGTACCAGCAAAAAATTCAAAATGCGTTTCGTGAAACTGCCGATGCATTAGCAGATAGAGAAGGCTACAAAGAGCAACTTGATGCCCTCGATATGCTAATTAGTTCGCGTCAGCTAACGTACGATTTATCAAAAATGCGTTACGAAAAAGGCGCTGATAGCTACCTACAGGTACTTGATGCACAGCGTACGTGGTACTCGGCTCAACAGCAGTTAATAACAGGTCAGCAGGCTTACCTTGCCAGCCAAATTAATTTGTATAAAGCTTTAGGTGGCGGCTGGAATATAGCTAAAACACCTGTGCAAGAGCAGTAAAATGAAAGGTGTTGTTAAGTTAAGCTATGCAATGAGCTTACGCTGTATTAAGTATGCGCTTAATACCGGAGTAGGGTTATGAGCACGAAAGCTAAAAGGCATATAGACCCAGCATTAGCACAAGCTAGGCGAGAGCAGGTGCTTAGTGCTGCCTCAGAGTGTTTTAAACGCAAGGGATATCATGGCGCAGGCATGGCCGAAATATCCCGTACGGCAGGCATGAGCGCTGGGCATATATATAACTACTTTGAAAGCAAAGAGGCAATAATTGAAAGTATTATTGCTAAAGACATGGAAGAAATGTTTTCTATCTTTCAGGAGTTTGAAGATCACCCAGGTGATGTTCTGCAAGCGCTTATAGATGGCTTAAACATTGGTGTACAAAGGCATATGGATACCGGTGCCTGTGTGGTTGATTTAGACATGATGGCGGAAGCGGGTCGCAATAGTAAAGTGGCCTCGCTTTTACGAGATATGGATATTCAAGCACGGGGGCGCATGCGCCAACTACTCACCAGTGAACGTAGTGCACTTAAAGACACTGATGAACACGAACTTGAAAGCCGCATTAACGTTATTTTTTCGATGATGGCGGGGTTACTGCTTCGTAAGATGCTCTACCCTGAACTCACCGAAGAAACGGTGTTAATCGCGCTAAGGCCTGCGATGAAAACCTTGCTAATGCCGTTTGATAAAACCAAGTAATAGAAAACTAAAAAGCGAGTCAAAAGGCTCGCTTTTTTAATGCTAAATGCGCTCTGCGCACCACAATAGTGCCATTGCAGCGATAGCAAGGGAGCCAATTGGCATCACCCATTTTATGTAAATAGGTTTATTGCGCATGGTTAGTAACACCGGCAGTGCAATACACAGTATACTCAGCTGCCCAAGCTCTACACCTAAGTTAAACGCTAAAATGCTGAGCAATTGATAATCGCTCGAGAGCCCAAGCTCACCCAGTACACTGGCAAAGCCCATTCCATGTAACAAACCAAACGCAAAAGTAAGCCAGCCAAGGCGTAATATAACCGGCCATACATTGTTTAAAGCCGCAAATAATACCGAGATTGCAATACCTAGCTCTACCCAGCGGCTACTTGGCGAAACAAGATTAAGAGCCGTAGCAGTAAGGGTAAGTGAATGCGCAAGGGTAAACGCAGTCACGATCCACGCAGTGTGCTTAATAATGTGCTTTTTACTTACTATTGCCTGCCAGTGACTTTCAGTGCGTGTTAAAACACAGGTTAAAAGTAGTGCGACTAAAAATAAAATATGGTCAATGCCAATCCAAATATGTAACACGCCTTGATAAACATATTGGTTAAAGGTCGTTAAATAACTCGATTGCTCAGTGGTAAAAGTGTGTTGTTGCTCATCTATAGTGAAAACCCGAGAAACCTGATTTACATTTACAATAACTTTGTGGTTTGCGTCTTGGTTAAAAAAAGCGCGGTACGTTAACGTTACATCTGCATCAGTGTTACAGCTAAAAACTAGCGGCAAGACTAAATATGCTTCATTAAAATGATTATCTAATTGGTAGTTATCGGTAATTGTTAATGGGCAAGTTTGCTCATTTTGTAAAACCGATAGAGTATTTTTGGCATAGCGATTAATAGCCGTCTTTTGTGATTTTAATTCGCCCCAGCTTATTTGGGTGTCTTGGTTAACATCAAGCGCAACTTGTTGTTCTAAATCGCTAATATTTATTTGCCATGTGCCTGTGTATTGCTTTTCGTTGTTGGTATTATCCAGCGAAATGTAGCTTGTGCTCAACTGATGTGCTTGCACGCTAAAGTTGGCAAATAGCGCAACTATAAATAAAACAAATAACGCGTTTATTTTACTCATAAAGAATCCCTAACCATCGTATCTGCTTGGCTTAGTAAGTGTTTATCTGTACTCATTTTTGCTTGCTGCCAATTTATATTTGCCCAGTATTGTGCCTTGGCTTGGTTTGCTTGTACATGAATATAGTAGTTAGCTAAGTCGTTGGCATGGAAGGTATCTTGGCGTTGTTCACGTAATTTTACGCGCTGTTGCATGAGCGGTTGCCACACCGTATTAGTGTGCTTATTACTGCGTTTTTCAGCTATGGCTAACTTGAGCAAAATAGCGTCTTCAAGCGATGAGTGGCTATTGGCAAGTTTACCGAGTGTATTAAGCACTTTTTCAGGGTTGTTTTGCTGCAGTTGAATATCGGCCCACAGCACAATAAGGCTCACCGGGGCTGTGTTTAAATCAATATTATTTATATGCTGCTGCGCACGGGTGAATTTATTGAGTCTAAACGCCATTTCGCTGAGCACATGTTTTGTCGCTAAGCTGCTGTTTTTGTTTTGCGTAAGCTTAACTAACGCGTGATAACTTTCACTCAGTTTGCCCTGTTGGCTTTGTACATCTAGCACACACGTGCTGGCCGTTAATAGGCTGGTGTTACCAATTAATGCCACACAATGGCGCTTAGCTTGTTCAAATTTGCCTTGTGTCATCAACATATTAGCGAGTAATAAATGGGTGTTTACATGATCTGGCTGGATTTTTAATACGTTATTAGCAACGTCTATGGCACGTGAAAACGCATGCTCCTTTTGAAGTACCCGTGCATATAAATAACCGGTTTGTGCAGTTGCAGAAGCGGTATATAGATTTTTTAAGCGTTTTTTTAATACACCTTGATAACGCTCTGTTTGGCCTATGTATTGGCTATTTAGCACCAGCGCAGTGAGTTGCTCAAGGGTTAAATTAGCACTTAATGTTGCATTGCTTGAGGCAATAATTGCGTTATCTTTTGGGGTAATTGGTTTTGCAAGCACGTTATTTACACACAGTGCAGCGCAAAAAACAAAGAGCATTTTTTTATAATGACTGCGCATTGTTTTATCCTCTTAAAAAAGCCATCCATGGCCATCAGCTTAATTTACTTACTGAGTTAGTTACCAGAAGCGCCCGATGAAATACCGCTTACGTCTGTGTCTGTATTGATAAAGACACGTCCGTTGGTAGATAGCGGTTGCGCAGTGGGGCTTTGGTTAAATGCATCGCTTGCAAATTGTGCAAAGTCCACTTGCAGTGCTTCAATGGTTATATTTACCGCTGCAGTCACTTGCTGGTTAACACCGTCTGATACACCAAACATAAAGCTGTCGCTACCGGTTGCTTCTTTGTTTGGGGTATAGGTAAAGCTGCCATCGCTATTTACTACAGCGTTACCTAATGTCGGCTGCGAAGTTAATGTGTATGTTAATGTATCGCCATCAGCATCGGTTGCCACTAACATGTCGTTAATTTCAACTTCTGTTTGTGTGGTTAGCATTGCATCACTAGCACTGGGCGCAGAATTTACAACCGGTGTGGGTTGTTTGTTATCATCATCACTGCTACACGCGCCTAGTGCCAAAGCGCATAACAATATACTGCTATGGGTAAGGTTTAAATTACGCATACGTTACTCCTTATTTAGAGCCTGCAAGTGGGGTGGCTAAGTATGGGAAAGTGGCATCCATCATGCTTGCATCAACTGGAGCACCATCAGTGAATGGCACTGTACCTACATCAGCATCCTCTGGTGTACATAGACCTAAGTCGGTGTCTTCACCATTTACAGGAATAGGGTGACATAAACGCCCCATTACCACGCGAAGTGCAATATCAACGACATCGTCACCTGGACGGCGCCCGTTTGGAAAACCTGCTAAATCATCACCGGCTACACCAAATGCAGACTGATCAGTTTGTGCTGTCGCTGCAATTGCAGTATTTAAACGTAGCATTTCTGATGGCGTTACGGTGGCTTGTTGGTTTACCCCTGCAAAACCAGTTAAAAATGCGGTGATTAAATCAGTACGTGGAAAGTTAGTTGGAGCAAGAGTTTCTAAATTAGCGCCAAGCGTGGTATTTACTGCATCTTTAAATAAAATATTTAACAGCTCTGGTAAAGACGGGTGCGAAACGTAATCTAAAAACTGTGCATCATCTTTAGGGTGAGCCGTTGAGAAGGTATCTTTGTCTTTAATACCAATAACAAGCTCATTAACTAATGGATTACCTAAGCGTGAAACCTGCGTTAATGCACCGCCATTTACCGCGTTATCTGCAAATTTAGCGTTAGGGTTTAAAATGCGTGCTTGAGGTAGGCTTGCTGTTGTCCATGAACCAATTACGCCGTTGCCTTCACCTACAATACAGCTTTTAGGCATTTCAACTGCAATTGAGGTAACGTTTTTATCTACGAGGTCGTCATTCTCACTGCTTTGTGTAATCCCTCCAGGGAAACCACCGCCATCCCCAGCACCTGGCGCACTATCACCTTCAACGGGAACGTAATTTACTAAATCGAATGTTTTACCTAAGTTAACGACAAATGGGTCTTTGCGCTGACCAACAAATACTTTGGCCATACTGTCACAGCCTGGTACCGAAACTTGATAAACAAACTGATCTGCATAGGTTTGGTAATCAGCCATTGAACCAAATGTTTTGTCACCAATATAATCAAGCGGTTTATTAAACGTGGTTGAACTGGTGGTGGTATTACTTAATGTTGTACTGGTACCTGTGCGTTGTGGACCGCTTATCATGCTGAGTGTGTATGACTCGCTAAAATTAGCGGCGCTATCATCACCTGCTGCTACACCACCAACGTTTTTAAGAGGTACAGATACAGTACGTTGATTATCTTCTGGGCCAACGGTTAATTGCACGCCTTGATTATCGTTTGGCAGCATACTGGTAAAATTAAAGGCAAAGGTAATATCCTCAACTGCATCACCGTCGTTATCAATATGAATACTGTAGGTTGCATCTGGGTCCATAGCAAAGTAGTTAGGGCCGCCGTAGGCATCTTGTAAAGGAATATAGTTGGCAATAAATGTAACGTAGTCGTCTCTGCCTGCTTCATAACTATTAAATACGTAAAAGTCGGTAGAGTCTAAGGTTGGAAAGCGGCTAATGTTCGGCGCTTCACGATGACTTGATGCCTCGCTAGAGGTGCTTACTAAGGTACTGCATACTACTACTGCGAGTATAGATGGAGTTAAAGCTTTCATGACTTTTTCCTTTAGTTTTGATTGGAGTCATAACTAATAACGAAGCAAAAAGCACAATGGATGCAAAAAAGTTAAATATTTTTTTATTATTGTTAATAAAGGGGTGTTTAACGTTCAAGATTAAATTTTCAGCAGGCTGTTTTGCATTTAGATAAGGAAGTGATAAGAGAGTGATAAAGAGGCTGAAGCGGTTTGGTTTTATACTTATTACAGGGGGTGTATGCAATTAAAATAACGCAGCAGGTATTGAGCACACAATATGATAAGCATCGCACTGCGATTAAGTCTACTTTAGTTTAATCAAATATTAATGGTTACCCAAGGTAAATAAAAAGGTTGGCCAAACAAAGTTTGACCAACCAGTCGCGTTTATTTAGTTATAAAATAACTAAATCTGTCGTGTACAGTACTTGTGTTGGTAGGCCGTTTGGCGAGCCACCTAAAGGCTCTAAGCTAACAGCGAGTAGGGCAATGTCTTGTGCCTTAAAGCGCGTGCCTTTGAGTAACTGTTTTTCACCGTTTTTAGGCAGTAGACCCAACGAAATTGGCGTGTCTTGCCCTTTTAAAATCATCCACAGCTCGTAGTCTTTATCGGTTTGCGCAACAAGTTTATCACTGGCTTTAACCGATAATGTTTGCTCATCTACGTTAATAAACCACAGTGATTGCTTATCTTGGTTTTGTACTAAAGCAATTTGTTGGCTGTATTGGGGCTGAGTTGTGGGCTGAATAACCAAAAATGCTAAGATAATACAGGCAGCTGTAGCTATAAATGACCAATTGCGCCATAGCGATGTGGCTGGTTTGATCACCGTTTTAACGGGTTGGTTGGTGTGTTCTAATGTATTTAAAATATTCTGCCACACTTGCGCGCTGGGTGTTTGAGGCGTAATTGCACTGGCTAAATCATTTAAATTTTGCTCCCACATTATAGTGGCTTCTCGGGCTTGCGGTAAGCTGAGCATTAAGCGTTGAAAACGTTTTCGTGCCAGGCCTTTTAAAGTACCTAATACATACTGCCCTGCTAAAGCATCAAGTAATTCTGGTTTATTATAATTCATAATGTTAAACACCTCTGCAACTGCTGCAAACCACGCCTGATCCAGCTTTTAACTGTGCCTAAGGGCGTTTCTATGTGATTGACTAACTCACCATGGCTTAGCCCTTTGTAATAGGCTAAATGAATGGCTTGTTTTTGTTGGGGGTCAAGTTGCTCAATACAATTAACAAGTTTGGTTTGTTCGTCGTAACTAACATCGACAGCTTGTTCATCGTATTCATCATCACCCATTGCCTGCTCTTTTCTGACCTTGTGATAACGCAATGCATCTAAGCTGCGGTATCTCACAATGCTTATCATCCAGCTAATAACTGTGCCTTTAGATGAATTGTACTCTGACGCGTTATGCCAAATTTTTATAAATGCCTCTTGCAGTACTTCTTCTGCGTGCGCGCGGTTTGACAGCATATTTAAACTAATCGCAAAAAGCTTTGTGCTTGTTTGCTGATACAAATCAGCAAACGCGGCTTTGTTACCCTGTGCTGTTTTACACAAAAGAGGAAGTAAATTGTCGTTTTCCATAAGGTTCCTGTTGTTTTTATTATTACCGAGGTGTGTTGGGCTTCGTGAATTAAAAATTGTTTTATTTAAGCGCAACTTAATCGCTTTGAAATAGAGATTAAACAGGCTGTTATAAATTTAACCAATAAAGATAAACACACTCTCAATAAACGTGTGAAAAGAGTGATTGGATGCAAAAACTTTTAAGCTGACATTTATATTAGCTGCTGTACACATTGAAACAAGTTTTAAATATAAACAGTTACCTTTGAGTAGTGAGAAAAAATGACCGATTACTGTGTAAAAAGAGCCTAATATGCGAATACAGCTAAAGCTAGCTACTTTTATTTATTTTATATCAGTTGCTTAGTGTTGTTTTTGTTCCTAAAAAACAACTTTTGTTGGCGTGTAAATTGCTACTACACTTATACACAGCTGTAAAAAAATGTGCCAAAACAGTAAAAATAAAGGAGAAAATATGTGGGCTGCAACGAGTTATTTAATTTTAGCGTTAATTTTTATATTTATAGGGTGGGAGGTTAACTCGGTATATTTTGCAGTGGTATTTTACTGGAGTGCATTGTCGTTAATTCTTGTCAGTGGTGCTTACATTTTTAATTTGGCGAAAATTTTTAGAAAGCGTGAAAATGGTGTTATTCCATTTTATATTCGCTGGGCATTTGTGCCTTTTTTACTGGGTGCTCAAATTTACAATGCGTATTCTCGCAAGCACGATAAAGTCCCTCCCATTCAAAAAATTAACGACCATTTATTTTTAGCATGCCGATTGTTCCCCTCTGATATAGATACGTTAAAAGAATACGGCATTACGGCAATATTAGATGTAACGTGTGAGTTTGATGGCTTAGAATGGAGCTCTACACAAGAAAATATTAGCTATTTAAATATTCCGGTGCTTGATCATAGTGTGCCTACCCATTCGCAATTAAACCAAGCCATTAACTGGATACATCATCATATTAAAGAAGACCGCCGCGTGGTAGTTCACTGTGCACTGGGCAGAGGGCGTTCGGTATTTGTTATGGCAGCGTATTTACTGAGCCAAGATAAAAACGCCGATGTTCACCAAGTGCTCGCGCAAATAAAAGAAACCCGCGAAACCGCAAATCTTAATAAGCATCAGCTTCGTCATTTAGCAAAGCGACATAAAAAGGGCGAGCTAGTTATTAAAAACAAAGCCGTTATTATTGCAAACCCTGTGTCGGGTACCAAAATGTGGCAAGACAAAGAGCATTTAATAGTGGCTAGGTTGTCGGCGTATTATGATTTAGAAGTATTAACCACCACCAAAGAAATAGACGGTATTGAGCTTGCTAAACAAGCCATTAAAGATAAGCCAGATATAATAATTGCCTGTGGCGGCGATGGAACCGTGACAGAAGTAGCAAGTGTGTTGGTAAACACTCAGTGCAAGCTGGGTATTATCCCAATGGGCACAGCCAATGCATTAGCGCATGTGCTTATGGGGATTAGCTCTAAAATCATTCCTGTTGAGCAGGCCTGCGATCTTATTATTGATGGGCAAACCCAAACAATTGATACGGCCTATTGTAATGACGAGCTTATGCTGTTGTTAGCTGGGATTGGTTATGAGCAATCAATGGTAGAAAAAGCAGATAGAGACTCAAAAAACGAATCGGGTCAGCTTGCCTATTTAAGTGGTTTTTTTCAGGCATTTAGTGAGCAAAAAGCGCAAACCCTTTATGTCACCCTTGATGATAATCAAACGCAGGAGGTAAATACAAATAGCTTTATTGTGGCTAATGCTGCGCCATTTACTACGTTATTAGCCCAAGGAGGTGGTCAGCCCGATCACGAAGATGGCCTATTAGACATTAATTGGCTGCTACCTAGTGATGAAAACACCACTCGCGTGTTAAGCATTGCTGAACTTATGTTTAGTAGTATTACACAAACGCATTTAGCAATTAGCTCGCATCATACCAACGCTAAAAAAGTAACGATAACCGCAGACGAAGAAATTAAGTATGTACTGGATGGTGAAATTAAAACAGCGGATACGCTTACTATTACAGTTGACCCCGCCTCGTTAAATGTAATTAGTAAGGAGTTATAAAATACAAAATGCACGTATTTAACGTGCATTTTTGTGTGTTACTTTTTAATGCTTGGCCAAACAAAACCACTGCTATCGCTTTGGCTGGCAGGCTTAGGGCGCTGAGCGCTTTTGGGTTTACGCAGCGGTTTGTTACTTAACGTATGTAAGTAGAGAGCTTCAACTTTATCGCGAGCCCAAGGGGTTTTACGTAAAAATTTTAAGCTTGATTTAATACTCGGTGAGTCGGTAAAACATTTAATGTTTACTTGCTCGCCCATGGCTTTAAACCCTAAGCGCTGCTCAAGCTCTACTAAAATTTGTTCTAACGTTACCCCATGAAGAGGATTTTTTGGTTGATTATCCATAGCCATACTACTTATTTAAACTGTGCGCATTGTAGCGTAAATCCTCATTTAGCGCTAATTGACCGTAATGGTTTTAGGCTTTGTGGGATAAACAATATTACCTTTTTTATCTAATTTTAGCCAAATTAGCTCACTGTTATTATGCTGCGGGTTTTTAGCAGCGCACACTAAGGTAAAAGAATGTACTTGCACCAGCGCGCCTTCACTATAACGTTTGTTGTCGTACCAACAAATATAACCATTATTAATAATCTCATTAGCGTCAATAATAGAATGCGTTTTGACTGTTTTTGCATAACTGCTAGGGGCTAAAGTGAACGCAATTAAAAAAATAAATAAAACCATAATATGGCGCATGAGCGACCTCGAATTTTGATAGTTTAAAAATAGTACACACGATTAAAAAACATGCTAGGGTAAGTAATAGCGTTAAACAACACTGACTTAAACACACAATTATAAAAAGGTGAACACATGCAATTTAATCAAACAATGATAGATGAATTTACGTTATTAGCTAAATTTCCACGTGAGAGCAAAATGCAAGGGATTAAGTTACATTCGGATGCTGAACCAAATTTATTAAGCGCGGCACAAAGGTTGTTTGATAAAGGCGTGATAGACAGCCCAGATGGCGGCTATTTAACCGAACTGGGCCTTGATTTAATAGAGCACGTGAGTGTTATTCACTGCGCATTAAAAAGTTAAACTGCATCGCGCTGATTTTGCGGCGCGGCGTCACTAAAAGCGGGTAATGCATTACAACGTGCATAAATGGCTGCAATTTTTGGATACGCAGCCATATCTACATTAAAACGCAACGCATTAAATACCTGTGGCACTAAACATATATCAGCGAGAGTGGGTGTATTGCCTACGCAAAACTCATTGTTTTCACTTAGCATCATTTCAATTTTTTCAAACCCAAGCTCTACCCAATGCCTATACCAGGCGGATTTAGCTTGCTCGTCTACACCCAATTCGTTACTTAAATACTTCAGCACTCGTAAATTATTTACTGGATGAATATCACATGCCACTGCATAGCTAATATTACGAATTTGCGCTTTTTGCCATGCAGTGCCATAAATTAACGGCGTTTGCGGATAGCTTTCATCTAACCACTCTAAAATAGCGAGTGATTGCGCTAATACGCCTTCGTCCGTTTCAAGAGCAGGAAGTAAACCTTGCACATTTTTATCTAAGTAAGGCTGCGCTAGCTGTTCAGATTTAAGTAAATTAACGAATTGCATATCATGCTCAATGCCTTTTAAATTAAGTGCTATGCGTACACGGTATGCGGCAGATGAGCGAAAGTAGCTGTATAGTTTCATTGTTATTATTCCTCGCCTGTAAAATGTTTTGTGATACTACGCCAGCACTGAGTGTAATTAGTTTGGCGCTCTTTTCCTTCAAGGGCATATTTAGTGGGCGATATTATGTAACGAGACTCTAACATAAAGGCCAACGTGTTCTCGTATTTTTGCGGTGCAAGCTCAGCGTTAGATGCTTTTTCGAATACCTCGGCTTCAGGCCCATGTGGCGACATACAATTATGCAAACTAGCGCCTCCTGGTACAAACCCGTGCTCTTTTGCATCGTAAACCCCTTCTATTAAGCCCATAAACTCACTCATAATATTGCGATGATAGTAAGGAGGTCTAAATGTATTCTCTGCCACCATCCAGCGCGGTGGAAAAATTACAAAATCTACATTTGCCATGCCTTCAGTGGCTGAAGGGGAGGTAAGTACAGTAAATATAGAAGGATCTGGGTGGTCAAAACTCACGGTATTAATAACATTAAAACGTGCTAAGTCGTATTTGTACGGTGCGCTGTTACCGGTCCAAGCAACTACATCAAAAGGCGAGTGTGTAATAGGGCAACTAAATAAATGACCGTTAAATTTAGTGACTAATTCAAAGCTACCTTCTTTATCTTCAAATGCAGCAACAGGGTATTTAAAGTCTCTGTCGTTGGCATAGCCATTTGCCCCGACGGGGCCGCGCTCGGCAAGTTCAAATGCATGACCATAGTTTTCACAAATGTAGCCACGTGCGGTTTCATCAATTAAATCAACCGAGAATTTAATCCCGCGAGGAATGACGGCAATTTCCCCCGGCTTTACTGTGAGCTTTCCGCATTCAGTGTGTAATAACAGTTCGCCATGCTGAGGCACAACCAACAGCTCACCATCGGCATTACAAAAATAACGCTCTTGCATAGAACTGTTAGCAACATAAACATGAATACCAATACCGGTTTGCCCATTGGCACTGCCATTTGCAGCCATTGTAATTAAGCCATCAATAAAATCAGTGGGCTTTGAAGGAATATCAATAGGGCTCCAGCGCATCATTGTAGGGGGCGTAATTGCTTCAGTTATAGGGGCTGTTCTTATTAGTGCGTTATCTATAGCGGTGTATTCACCTTGTACCACCGATGGACGAAGGCGGTACAGCCACGTGCGACGATTAGCGGCTCGCGGTGCCGTAAAGGCCGTGCTGCTAAATTGCTCGGTGTATAAATTGTACTTCACCTTTTGTGGGGTAAATTGCCCAACAGGCAATGCACCGGGTAGCGCTTCGGTTTCAAACTCATTGCCAAAACCGTTCATGTAGTTTATTTCGCTGGCCATATTTAGATCCTGTGAGAGAGACATTGTTTTATCTTTCTAGGGCCTGTTTATCTTTCGAGGTTGAATTTGCAGCAGTCTGTTTGGGAATTAGACAAGGCAGAGCCTATGCAGTGTGGTTGTTCCCCATAAATAGGCGATAACGTAGCATAAATGCCAAACAGGCGCTGCCCGAAGGGTTCTGCCTAGGGGCCATTTACTCTTTGTTGCTCGGTTTTTACTTAGCCCACTAGGTTACAAACCTCGCGCCGCGATTAAATGGCCCCTAGATTGAACAAATTTCAATCCTGAAAGGTCAACAGGCCCTAATTAGTTTAAAGTACTCTCAAGTGAGAGTAATTTCAAATGGGCGCATGTTTTAGCCTGTAAATAAAAATGCACAGTTTTCACAGTGTGTAAATGCGATGAGAAAGTAATAATGGAAATAGATCTAGAGCAGTTTTTGCCCTATCAGTTGAACCAAATGGCAAATCTCATAAGCGATGATTTTGCGCGTGTTTATCAGCAAAAATACAACTTAACCATCCCTCAATGGCGGGTGTTGGCAAACTTAGCACAATATGGCAAAAGCAATGCAAAAGATTTATGTACTCAGGCCAATATGGACAAGTCAACGGTTTCGCGAGTTATAAAATCATTGCTGCAAAGAGGGTATGTAGAAGCACAACTAAATCAGCAAGATAAGCGAGTAACGCAGGTTATGTTAAATGAGCAGGGCAATGCACTTTACAAGCTCATAGCACGTGATGCACAAAACTGGGAAAGGCAATTAGCTGAAAAATTTAGTAAGCAGCAACAAGTCCAATTGCTAAATTTACTAAAAGAGCTTAAAGAGGCCTTATAAAACCAAACCGCAATAATACTTAATCATTTTGAGGGGATAAATAGATCATTTAATTAAGCTGGTTGGTAAAAAAAAGCCCATCAAAAGATGGGCTTTAATTAGTATTTTTTTACGCTAATGCGATTAGAAAGTGTAACGAACACCTACACGCATTTGCCATAATGACGCATCAGATTGTACTGATGTATTTGCGTTGTTTTCATTAAAGCCTGAGTAAACGTAACGGCCTTGCTCATCAATCGTTGTAGAAATCATGCTAGCGCCAACGAAAGGACCTTTTTTAAGTACGCCCCAATCATCGTTTAATAGGTTAGTTAAGTTATCAATTACGAAGAACGCTTCACCTTTATGGCCATCCATAAAGCCTGGTAATTCTTGAGTAACTTTAAAGTTAAATTTAACAAACCAATCTGAGTTTTCAGCATTACGGCCAGTGATTTCACCACGCTCTAAACCGTTAGACGCGATAAAGTCGTTAAACGCGTTAATTTCATCAGCGCTCATGTCGTAAACAACGTTAGGATCGTTTTCAAGTGGTACGTAAAGTAACTGACGGCTACCGTTCCAGTTGCTATCCCCGAAGTTACGATCGCTACCATCAAACGTGTAGCTGTATGGTAAGCCTTTGTATGCTTCACCGTATAGGTTAAAGCGAGTAGCAAAACCATCTACAAATTCATGTGTGTAGCCAAGCGTCATAGTAAAACGGTGCGGGATTTCGTAATCTGATGATGCAACACCAGGGTTACCCGGATCCGTTAGTGCAATATTACCGTAGTTTGAGCCGGCAACAGAGCTTGTCATTGGGTTAACATCGTCTGAATCTGTGTATGCGTAACCAAAGTTAACGCTTACGCCATTATCAAACATTTTGCTTACTGCTAATGAAATAACAGATGAATCACCGCTATCACCACTTACATTTGTAAGAAGGTACTCACCAGAGCGGCCTTCAATAGACTCGTAAAGAGGGCGACCATCAAATGTAGTTTCGCCCGAATCCTGAAGTGCGATGTCACGCATTAAGGCAGCATCTTTCTTCTTAGAGTATAAGTAATCAAGTGAAATTACATACTCGTTTTCAGTTGTGTATGTTGCACCAATTGAGTATTTCCACTCTGAAGGAATTTCAAAATCTGGGTCAACAGCGTTTGTTGCTGAATCACCCGAGCCGATAACAGTGTTAGCAACTTCATCAAACATCTCTTGCGGTACTTCAAAACCAGGCGCGCCGCCATTTACGTTTGGCGTGTTGAATAAATCAACTGGGTTGCGGAATGTACCGATGTTAGTAATACCATCGTTAGAGTAAGAGTTAGATAACCACACATTTGGGTTACCACCAGAGAATAAGCCAACACCGGCGCGTACTTCTAATTCGTCTGTTGCGTACCACTGGAAGCCAACACGTGGTTGAAGTAAATCAATACCATCGAATGTGCTTTGGTTACTAAAGCCGTAGCGGTCAGTAAAGTTTTGGTTGAAGTTAGGTACGTCATCACTTGTGTATTTATCGTAACGTAGACCAAACGTGATGTTTGCATCTAAGTCTGTAAACGCGTATTCATCTTGTACATAAAACGTATGCTGAGCGTATGAAAAGCTTGCAGCTGCATCGTTTGGATTGTTAGTCGCTGCAGCATTATTGTAGTAAACACGGTCAGCTAAGCCATCTTCAAAATCATCGATTGAATTGAAACGATATTCACCTTCAGTATGCTGTACGAATAAGTTAAATACATCTAACTCTTCAAACTCATAACCAGCAGTAATTGTGTGTTGGTCAAGGTAGTAAGTACCCGCTACTTTAAATGTAGTGGTATCGTAATCTAAATCATTTGATTGACGAGAGTCATCTGGACCAATGTAAACCGTACCACCATCTTCTGTACGAATTTGCATTTCGCCAAAGCTGCTAGCAGCATCAAGTGACTGTACAGTTGCATCTAGTTCTGATTTACCAATACGAACTTCAGTTGAAAAGTCATCTGACCAATCTGAGTAAACAGAACCAATAATTGATGTGAATTCTGCACTTTGGTCGTAAAAGTGGTTTGATAGTGAAACACGGCTAGAACCAGTATCAGACTGTGAAACCGTATTACCATCGTTGTAGTTATAGATTAAGTTTGCACGGTGATCTTCGTTGATGTTCCAATCTAATTTAACTAAGATTTTTTCATCTTCAACAGGCATACTTGAAGGCATACCGCCTACGTCATAACCATATACAGATTGAGCTACACTTGTAATACGAGCAATATCATCTGCAGTTACACTGCCGCTGCTTAAACCGTCGTAGTTAAACTGTTGAACACCTTCAAGTTTTTCATATGAAGTGAATAAAAATAGTTTATCTTCGATTAACGGTAAGCCAACGTTAAAGCCGTAACGTTTTTCGGTGTAGTTACCGTTATCAACGTCTTCGCCTTCAATTTCGTCGCCTTTGAATGAATCACTTGTGAAATCGTAGAAGATGCCACCGTGAACTTCATTACCACCAGATTTTGTTACCGCATTAATGTTACATGAGGTAAAACCACCGTACTGTACGTCAAATGGTGCTAGCTCAGCTGAAACTTGCTCAATTGAATCAAACGAGAAAGGGGCACGAATAGTAGGGTAACCGTTCGAGCTTAAACCAAAGTTATCGTTCATACGAACGCCATCTAGCGTTAAGCTGTTGTAACGAGGGTTACCACCGCCACAGTTGATTGAACCGCGGCTATCATCAATTGTGATACGCGGGTCAATACGAATGATATCTTTTAAATCACGGTTAATAGCAGGCGTGTTTTCAAGATCAGTTAAAGTAAATGTAGACGCTGGGCCAGTACCACCAGACATAGAGCTGATAGGTGCACCTGTTACTACAATTTGCTCCATGCTTGATTGTGGCTCAAGTGCAGCATTTACTGGGTAATCGTTACCAATGTTTAGGATAATGTTATTAAATTCTTGATCAGCATAAACATCAGAATCAACGATTACCTTGTAAGGACCACCAACACGAAGGCCTTTAGCAGTAAAGTAACCTGCATCGTTTGCTTCTGTTGTTTTAACTGAGCCAGACGGTACGTGTAAAATTGTTATTTTGGTACCTGGCGCTGGGTTACCGTTTGGACCGGTAATTTGACCCTTAATCGCAGAGGTTGTTTCGTTGGCGAATGCAGCGCCACTTACACTTACACACGCAGCGATAGCAAGTGAGAGTGCTGTTTTTTGAAGTTTAGTCTTCATTTTCATTTCCCGTGAAAGTTATAATTAAATTGTTATTTTAAGTAGTATAAAGTCAGCAGTGCTGTTGAATTTATACTCTTGTAATATGCAAAATTAATTCGCACAATTTATACTTGTATACTTAACTAAATTTGGATTAATTACTTATTGTTATGTTACCGCCGTTATGTGACAGTATTATGAAATGCAAACTTTATAATTCCTTTTACAATTAATTATTTACATTTTGTAATTAATACATTTTTAGCTGTATTATTTTAGCTATACTCCAGAGAGTGTATAAACATAAATTAATTCCCGTGTGTAGGTTTTTTATTTATAGGTTGATTGTTATTTTGTCGTTATTTTTAATTTTTTATTGTCATCTGACGAATCAAATAAATAGTTCAATACACCCGCAAGCCTAACGCCTGCTTTTTGCAAACGCTGCTTAACAAGCGGATTGTATTTGAAAACATAACTATAGCTCACTTCATCACTGGTTGAGGTATAAATATCTTCGGCCAGTTTGTGAGATTCCATCAGCCAAGTAGTAGGGCTGCTGTTTAAGTATGTTTTAATTAATGCTGCATCGTCGGTATCTATAAACTTAGCGTATTCAGTGTAAGCTAAGTTTTCATTTTCTATTAATCCAGTGTCCCAAAGGCTGTGCAAATTGGTTTCGTTGTCAAAAAAATCAACTTTAATTAAATTGCCGCCTCTATCTTCACTTCGCCCAGCATGAAATGGTTGATGGCTGTCGCCAACCAAGTGAACTAAAAACTTTAAAGCAAACTGTTTTTCATTAAGGGAAGAGGTAGATGACTGAAGTGTATTAATAGAGAAGTAAATACCTTCTAGAATATTTGTAACATCGTTTTTGCTGTGTGTATGTGCGTGATTTAGAGAAAGTGTTTTATTTTTAGGAAGATTTATGTAGTGCCAGCGTGAAGATTTTTTACGCCAAAATAGTTCAGGACTAGATCGCATTTCATCTGCCCAAGTAGAAATTTGAGCTAGGGATTGTCCTTCTAATAGTGGCAACAGGCTATGCACTGCTTCGTCACTCAAATGTTGCTCAGCAATATGCCCAACAATTCGATGACCATTTTGACCCCACGCATACGCTTTAGAAGTTGTAAAAACAGCACCAATTATTAACGTTGTTGCTACGAGAGTAGCAATTTTAATGCGCATCAATGTTTCCTGCATTTATTTTTATTCACCTATTAGCTGGTGTAAACATTGTGATTGTTTTTGCTAAATATAGAAAGGAGTCAAGAGTATTCATTATTTCTTATTCATAATCACATTAAATCAATAGCTTACCTTTGATAGGTAAAATTACTTGTTGTAATAAGTAAATAATATTGTTCAAATAAAGCCTTAGTGTTGTTAGGTACATCTTATTGATGGGGTTTGGAAAGGTCATGTTACATAAACTGTCGTTTGTTACACTTTTGTTTCTGGTTATGGTTGCTGCATGGTCTGTTGGAAAGGTGAGCGTTAAAAGTGATGAAATAAATTTCCCAGAACTAATAAAAACGTCAACACAATGTTATACAACAGCCAGTGAAAACAAAAATCAGCTTATTGTATTTACGCCATCGCAAAGCGTGGCAGAGAAGCTTACAGAGTCTCTATGCCTTGATACCGTGGTAACGAAACAATACGGTTCAGTTAAAGGTTACTGGGGTGACAGTACAACGGAAAGCTTCGATTTTGTCGGCAAAGGAATTGCAGACCTCGTACTTGCAAAAAATAATATAATGGATGCCTTCAATGCAGAGCTAACTTATAACTATCAATCTGTGGTGGGTTTTTCTGATTACACCGCATTTTTTATCTCCTCAAAAGAAAAGCCACGCTTAACAAAACAATACTTTTTAGATAAGCGTATAGGCTTATTAGATTACCCTACAAGCCGCTCTGGCCATATACTTCCAAAGAAAATGTTTAAAGATTTAAATATTAACTTAGCCAATTTAGATATTACTTACGCCAGTTCGCACAGCGAGCTTCGTGACTTATTAGCTAATGGGCAGGTCGATATTATTGCGTCTTTTTGGAAAGAAAGTGATGCAGCTCGTTTTTCAAAAAATTATATTACCCCTTTAAGTAATAAAATTTCAGGTTCGCGCTGGTATTTAAAAATGCAGCAAAACAATACAGACCTTTTATGCGCTGTACAGCGTCATATTCTTGATATGTCAAAGGAGCAAACACTGAGTTATTACAAAGAGGCGCAATCATACTGGGATTGCAGTTCAGAGCAGGTAACAGCTAAAGATGAGAGCGTTAAAAATGGATAAGTATAAATATGTTTTTTTTGGCTGCGCTGTTTTTATTATTAACTGTTTAGTGTTTTATGTGTCTGTAATAAATGAGCAGAGTGACGCTATTAAACGCCAGGTTATTGAAACCGAAAAACAAGTTGCACTGGATTTACCGTTAATTGCGCTCTCTAATGAGCTTTTAAAGCACTCGGGTAACCAACATGCAGTGCAAGACTACTTATTAAAGCTCAACGGCTATTTAGACAATAACCTTCGCTTAGTTAAAATTGTGCCAAAATCTGCTAAACCTTTAACTTTAAAGCCAAACCAGTTTGTAAGAACACTCAAGTCGAGCACTACCCATGTCTCTTTAGTGTTTGAGAAAAACGCACAGTTTTGGTCAGAAAACAGGTTTTTGATTTGCTTGTTATTTTTAGTTTTGAGTATTTTATTTAGCAAATGGCTGAAGTCTATTATAGGTATGCCTGTAGATGCTAAAGGCCCATCACTAAACGCTGATACTGACTTAGGAAAACCAAAAGAGCTGGCATTGATCATTGATTTAAACACTAAAACACTCAGTAATAGTTATATGCCTGAGGCTACAGTGTGTTTAGCTAACAAACCGTTATGCTTTTATTTAGCATTAATAGAGTTTTGTCGTGATAATAAAGATGTTGTGCTAAATCAAAATAAATACGTGCCAGATGAGCTTATAGAGCTTGCTAATAAGTACTTTTATAGGTTGATTGAGCTTGGGCATACTATACGCAAGCGGCCAAATTTTAATAGCAGCTTAGAAAAAACCCTCAGTGAAATTCGTGCAGCCCTAGACGAAGTCTTAAATGAACACCCTGATATGAAAGATATTTATTATCCGCCTAAAGCATATGGCGAGGGCTCTCGCTCACGTTTACACAGTTACGGTTTAATAAATATTGCAAAGGGAAACATAGAAATAAAAGGAAAGTAGTCAGCTACTTTCCTTAAACATTATCTTTTAATAACGTTTTGTTATTTAGGTGCAAACTGCGCAGCTTTAAGTGGACTATTTTGTGAGACAAAGGTTTTAAGTGCCTGGGCATCGGTTTCATCTGTGCTAACAAACCCTTTTAGTTTATTAATAGCAGGGTAACCGTCACCACCTGATGCGTTATAGCTATTTAAACTCATACGGTAAGTTTTATTTTCATCAAATGGCTTACCATCAATGAGTACACTGACTAATTTGCCATTTTTACGGGTAAACGCTAATTTGTGATATTGCAAATAGGCACCTGCATCAACAGGGAAGCTGGTCACTGTTTCTAAGTAGTTCCATAAATCACGCCCTTGCCAGTCCATGTAAGTAATGCGATTTTTAAACGGGTGTACTTTTAAAATATCTTTATAGCTAATATCGCCAGCTTCAATAGAGCTTCTTATTCCGCCACCACTAATAAGGCCAAAGTCGGCGCCAACTACATTCATTTGTGCTTGTATAATCACACGCGCTAAATTAGTTTGTTGGTAACGTACTTTGTTTCTATCGCCCTCTAAACGCGCATCAACACTGCCAATTTTACCTGCAATTTGTTTTGCGCCTTTTGCTTGGTAACTTGCTAAAAAAGCTTCTAGGGTCGGATCGGGTTTAATGTATTCGTTGGCTAATACTTGTTTACTAGACCCATCGGCTTGAATTTCATCAACATATAAATTAACTGGCAACAATTTATAATCGAGTAGGGTGAGCTTTTCGTTTTCTAGCTTAAACTCTGCCTTACCCACATACTTGCCCCACTCATGTGCTTGCATAATCCATGTGCCGTTTTGCTGATCGGGCTTACACGCGAGACCGGGTTTAAAGTTATCGTCATTCTTATTTTTAGCTGCCATACAAACCGGCTCTTGCGAGTGACCACCAATAATCATATCTAAGGTATTAGCGGGTAAAGAGCGGGCAAGTGTGACATCGCCCGGGGCATTAATCCCAAAGTTTGCATCTACATAATGGCCCATGTGAGTAAGTGCAATAGTGATATCGGGGTTGTATTGCTCATTAATTTTTTTAGCGAGAGCTGCCGTCACATCAACGGGGTCTTTAAATTCTAAATGGCCAATATATTGTGGGTTAGCTATTTTAGCGGTGTCTGTAGTGGTAAGTCCTATAACCGCAATTTTTAAGCCCCCCTTTTCAAAAATTTTATAGCCTTGAAATGCGCTTTCCCCAGTTGCTTTGTCAAAAATATTTGCAGACAGTAAAGGAAAGGTAGCCCATTGCTGCTGCTTACTTAAAACGCTCAGTGGGTTATCAAATTCATGGTTACCAATTGCCATAGCATCGTAACCGAGTAACGACATTCCCTTAAAATCAGGCTCTGCGTGTTGTAAGTCTGATTCAGGTATACCGGTGTTAATATCACCGCCAGAAAGCAGCAATACTGCATGGCCTTGCTGTTGAGCTTTGTTACGTAAAGCGTCAATTAACGTTTTACGCGCTGCCATACCATATTCACCTTTTTCGTTATGCCAAAAGCGCCCGTGATTATCGTTAGTATGTAATACAGTAATATACTGTGGGGCAGTGGAGGTGTTTAAAGGTGAGTTTGTACAACCTATAACAGATAAAATAACTGAAAATAAAATAATTATACGCATGAAATACCCATTTATTATGGTGTGCTTAATTTATTAGGCGGTTAGTTTAAACTAATTTAGCGATAAATAACGTACTTATTTTATACTTTTTTATATTCAAGTTTTAAAAGTAATATTAAATTATTAAATGCTTTTACACAAAGCGAATACAGCGAGTGTTATTTAAAAGAATATGTAATGAAGTGTAACTAAAAGGGTGTTAATTGTAGTTGTGCCTTCTAAATGCTTTTCCTAGGCGTATAGTGTGGATTAGTATTAACACTTAATTTAAATAACAATAACAAAAAGGACTCATAATGAAAAAGTGCCTGATTGGCTCACTACTTGCGTTTTCGTGCTTTACTAGCCAAGCCACTATTGTTGAAATGCAAACTTCGCACGGGGTGATAGAGCTTAACTTGTTTGATCAACAAGCCCCCAATACGGTTGCTAACTTTTTAAGTTATATTGAAGATGACGCATATAACCAAACCGTAATACACCGCTCAGTCAGCGACTTTGTAATACAAGGTGGTGGCTTTACATTTACCGACGAATTAGTGCCAATAGCCACCAAGCCTGCTGTTGTTAATGAGCCTGTTTTATCTAATGTGAAGGGCACAATCGCGATGGCTAAATTAGCCAACGATGAAAACAGCGCAACGAGCCAGTGGTTTTTTAATATGGTTGATAATAGCGAAGCGCTTGATACCCAAAATGGCGGTTTTACAGTATTTGGACAAATTACAGCGCAAAGCCAAGCTACGCTCGATAATATTGCTGGATTGGTACACTGCGGCGATATCCCGTTGGTTGATATAACCAGTGAACAATGCTCAAGTAGCGATGTCGCTCTTAGCAGCGCTAACTTTGTAACTATTAATAGTGTGGTGGTATTAGATGACGACCCGCTTTCATCTGCCAACTTAAACCCAACAGCCAATACATTAATAAGCCAGGACGATTCATCTGCAGAGGCTGGCTCATCAAGCAGTTCGGGTGGGAGTATGGGTGTTGGTTTTTGCTTAATTGCACTGCTTGGTGTGGGTAAACGCTTAAAACGCGCTAAATACTAATTAAGTGTTAAACAGTAAATAAAAAAGCGGCTAATTAAGCCGCTTTTACTAAAATGCTAAAATTCGCCAAACAATCGCGAGCCATAAAGCAAACACACTGGCGCAGCCTAGTAAAAAAACATTAAAGCGCAGTCTTACATTATTACTGCCAATATGAACAACCGTATGCACAATACGCGAAATAACAAATAAGCACGCAAGCGCAGTAATTAAGTAGCTAGCGCTGTTAAGTTGCAATGTAACAATACAACCGATATAAAAAAGCACTGGTATTTCAAACTGATTGGTAAAGTTTCTATCTGCTACGCGTACGGTATCGCCTGCGTTATCAAGGCGCATGGTTTTAAAATCGCTCAACTGTAATTGTTTGTTTTTTGCAGCAGCAAAGCGTCGCTTGCCCATAATTAACATTACAATGAGCGATAACGTTACTTGTGCAAACATGGCGAGTATTATTATTTTTTCCATCCTATTTCCTTCGTTATTATTTTACTGACTTTAAGTATGCAGGTGTTTTTCACAATGTGTTACATAAATTAGTATTATTTTGTGGTAAACCCTTAATTGTTAGTGTTAATTTAGCTCTATTACGTTGTTTTGAGCGCATCCTAAGCGCAATTTTAATGGAAAAACAAAATGAAAAAAATTCTTGGTTTTAGCGTCATCGCTTTAGCAGTTTTAAGTGGCTGTACTAATACATCATCTACCTCATCGGTTGCTAGTTCTTCACAAAGCTCCTTACTCTCAGACACATTAGTTGTAAGCCCAAATGATACGCGCGAATATAAAACCCTTACCCTCGAAAACGAAATAGAAGTCATTTTAGTTTCTGATCCAAGCGCTGAAAAATCAGCAGCATCGCTAAGTGTAGGCGTAGGCTTACTACACGACCCTATGATGCAGCAAGGTATGGCACATTACTTAGAGCATATGCTTTTTTTAGGCACAGAGCGCTACCCCGATACAAAAGGCTACTCTGACTTTATGACCAAAAATGGCGGGGTAAATAATGCGTATACCTGGCTCGATATTACAAACTACATGTTTAAAATTAATAATGATGCCTTTGATGAAGCGCTAGACCGTTTTGCTGATTTTTTTAAAGCCCCCAAGCTGTACCCTGAATATGCAGATAAAGAAAAAAACGCTGTAAATGCAGAGTGGTCAATGCGCCGCGAAATGGACTTTTTTGGCCAGTTTAAACTTGCCCGTAAAATGATGGGTGATCACCCGGCAAATCGCTTTTTAATTGGTAACCTAGAAACGCTAGGAGACAAAGAAGGCAGCCAATTACACAAAGAAACGGTCGACTTTTACAATAAATACTATTCATCTAACATCATGAAAGTGGCGCTTATTTCAAATTTGCCAATTGAGCAAATGGAGCAAAAAGCAAAAACTTATTTTGCCGATATCAAAAATAAACACATTGAAAAGCCAACCGTTACCGCAGAGCTTGATTTTGATAAAGCCGGTGGCAAAAAAGTATATTACTCACCTAATGAAGACGTAAAACAGCTGCAACTTGAGTTTACTATTAATAACAACAGCAGCGACTTTGCGGTTAAACCTAACCGTTATGTCAGTTATTTATTAAGTAATGAGATGCCAGGTAGCCCGGCACAATTACTACGCGACAAAGGCTGGGTATCGCAATTAACAGCGTCTCCTTCTCCTAGTCAGTACGGCAATTACGGCGCGCTTACTATTTCGCTTGAATTAACCGATGAAGGCATGAAAAACCGCGAAACAATTGTTGCAACTATTATGCAATACATTGAACTGATTAAAAAAGAAGGTGTAGATGCTAAGTACTTTAATGAAATTCGTACATCACTTAGCAATCAATTTAAGTTTTTAGAAAAAGGCGATGAGTTTAGCTATGTCAGCGCGCTTACTGGTAGCATGCAAGATTACCCATTAAATCATGCCATTGATGCGCCTTACTATTATGCCAAATTTGACGCAGAGGCGATAAACGAAGTACTTAAGCAATTAAATGCTGATACGCTGCGCGTTTGGTATATTTCGCAACAAGAAGAAACCGACTCGCAACTGCATTTTTATGATGGTAAATACCGCATAGAAGATATTAGCGATGCCGAAATTGCCAGTTGGAAAACATCAAGCGAGTTTAAGCTTGCTTTACCAAGTGTAAATAACTTACTACCTGAAAGCTTTGCTATTAAAACAGCTGAGTTTAAAGAGCAGAAACACCCTGAACTGGCTTACGATAAAAACGGCGTAAAAGTATGGCGCCAAGCAAGCCAAAAATTTGCTGCCCAGCCAAAGGGGTTGGTTGAGGTATATATTAATACCCAACCAGGCTTAAATGATATTAATGCTGAAGTACTTTACTCAGTATGGGCCGACTTATATAACATTCAACAAAGCCAACTAAGCACCGAAGCCGCCATTGCCGGTATGAGTGTAAACCTTGCGCCAAGTAATGGTTTAGTTTTATCAATGAGTGGCTTTACCGATAAGCAAGATGTACTTTTAAAACAAGCGCTAAGCGGGTTAAAAGCCGACGTAACTGCACAAGCCTTTACCCAAGCCATTGATCGCTACAAACGTGGCTTGTTAAATCAGCAAAAGCAATTTCCGTATGCACAAGCATTTGGCGCCTACTCAAAACTTATCCGCACAGGCAGCTTTGATACAGAGGCACTGATAAAAGCGGCAGAATCGTTAAGCGTTGCCGATTTAAACAAGCTAAAAACAGCCACATTTGCCACCAACGATTTACGTGTATTTAGCTACGGTAATTACAACCAACAAGATATAGAATCGATAGCCACTGAGTTAAGTGCCACTTTACCAAGCAATCATACATCGAGTGAGTTTGCGCGCAGTAAAGCATGGTTACCACAGCCAGGCGAAACGCGAGTATTGAAAAAAGATATTGATGTTGCCGATGTGGCAGTAGTTGATATGACTGTTCACCCAGTGCCAGGGTATAAACAAAAAGCGCAAGCCGCGGTGTTACAAAGCCACTTTAGAACCATTGCATTTGATAAAATGCGTACCGAAGAGCAACTTGCATACGCCGTAGGTGCGCTGGCTCGCCCAATAGAGGATTACTCGGCAATTGGCTTGTTTATTCAAACACCTGTTAAAGGGCCAAAAGAAATACAGGCACGTTTTGATCAATTCAAAAAAGAGTACGCGGTAGAGCTTGATAATATGAGCTTAGATACTTTTGCTCAACTTAAAAATGCCACGCTTGTATCACTAAAAGAGCAGCCTAAAAACCTAAGCGATGAAATGGGGCCACTTATTACCGATTGGTATCGTGAAAACTTTAACTTTGACTCTAAGCAAAAGCTAATTGATGAAGTTGAAAAAGTAACGCTTGAAGATATTAAGCAGTACTACAAACAAACTATGCTAAACCCACAAGCCGCACGTTTAAATGTGCAGTTACGTGGTACTAAGTTTGTAGAAAGCGACTTTGCTGATTTACCAAATCAAATCAAAATTCAATCGCTTGAAACCTATTACAATGGTATTAAATTACAAAAATAAGCTATATATATCTATACAGCTAAAAGAATACCAATCCGCTTAATTAAGTATTATTGTGGATTGGTAAAACACCCCAGTGTAGTACTACATTGGGGTTTTTTTTAAATTAACTTAATTTATGCCATAACAATAAAGCCGACAACGGCAAGTGCCGCGGCAACTAATGTATAAGGCAGTTGCGTTATTGCATGGCTCATTAAATTACAGCCAGAGCCTTGTGCTGCAAGTACGGTAGAGTCTGAGTAAAAACAGGCTTGGCTTCCAAATGATGAGGCCGATAACAACGCGCCAATAACCAGTGGAATATTAGCATCAACCGCAGTTGCCAGTGGCATAACTATTGGGATCGACACAGCAAAAATACCCCAACTAGAGCCTGTAGCAAATGCTAACACTGCCATAGCAATAAATACCACCGCCGGTAAGTATTGGGCAGTCATGTACGGGCTCAAACTACCGATCACAAACTGCGCTAAGCCAATTAAGTCGCACACATCTTTAAATATAAATGCGGCTATTACAGTGCCAATAGCCGGTATCATGCTTTTAAAGCCATCAAGCATGCGCTCTATCATTTCGCTAAAGCTCATTAATTTTTGTAGTGCATAAAAAGGAAGCGTTACCGCCATAGTTGCTAATAAGCCTTTATATACATCTATTTCAAAGTAAACTGTAAAGGCTACTAGTAAAATTATAGGCAGTAAAAAGTTGTGTAATTTTCCTTTAGGGTCGGCATCTTCAAAGCTTTCTTCTACTGCTTTTACAGCGTATTCGTCGGCTGTTTGAATATCACTAAATTGCGCAGGGTCTACAGTGGCTTGCTCAACTTGCGCTAACCTTTCGGCTTTTTTCATAGGCCCAATAGCAGGTATAACACCCAGTACCACTAACAAAACCACCAATACTGCAAACCAGGCGTAAAACATATAAGGAATGGCTTGAATATAAACCGCAATGCCTTTGCCCTCCTCGGCAATGCCGTTATCGACTAACAAGCCGCCAAAAAATACCGCCCAAGTCGATAAAGGGACAAGTACGCAAATAGGTGCCGCTGTTGAATCTACAACGTAGGCGAGCATTTCTCGGCTAACTTTAAATTTATCGGTAATGCGTTTCATCGTTTCACCAACGGTAAGCGCATTTAAATAGTCATCAATAAAAATAACCACACCTAAACAAAAGGTCATAAATAAAGAAGAGCGTTTACCTTTAGTGTATTTTAGCGCTAATTTGCCAAACGCCGACGCACCGCCAGTGCGCACTAATAAAGCGATTAAAGCGCCAAAGCCTCCGCACACGAGTATTAACCAACCTATGGTTTCGTCGGTCATTACTTTAAGTGATGTGCTGGCAAAGTTAGCAAGCACCTGAGCTGGGTCGGCTATTACTAAGCCAACTAAAGCGCCAATAAGTAAAGATAAAATAGGGCGGCGTAAAACAACAGCCAATACCACAACCACCGCTGGTGGCAGTAAACTTAATGCAGAAGGTTCAAGCATTTAAAGATTCACAAAATTAAAAGCATATTTAAATAATAAATTGCTTAACAAAAACAAAGCAGGTAATAGTTATTACGTGCCAAGTCACTGCTTTTGCCGCGTAGGGTGCTTTGCTGTTATGTTAAATTAATAGCGAAAGGGAAACGCGTTGGCTTTGGCGCCAGACGGTGCAAGAGAAGCATGCCGCTATTGTTGTGCCTGTAAAAACATCGGCGCAAAAATAATCCGGTTTTGTATTTCAGTCAATAAAAATTTACGTACAAAATAACTTTTTATAGGAGATAACGTGGAGGCCGTATTTAAAACCCAACGTTTATTATTGCGCTATGCAAATGAGCACGATGCAGCCATGTTACTTACTTTGGTGAATCAGCCAAATTTTATAAAATATATTGGCGATAAAGCCATTTATACGCACAGCGATGCCAAGCGCTACATTGAGCAATCGTTTAGGGCATCCCATAAACACCAAGGGTTTGGCCCTTATATTATTACTTTACACAATGGTGAAGTAGTAGGAGTTGTGGGTTTTTATAAACGCGATGTACTGCAACTGCCAGATTTAGGTTTTGCCTTGTTAACCCGTTATGAGAAAAACGGTTATATTTTTGAAGCGGCCAAAGCGCTATTACAAAATAGGCACACACTTGGGATAAAACAGGTCAGTGCTATCTGCGCAGCTAATAATACCGCATCTCATGGTGTATTATTAAAGTTAGGTTTTAATAGGGTAGGCAAGGCGGTTATTAATAATGATAAAACCGCCGTAATTATATATGGTTATTAAAGTCGCGCTTGCTCTATGGCTTTTGCTACGCTTAGGTTTATGTTTTGCCAAGTTTGCTCAAGGGTAGCCACTAAGCCATCGTAACCATCATCTTCTATTGGAACTACATGCGAAAAATTATGCACACTAATCAGGCGTCGGCCAGTTTCTGGGTGGGTGTAATATAAGCGCCAAAGACCAGAAATATCAGCATTGCCTTGCATATCACCATTAAAGTGGTGCACTTCATACTCAAGCTCGTAAAACGTTTGTTGATCAAGCTCGGTAATTACCGGTAAGCCCTTAATGACCATCCAATTAGGCATTGCATTAAAAAGGGTTTGTTGCGCTGTAGCGGTGAGCATCACATCGGGCGATTCACCCCATAGGTTGTAATTTGCCGCATGAATTTGGTTGCTATCAATTTTCATTGCTATACCCAAATTATTTAAAGCGCCTCTAAGGGCCACGGTTTGCACTCTTAATTGGGCATCAGTTTCTTTTACATGGCGTGATGATGAAGCAATGGGTTGTTCAAACTGATAATACTGCGTTGCGGTTTGAATTGACGCACTGCACCCTGCAAGGGTAATTAACACGGTTATGGCTAAAAATAAGTGTTTCATTATTGCTTCCTTGGTTGTGGATCAGCGGGGAGTGCTTTATCAAAAATAAACATATTAGGTTGTTCGTTTAAACCCCGTGTAAGCGGCTGAATTTCTTCACTTAAGCGTTTAAATTCAAGCAAGGTTTGCTGTAATTGATGATGAAACTCAGAGCCGGCCTGATAACTTGCCATGGTTTTATCAAATTGACGCATGGTCACTTCAAACTGCTCCATACTTTTGGTCATTTTATCAAAGTTACGGTTAAAATCGCCGGGTAAGTTTTGGGTATCTTTTTGGCTTAATAACGCACGCATTTCGTTAGCAAGCGCTTGGTAGTCGCTAAATGTAGCCTGCATTTGCGCTAGGCTGTCTTCAATTTTTAAATCGTTTACCTTGTTAAGCACATCCGAGACCTGATCGGCAAGCACCGTAATGCCGCTAGAAATACTCGGAAATACATCATACTGGGCAAGCTTTGCTAAATGCGCTTTTGGTGCGTCGGGGTATATATCAAAATCTACATACACTGCGCCAGTTAAAAGGTTGCCAGGTTTTAAAGAAGCGCGCATACCATTTTTTATCCAGCCGGTTAGGCTACTTTGCCAAAACTCTTTGGCCGCTGCGCTATCGTGATATAAACGGCCATACTCTATTTTAATCAGTACCGGCACCGCCGTATTATGGTTTTTAAAATGTGCAGGTTTACCATTAACAATAACGTTAGCGGGGGCTTCTACCACGGTACCAATTCGGGTGCCGCGATATTCCACAGGGGCGCCGGGTCTTAGGCCACGTATAGATTGTTCAAAATCAATAATGTAGTAATCAAAGTCGTAAAAGCGCTCTTCTAGTGCTTCTTTGTAGCTTTGGCTTAGGGAAAAGTTGTGGCCGTCTTGGGCTAAGTCGCCTGGCGCTTGTTGCTCTGGTAAGCCAACCGAAATACCGCCTTTGAGGAGTTTACTTAATGAGCCGGTACTTATATTAATACCATCGGCCGACAAATCTATTTCAATGCCGGCATTAACCCAAAATATAGAGTTTAATGTTATGAGGTTTTGATACGGCTCGTTAATAAAAATACCGTACTTCATTGCTTGGTTTTTCCAGTCAAAAGTAGCGGTTTCTATTTGGCCTATTTTGTAGTTTTTAAAAAATATCCCAGTGCTTACCTCCAGTACTTCAGCGTTGTAGCTGAGTAACTGAAAACGCCCACCTTTTACATCTTTACCAATAAGGGCTGGCTCATCTTGTAATACAAAACGCTCTTTTAGTTTTTTACTCTCCCCTGGTGAAAACTCTAAATAAACACCCGACAAAAGCGTACTCATACCACTAATGCCCGTTTCGTCTATACGGGGTTTAACAACCCAAATTTTGGCATCGTCGGTGAGGAGCTCATTATAGTTTTTGTCTATTTGTGCGCGGGCAATAACGCTATCTTGCGAGTCAGAAAGGCGTATAGCATCAATTTGACCAATTTTAACACTGCGCACTTTTATTTCTGTTTTACCTGCAATAATGCCCTCTGCGTGGGGCATTTTTATATAAATAGTAGGGCCTACATTTGCTTGGTATTGATACAACATCCATATACCAACTAATAAGGCTATCAGTGGAATAATCCAAATAGCAGAAATTTTTGGTTTTGTTGTTACATTAGCCGTTTCGGTCATGCTTTATTCTCTGAATGTTTGTTTTTTGGTGTATCCCACAACAAGCGCGGATCAAACGCATGTGCAGCCATCATTTGGCATATTACCATAACAGTAAAAAATACAATGCCTAGCCCTGGGGTAATTGACATTAAGTTGCCTAGTTGCACTAAGGCAACGAGTATAGCAACAACAAATACATCGATCATTGACCATTTGCCAATAAATTCAGTAAGTTGATAAATTTTAGTATAGCCTTTTGTGTGCTTGTTAGCAGGTTTTGCCACCATAATGCATAAAAAACTCAGCACAAAGGCTTTGGCCAGTGGCACCACTACGCTGGCCAAAAATATAATGGCAGCAATAGGGTAGGAGCCACTTTTCCAAAGTGTTAGTACGCCGCCAATTAAGGTTGACGGTGACACATCACCCAGGCTGGTGGTGTGCATTATTGGTAATAGATTTGCAGGTATGTAACACAGCACAGAGGTCACTAACCATGCCGTTGCTTTTTGAACACTGTTGGGGTTTCTTACATGGGTTTTAGTGTGACAACGCGGGCAAATACTACTTTTACACAGCTGATGGCATACGTGGCAAGCTTTAATGTTTTGATCAATAGCGCGTTTGGCATGTGCTGCGTCTTCAAGTGTTGTTGCTGGTTTAATATGTGCCCATAAGCGCGGCTTATTTAAATGAGCAAGCGCCGCAATATACATAATAACAAAGCCAATATATGCCCAAAAGCTGGTGCCAAAACTAATGTCGGCAAGCGACATAATTTTAACCATGCTTACTAACACGCCAATTAAAAATATTTCAGACATGATCCACGGCTCAAGGGCCAAGGTAAACTTGAGCAATCGCCTAGCGATGGCCTCAGGCAAGGATTGCAAAAGCCCAAGATGCATAGGAATAAGAATGATTAGTAAGCTCATTGGCAGCGCAATAATGCTTAAATCAATAAATAAGCCAAGTAACTCACTGTCGTAATTAAATAAAATTCGGGCAGCATCGGGCAGGGTGATGGTTTGCGTTATGCCGCTGCTACTAAAAGAAATAAACGGGTAAAACATGCTGCTTAATAGCATTAGTAATGAGCCAATACTTAGCGCAACCACTTTACTGTCGTTGTTTACATCACCTTCGCACAACTTATGGTGACAATGCGGGCACACGGCCATTTGCTTATCGGCTATTGCGGGTATATCAATTATTAGGTCGCAGCACGGGCAAATTGTTTGCAAGTTATAACCATCAAAGAAGAATGTTTACGCAATTTTGCTATATTTAAGTTATTAATACAACGCGATTCATCATTAAGCGCAATAACAATACGTTAAGGATAGATGTGAGGCTGTTATTACTTTGCTTTATTAGCTGTTTTTTTATAAGCCCGCCAGTGTCTGCCGCTTGGCAAAAACAGCCAATTGTGATTGCTGCCAGTGCGACTATTCCTCCCTATGTAATAGAAAAAACAGATACGGGTATACAACTTAATATAATTAAAGTGGCACTTATTGACCAAGGCTTAGATAATATTGTGGTTATTTACATGTCTAACAAGCGCGCCGAGCAGCAACTGCATAGCGGTAATGTGGATATACTGCTTAATTACGCAGGAAAGCGCGGCGCAGGTATTTACCCTAGTCAGCCAGTATTGAGTTATAAAAATGTGGCGGTATCACTTAAAAAGCGCAACTTTACTATTGAGACGATAAATGAGCTAAACAATAAAAGTGTTTTAGGATTTCAACATGCAACAGCTTATTCACCACCCCCATTTGCAAAAGGGGTTGCTCAGTTTGCAAGTTATGAAGAAGTAGTCAATCAGCGTGCGCAAGTCGATAGGCTAATGAAAGACTGGGTGGATGTAATTATCCTCGATGAGCGCATATTTCATTACTATAACCATGACTATGCGCACTCATTACCCGTTAATATTCACCCAATTTTTCCCAAAGCCCCACGCCCTGCTTATTTTAACAACCCAGTGCTGCAAAAAACATTTGATAAAGGCCTGCTAACTATAAAAGCAAAGGGAAAATATCAACAAATAATGAGTGGTTACCACTAAGCTCATTAGTAAGCTAAGCGGTACTTAATCAAACAAAGCAACGGTTTGACGTGTCAAAGCAATTAGCTCCCCCGATTGCGACCAAATACAGCCATCTTCTAAGCCATAACCCCCTTTAGCATGATGTGTAATTGCTTCAAAGCCTAACCATTCACCGGGTGTAAGCGTTGGTTCTTGCACAAATTCTAAATACCACGACATGCTACTTGCTGGAGCCGGCTGTTTAAACATTTGTAATAATGTAGGAGGCCATGCATCGGTAAGGGCTATTATATGTGCTTCGGTAATTGCCTCTGGGGTATGTTTAAAGCGCATCCAGCCGCCTAAATGCGAGGTCTGTGCAGCGCTAAAAGGCATAGCGCCTTGTTGCGGACATAAATCAACATGCTGAAAAAACTCAGGCATTTGCCCTTCAATAAACGGCAATGTATGACGTGCATCCACAGGCTTTAATCCCATTTCTTTACTAACCGGTACATTAACACCCGATTGCCTATCAATAGCAAAGCACGCTTGGACAATAACGCACACTTGTTCACTCTGAATCACTTTAGCTAATACCTGAGTACTGCTTTTACCTTGGCGTAAAATTTCAACTGACAAAGAAAAAGGCGTGTCGGCAAGCAGCGGCCCAACAAAGTTAGTACTCAAAGACAGTAATCGTCTACTTGGGTCAATGTGTTTTCTGATTGCTTGATAAAGTAGTGCAGCAGAAAGGCCACCAAAAGCGGTTCTACCTTGGCACCAATTAGCAGGAAACTCCATTGTACTGCTGTTATTGGCAAGCGAAGCCGAAGAAGAGTTTGAAATAGCAGAGGCTTGTTTTAATAAGTCATCAAAATGCATCGTTAATATCCTTGAAATTATCATTATCAGACATATATAGCACATAACAACTGGTCAGACTAGTTGTGTTAAATAGGTGTATTTGGCGTAAAAAACATCAAACCCTACTTTTATTAAGGTTTTTTGTTAAATAAATTACAAAAAATGAATTTTTTTTCATTTTTACAGTTGAATTAACTTTGTGGCATCCCTATTTACTAGTCATCGAACGTATTAACGAATTTGAAGTTGGAGAAGATTCATGGGTAAAATTATTGGAATCGATTTAGGTACTACAAACTCTTGTGTTGCAGTACTTGATGGTGATAAAGCACGTGTTATTGAAAATGCGGAAGGTGATCGCACAACCCCGTCTATTATTGCTTACACGCAAGACGGTGAGACTCTAGTGGGTCAACCTGCTAAGCGTCAAGCGGTTACTAACCCAACTAACACGTTATTTGCAATTAAGCGTTTAATTGGTCGTCGTTTTGAAGACGAAGAAGTACAACGCGATATCGGTATTATGCCGTTCAAAATCATCAAAGCTGATAACGGCGATGCATGGGTTGAAGCGGGCGGTGAAAAACGCGCTGCACCACAAATTTCTGCAGAAGTACTTAAAAAAATGAAGAAAACGGCAGAAGACTTCTTAGGTGAAGAAGTAACTGAAGCTGTAATCACAGTACCTGCATACTTTAACGATTCACAACGTCAAGCAACAAAAGATGCTGGTCGTATTGCGGGTCTTGAAGTTAAACGTATCATCAATGAGCCAACAGCTGCTGCCCTTGCTTACGGCATGGACAAAAACAAAGGTGAAAACGTTGTTGCAGTATACGATTTAGGTGGTGGTACTTTCGATTTATCAATCATTGAAATTGATGAAGTTGAAGGCGAGCACACATTTGAAGTACTTGCTACAAACGGTGACACTCACTTAGGTGGTGAAGATTTCGATAACCGCGTAATTAACTACTTAGTAGCTGAGTTCAAGAAAGACCAAGGTATCGATTTACAAAACGATCCGCTTGCTATGCAACGTGTTAAAGAAGCGGCTGAAAAAGCGAAAATCGAACTATCATCTGCACAATCTACAGAAGTTAACCTTCCGTACGTAACTGCCGATGCATCAGGTCCTAAGCACATGAACGTTAAACTAACGCGTGCTAAACTTGAGTCATTAGTTGAAGACTTAGTAACTAAGTCAATTGAGCCACTTAAACGTGCTCTAGCGGATGCTGATTTATCTGTAAATGATATTAACGATATCATTTTAGTAGGTGGTCAAACACGTATGCCACTAGTACAAAAAACAGTTGCTGAGTTCTTTGGTAAAGAGCCACGTAAAGATGTTAACCCTGATGAAGCTGTAGCAGTAGGCGCGGCAATTCAAGGTGGTGTATTAGCAGGTGACGTTAAAGACGTACTATTACTAGACGTGTCTCCATTATCGCTAGGTATTGAGACAATGGGCTCAGTAATGACCGCGCTAATTGAGAAAAATACAACGATTCCTACTAAGAAATCGCAAACTTTTTCTACAGCAGAAGATAACCAATCTGCCGTTACGATTCACGTACTACAAGGTGAGCGTAAGCGTGCTAGCGACAACAAATCTCTAGGTCAATTTAACCTAGAAGGTATTCGTCCAGCACAACGTGGTACTCCACAAATCGAAGTAACTTTCGATGTAGATGCGGATGGTATCTTACATGTATCAGCGAAAGATAAAGATACAGGTAAAGAGCAAAAAATCACGATTCAAGCGTCTTCAGGTTTAAGCGATGAAGAAGTAGAAAAAATGGTTCGTGATGCAGAAGCTAACGCGGAAGAAGATAAAAAGTTTGAAGAGCTAGTAGCAACTCGTAACCAAGCTGATGCAATGGTACACGGTACTCGCAAGCAAATTGAAGAAGCTGGCGATGCACTACCAAGCGAAGACAAAGATGCAATTGAAGCAGCTGTTGTTGACCTTGAAGCAGCTATTAAGAGTGATGACAAAGCAGAAATTGAAGCTAAAACGCAAGCACTTGCTGAAAAGTCTCAAAAGCTAATGGAAATCGCTCAAGCTAAAGCGCAACAAGGTGGCGCAGATGCAGGCGAGCAACCACAACAGTCTGCTAAGCAAGACGACGATGTAGTTGATGCTGAGTTTGAAGAAGTAAAAGACGACAAGTAATTGTCAGCTAAGCTTCTAACTAGCCTAAACAACATGATTTGCTCAAGTTTTTAGGGTAGGATGAACTTTTGAGGCGCGCAGGCTACAGCTTGTCGCGCCTTTTGTATGTATTTAAGGTTTAAAATTTTCATGATAAATCGATGTGATTTATCGGTTTATCCCGCAGCCTAGCTGCAAATAGAAAAGAGTAGTGTGATAGATATGTCAAAACGCGATTATTACGAAGTTCTCGGCGTAAGCAAAGATGCAAGCGAGAGAGACATAAAAAAAGCGTATAAACGCTTAGCGATGAAATATCACCCAGATCGTACCGCCGGTGATAAAGATCTCGAAACTAAATTTAAAGAAGTAAAAGAAGCTTACGAGATTTTAACCGACGATCAAAAGCGTCAAATGTATGACCAATACGGCCATGCTGCCTTTGAACAAGGCGGTGGCGGCGGTCACGGTGGCTTTGGCGGTGGTGGTCAAGGCGATTTTGGTGATATTTTTGGTGATGTGTTCGGTGACATTTTTGGTGGCGGTGGTGGCCGTCGTCAATCGCGTCAGCAACGTGGATCAGATTTACGTTACAACATGGACCTAAGCTTAGAAGAAGCTGTCCGTGGTAAAGAAGTAGAAATAAAAGTACCTACATGGGTTAGCTGTAAGCCGTGTGATGGCAGTGGTGCAAAAGCGGGCTCTAAGCCTAAAACATGTACTACGTGTCATGGTGCTGGCCAAGTACAAATGCGCCAAGGTTTCTTTGCTGTTCAACAAACGTGTCCAACGTGTCAGGGACAAGGTCAGATTATTTCAGACCCATGTGATAAGTGTCACGGACAAGGGCGTGTTGAGAAAACGAAAACGTTGTCAGTTAAAATTCCAGCAGGCGTAGATACAGGCGATCGTATTCGTTTAACCGGTGAAGGCGAAGCGGGTATGCACGGAGCGCCAGCTGGCGACTTATACGTGCAAGTATCTGTACGCGAACACCCAATTTTTGTACGTGATGCGAATAACTTGTACTGCGAAGTGCCAATTAGCTTTACTACCGCAGGTTTAGGTGGCGAAATTGAAGTGCCTACGCTTGATGGCCGTGCAAAACTTAAAATACCGTCTGAAACACAAACGGGCAAAATGTTCCGTATGCGTGGCAAAGGTGTTAAATCGGTTCGTAGTGGTGCTCAAGGTGACTTAATTTGTAAAGTAGTGATTGAAACGCCAGTTAACTTAAACGAGCGTCAACGCGAGTTACTTAAAGAGTTAGACGAGAGCATGGGCAAAGATAGCTCAAAAAACCGTCCTAAAGAGCAAGGCTTTTTTGACGGCGTTAAAAAGTTTTTTGACGATTTAACTAAGTAATTAGTTATCGTAAAAATTAAAAAAAACGGTGCTAGATGCACCGTTTTTTTTGGCTCAAATTCATGTGATTTAACCATTTTATTGGGCACGACTTAGCAATATTATAAAGTGCATATACTCAATCGATTAATTCACTGAGCAATTTTGTTGCCTTAGGCAATTGACTCCACACTGCCTTACCCTTTGTACCTATATCCTCAACAATAAAAGGCTTTTTACGTATCTGCTATTAAGTTACTCTTCAAAATGTTTAACCCTTATTGTAGATTAATAATGCGCTTAAAATAATGTGGCTAAATTGTATGACCCCTGCAATAGAATTACTGAAAAAACAAAATGTGCCTCACGATGTACTTAGTTATCAACACGATGCTAATACAACGCGTTATGGCCAAGAAGCCGTTGAAAAATTAAACCTTAACAGTGAGCAGGTATTTAAAACCCTCGTGCTTGAAACCAATGAAGGGCAGTTAATTGTTGCCGTTACACCGGTTTCCCAGCAAGTAAATTTAAAGCAATTGGCCAAACTGAGTCACGCTAAAAAGGTCGTAATGGCAAGCGCGCCAAAGGTGCAAGCCGCCACGGGGTACATTTTAGGAGGGGTTAGCCCGCTTGGGCAAAAAAAGCGCCTAACCACTTTTATTCATTCAAGCGCTATGGCCTTTAAAACAGTGTATGTAAGTGCAGGTAAGCGAGGGCTTGAGGTAGCGCTTTCGCCAACCGATTTAAAGGCACAAACGCGTGCCACCTATGGCGATTTTTAAAAGCCTCCACAAAAACCAACGCGCCCTATACCATATATTTTAAAGGCGATAATTTGCTGCTTAGGGTATTTTTAACTACAGTCAAAATACCCTTGTACACTATGCATTATGGCAGTATGTATGAATTTTACTGATGTTAATTTTTTTGCCGTGCTTGTGGCGGCGCTTTCCTCTTTTATGCTTGGCGGTATTTGGTATTCAAACGCTTTTTTTAAAAATGCTTGGTTAGAGTGTACAGGCCTTACGGAGCTTGATTTACAAACAGCAAAACCGGCGTTAATTTTTGGCGGCAGTATGGTACTTGCACTTTTGTCGGCAGTGGTGCTTTCATTATTTTTAGGTAAAGAAGCCGGAATGGGAGAGGGCGCCTTTACAGGTTTTGCCATCGGTTTGTTTTGGGTAGGTAGCTCGCTGGGGCTCAGTTACATTTATGAGCAGCGGCCAATCAAGTTATTTTTAATTAATGCAGGGTATTACACATTACAGTTTACATTAATGGGTTTTATTATAGGTGTATGGCCCTAAGTACGCTAAATAAGGCGCCACCTTTAAGCGCTAAAATACAATAAAGATAATTATGAAAATATTAGTCGTTGATGATATGCCACTTATGCGCCACGTATTAATTAATATGTTAAGGCAGCTTGATTACAAAAATGTTGTGGAGGCAACTGACGGCCAACAGGCGTTAAAAATACTGCGTCAGCAAAAGTTTGATTTAGTAATAACCGACCTACACATGCCTAAAGTAGACGGTGTAAACTTGCTTGATAATATACGCCACGACCAAGCCTTAGTCGATTTACCTGTTATTATGGTCACGTGCGAAGATAACGCTGATACAGTAAAACAAGTTATCAAAGCAAAAGTGTCGGGGTTTATTATTAAACCATTTAATATGAATGTGTTATCAGCGCAATTAAACCGTTTGTTTTTTAGAGATTAGCGAAACGCTTTTATGGTGTTTTATATCGTACCTATTATTTAATCCCCTGCGTTTTTCTCCACCGCTTATTAGGCAGTTTGCCTAGCTTCTGTAACGTTTTTATTTATTAACTGCTAAAATGCCTGCTTTGTATCTACGTAGGTATGTTAAGGAGTGTATGGCTAAGCCAAATAAAAAAGGGCCGACTAAAACAGTCGATATTTTTTGCTCTGCTTGCAAAGGGGCGCTGTTTAAATATAGAAAAGGTGGCAAAGGCGCTTTAGTAAAGTGTTTTATAGAGCGAATAACCCAAGATTACACAACTACACCGTGTATTTGCCCCCAATGCGAGCGCCCATTTGCGCGCCCAGCAATCATACGCGGTACGCCAGCTTATAAAATAATTGGCGGTAAGGTTACCTTTAAATAACCCAATACGTTTAAAAATGTAATAACTAGAAAAACTTAGATTTGCTGCTTAGTAAGGCGGACAATTGACCTTGTACCAATAAACAAGCCTGATATACTCGCCCGGTTTTGCTGTTTCAATGATTGAAAAACACCCTCCCCAAGGATAGGGCCAGTTAGTTGGGTTTTTTAAGCAAAGGATAAACGTGTGATAGCACTGTTATTTGATATTGTAGGTATGGCGGGTACTTTCTTAGTTGTTGGTGCATTCTTTTTATTACAACTTAATAAAGCATCCCCAACGGGGTTATTGTACAACATAATGAATTTAACAGGGGCAATTTTGCTGTTAATCAGTTTGTGTTACAACTTTAACCTTGCAAGCTTTGTAATTGAGATTTTCTGGATTGCAGCTTCACTGATCGGCTTATACAAGTACGCTAAAAATAAGCCTCAATTAGCCACTAACTCGTAATTTTAGTACCGCTAATGATGTTTACTGTTGCGAGTCAGTACAGACTTGCAGCAGTTTATAAATAAATTAAGATTTATTGTATTTGTTAACACAAAGTTTCTGTTGTTAGCGCCCATAACCCGTTAAACTAGCGCCCTTAAATTTTATAGCTATTTTGTTGTGAGCTAGGGCATGTTCTCCTTTTCTAAAAAACTTCTTTTATCTTTTGTTGTACTGATAGTGCTATTGTCGGTCGTGTTTTGCTATGGCCGAACTCATTATTATAATCAGGCCGAGCAAAAAGCAGCCCAGCAAGCAACTCAGTTAAAGCATTATATTGATGCTGAGCTTGCGCGTTTTTCAAAAATTCCTCAGCTTCTTACCTATAACAATGAGGTTATTGATTTTTTAGGTGCGGCGCAAAATAACGAAAAAAAGATTAATAACTACTTAGCTGATATACAACAAGCCAGTGGTGCCTCAGATATTTATATTCTTGATGAACAAGGCGCTGTGATTGCAAGCAGTAACTGGCAGGCCGATCATAACTTTTTAGGCAGCGATCTGTCGTTTAGACCGTATTTTAAGCGCGCATTTGCAGGGGAGAAAGTAGCGTATTTTGCCGTAGGTATGCGTACAAAAGAGCGTGGCATCTATTTTTCACAAGCCATTTATAACAATAATCAAGCGGTAGGGGTTGTTGTTTTAAAAGTTAATGTGAACAAATTTGAAAGTGACCGTGAGCTTTTAAATACCGCCAAGGGCAGCCACTTTTATGTGCAGCTAGAAGATAGCGTGATTGCTATTTCAGATATGGAAAATTGGCGCCTGAATACGTTTTCTACGCTTGATATTACTCATCGGCGAGACATCGCTCAGCGTCGAGCGTATTTAGATTATCAACCTAAGCTGATTGCCCATTCAAATTACACATCACAAAGGTTACAGTTTAGCACAATTGATGAGCATAATTATTTATCGGTAGAGCAAAAATTACGCTTTTTGAACGCATCGGTTACCGTATTAGTAAATGTTTCTAATGCTAATATTGCCCAATTACCGGCGTTATTTGGCTTTGTGGTAATTTATGCGCTTATTATTGCCCTAGGGTATGTTGTTTTAAGGCGCTTTGTTGGCGTTAAAAAGCTGGTTTATTCCCATCACAGTGTCAGTCAGGAAATTAGTGCACGTACTAATGCTTTTAAAGCACAGCAAGATGCGCTTGTACAATCAACTAAGCTTGCAACAATTGGCCAACTTAGCATGGGCTTTAACCACGAAATTAACCACCCGCTTAATACCATTAATACTTACTTAGCCAGTGCTAAACGCTTGCTAGCTAAAGGAAAGTTTGAAGCCCTAAACGAAAATTTACAGTTTATTGAATCCTTAGTAGCAAGAGTGCATAAGATAGTTGCACAGCTAAATTATTTTTCTGATTCTGCAAAAACGATTATTAGTGAAGTACCATTAAGTGAATCAGTAGCCAAGGCACTTGAGATTAATAAAAACCAGCTAAAGCAAGACAATATAAGTGTTTTACCGCCTAAAATTGACAGCCAATTAAACGTGTTAGCAGATAAAGCGGCCCTTGAAGAAGTGTTAGTTAACTTAATATCGAATGCCAGCCAAGCAATGCAGGGGTGTATTACTCGCGAGCTGAGTATTAGTGCCAATAATCTAAATAATAATGTGCAACTGTGTATTGAAGATACCGGTCCGGGTATAGAAGTGCACGATATAGAGACTATTTTTGAGCCTTTTTACAGTACTAAATCGGTTGATGGGCTAGGGCTTGGGTTGTGTATTTCTAAGCAAATTATTAGCGCGCTTAATGGCACGCTAAGCGCACAGAACCGCGAGCAAGGCGGCGCTAAATTTATTATTACGCTGCCTTGTGAGCCGCTAACGAGCTAAATAAAAGTAATTTAAGGGCTAAATTATTGAGCGAGTAGTGGTTAATTGTGGCTATTTGTTCCTACAAAAACGGTAATTTTTAGATAGTTAGTGTTATTGCTCGAAAATCAGAACGGCGTTATAGTCGTAGCAAAATGATACACGAGTAGCACCTTTGGATACTGATAGCATACACACACCGTCACTCAGCGATACGTTTAATGAGCTGCAAAATAGCTTTTTAGCCCAGTCGTACCTCCCGATAGATAAGCGTATCGTATTATTAAAAACGCTGCACAAACGCATTGTTAGCAATGAACAAGCGTTTATCGATGCAGCATCAAAAGACTTTGGCTACAGAACCGCGTTCGATACGTTACTTGGCGATATTCTGCCTACGGTTCAGGGCTTAGCGCACATTATTAAAAAATTGCCAAAATGGGCAAAACCCAGTAAGCGCTCTACTAGCTTAAGTTTGTGGCCATCAAAAGTGAGTGTGACTTACCAGCCACTTGGTGTAGTTGGTGTGATTGCACCATGGAATTACCCCATACAATTGGCATTAGTGCCTGTTATTACCGCCATTGCTGCGGGTAATAGAGTTATGCTTAAGCTCAGCGAATTTACCCCGCATACTAATGCAGTCATCGAAAAAATATTTGCAGACGAGCTACAAGCGCACTGTAAAGTGGTGTTAGGGGCAAGCGATGTAGCGAGTGAGTTTTCTGCACTGCCATTTGCACATCTGCTGTTTACTGGCTCAACGTCAGTGGGCAAGCTGGTTATGAAAGCGGCCAGCGAAAATTTAACTCCTGTTACCTTAGAGCTTGGTGGTAAGTCGCCGGTGATCATTACTGAGCAAGCTAATATTAAAAAAGCAGCGCAAACATTATTGTTTGGTAAAATGGCTAATGCGGGGCAAATTTGTGTAGCCCCAGATTATGTATTTGTGCCTAAGGCCCTTGAGCATCAGCTGGTGCAGCAATTGTGCGAGCTTTATAAAAAGCACTTTAAAGACGGGGTTGAAGGCAAAAACTTAACGTCAATTATTAGCGATGCGCATTACACTCGTTTAGAAGGGTATTTAACACAAGCACAGCAGTTAGGTGCGCAAGTAATTAAGCCGCTAGATCAAAACCAGCAAGACAAACAAAAGCATAGAATGGGTTTGCATATTGTTACCGCGCCTAGTGATGATATGACGTTAATGCAAGATGAGTTATTTGGCCCCATTTTGCCTATTAAAACCTACGAAAAGCTCGATGAGGCAATTAGCTACATAAAAGCGCATAATCACCCTTTAGCGCTATATATTTTAGGCCAAGATAAGCACGCTCAAGATTACATAATGGAGCAAACATTAAGTGGTACAGTTGCTGTAAACGATGCCTTAGTGCAGGTGACAGCAGACGATGTTCCATTTGGTGGCGTTGGGCATTCTGGAATGGGGCATTATCATGGTAAAGAAGGGTTTTTAACCTTTAGTCATGCAAAAAACACCTTGGTGTCTAGCTCGTTTAACCCGCGTACCGCGCTTTTACTCAAACAGAGCAACCTTATTATTAAGCTGCTTAAATTTTTATATATTAAGTAAATGGGTATAAAAAAGGGCTAATGCGAGATGCATTTGCCCTTGTGAAACGCTCAGGTTTAGCTAGGCGCAAATTAAAATAAGCGACCTTCACCGGCGTACGTGCCTGCGAGTATTTTTTCGTAGATTTTGTCGGCTTTTTCTTTTGCTTCTTCTATTTCTTTGGGTAGCATTTTACGCTCATCTAGCTTACGGCTATGGCTTGCTTGCATGTTGCCGTTGTATTCTGCAATGGTGTTCCACACATACGACTTCTCTAAGTCTTTTGGCATGCCTAGGCCTTCAAAATACATAAGCGCCAGATTAAATTGCGCCAGTGAGTAGTTATTAGCAGCGGCTTTTTCGTACCATGTTCTGGCTTGTTTATAATCGCGCGTTACGCCCTCGCCATTTGCATACATAACACCTAAATTAAATTGTGCGGCGGGGAGGTTTTTTTTCGCTGCTTTTTCAAATAACGTAACCGCCATTTGCTTATCAAGCTTTACGCCTTTGCCTTCATCGTATAAAACCGCTAGCGCAAACATTGAGTCAGCGTGATTTTTTTTAACGCCTTCTTTATAAAGCTCTGCCGCCTTAAAGTAGTCGCGTGTAACACCATAGCCGCCCTCGTAAAGTTTACCTAGTTCGTAAATACCAGGGGCAAAGCCTTTATCAGCTAAATATTCAAATTCTTTTAGTGCCGTCGCAAACTCGCCTTCGTTGGCAGCTCTTATACCGTCTTCAAGAGTTGCATGTGCAAATGGGCTTGAAAGCAAAACGCCAGTGAGTATTAATGCTTTTAAATTAAACTGTGACATAGCCATGTCTCCAATAGGTAATAGTTGCAATGTGTATGTATAAAAACCTGTTTTATTGCAACACTTTGTACTTACTATTTAATAGCCACGTATAAAATGGTGCAAGTGCTTGGGGTTAAGTGAAATACTAACGCTTTGGTGATTATATGCTCGTTTAACACTTAGCCAAGCTGTTGTGGTAATTATAGCTTAAATAAGCAATTATATTGCTAATAATGCGTTGTTTATAAGCGTAAGATACAGATATTACAGAAAATTTAAAGCAGTAAAAAAGCGCAAGCCAAGGCCTGCGCTTTTAATGTCATATTAACCGTCACTAATATGAGCAATGTAGCAAGTAGAGATGAACTTTTATGCTATTACTTGGGTCGAGTAAATAATAGCCATTAAGCAGTCACGCGCTTAAAACAAAATGTCAGCATCCATGCTGTATTTCTTCCTTGGGCACTGAGGTCGTTACACTTTGTTTATGCGATTAATTATTATTTAGATTTGACGGCGTGTCAACAGTAAATAATAATTATTATCAATTAAAGTAAATTAACATCTTTGCGTATTTATGTGAGAGTTTGAGAGAAAGCGTTAGTTGAGGATTTCATGTTTAAAATAAAAAATATAAAAGTTTCGCGCGTAGCCATTGCGCTCAGTCTGCTATTTTTGTGTAGTTGTTCGGCTTCGTTTACTTATAATAACTTAACGTGGCTTTCATCGTTTTGGGTAGATGACTACATTGACCTAAATAAGCAGCAAAACAAGCAACTCAAAAGTATTATTAACACAACCCAGCAGTGGCACCGCACCACGCAATTACCCGCCTACAAGCAAGATATCCTAAATTTAAAAGGGTTATTTAATCAGCAGTTAGACTATCAGCAACTAAAGTCGCAAGTGGTATTGGCCAGAGCTCATTTTCAAAACATTCTTGAACACGCGCATATACCGCTCGCGCAGTTAGGGCTTACGCTTTCTTATGCGCAGCGCGAAGAGCTTATTGCTAATATCCAAACGCAAATTAACGAAGAATACGAAGAGTTTACTGAATTAACAGCGCAGGAGCGCAAAAGCGAACGCCTAGAAAGGCAGCTTGATTACTACAAACAATGGCTAGGAAAGTTAACCCCTGTGCAAACGCAGCTTATTACCCAAGCTAACAATGCTCATTATGACTCTTCATTGCTTTGGCATCAGTACAAGCAAACGCGTTTAAATGCAGCGCAGCAAGTACTTTTAAATAAAGCGCTCAGTGAGGCTGAATTTGTAAAACAATTAAGCTATGTAATTACACAGCGAGAAGCGTATATGAGCGAAGAGCTATTAGCCAGTAATGATGCAAACTTAGCGCTCTATGTAAACCTACTTATTGAACTAAATACCACATTGAGTGAGCAGCAACGCGAGAGTGTAAATGATGAGTTTGATGAGCTAATTAATACGCTCACCGATTTAATTGAAGATTAATGCTTATTTAAGCCAAGGCTCACATTAGCCAAAAAGCTAACGTATTGTTTGCTAATTAAGCATGTGTAACTTTTTATAAATTTTACGCTTATTAAGGAAGTTAGCGCGAGGCGTACTGCGGTGGATGAATTTACAACAGGGCGTTTGGTTTTTAGTCAGGGCAAAGCCTTTGAAGGCGATTTAATTGCACCTAGAGTGAAAAATTTCAATCCACACAGGTCACCTCGCCCTCGATAAATGCTAAGATAATATTTCATATTTAATAACGTCCTATCTGATCGATTTTAAAATATATCACGTACGCTTCTTGCTTATTTTTTGCTTGATTATCCTCGTTATATCTAACAAATGAAGCAAAGCGACACCTTGGTGATAATTAAAACGCGCGCATATTAAGGTTTGTAATGGCTGCAGTTTATGGTTACTGATTTAAAAGGAATGCTCAATACGTGGTATCCGCTTCGTGATGAACAACAATGGGTGCTAGCAACCTTGTACCAAATTGAAGGGTCTAGCTATCGAAAATTGGGCGCGATGATGCTTATTTCGAGCCTTGGCCAGCGCTTAGGCATGCTTTCGGGTGGCTGTTTAGAGGCTGATATTCAGCGCCACGCCAAACAGGTTATGACCTCATTACATTCTAAAACTATTACCTACGATGCAACCGATGAAGACGACTTAACATTTCAGCTAGGAATTGGCTGTGGTGGTGTGGTGCATATTATTTTGCAAAGCGTTAATAGTGAAAACGAATACTTACAACTAGATAGCATGTTTAATGCGCTTAAAAATAAGCAATCCGGGCACTACACACAGCAAATTAAACCTTTGGTGGCAAAGGGGTCTGGCGTTTTTAAAACTGTGGCGCAGCAGCACAACTTATCTTTAAACCGCAAAGCAGCGCTTTTAGAGCAAGATAAAGTCCAACGTTTAGAAGTGGCTATCTACCCCAGCGCACATTTATTAATTGTTGGCGGTGGCGCTGATGCGATACCGGTATACGCGTTTGCTAAACAACTCGGGTGGATGGTAAGTGTATGGGATAGCCGAGCTGCAAATGCTAAAAGAGACTACTTTAAGCAGGCCGATAATATTTTGCGTTGCCCAGCTGCGCAGCTTAAACAATTTTGCGAACAGCACAAAGTGGATGCCGCTGTTTTAATGGCCCACAGTGTAGAGCTTGACTCACAGGCGTTAGCCGCACTTGAGCAAAGCCAACTAAAGTACATGGGATTACTGGGGCCTGCACATCGCCGAGCGCAAGTGTTTGAACATGCAAATACAACGGTAAATAAGGTAGTAGCGCCTGTATTTGGTCCTGTTGGGCTTAATTTGGGAGGCGACTCGCCAGAGAGCATAGCTTTGTCGCTCATTAGCGAAATTCATGCGGTATTTGCTAATAAAGATGCTACATCGTTAAGTAATTGGGGCAACTAAGGTGCGCGTAGCAAAGGTTATTTTGGCCGCTGGGCAATCGTCGCGCTTTAACGGCTGTAAGCTTATAGCCGATGTAGGTAATAAACCAATGATTTGCCGCGCCGTAGATACCTTACAAGGTGATGACACATTACCCATATACGTTATTAGCGGTGCTTGGCATACGCAAATTGAACACGCGTTACGTGGCTATAAAAATGTTGAAATACTGCATAATCCACACTGGCAAATAGGCTTAGGAAAATCCATTGCGCTGGCAACACACACTATAAGTAAGGCGCACTCATTAGAGGGGATTTTATTTATGCTGGCGGATCAGGTTGAGCTTAGTGCGGCACACATAAATACTTTAATTACTCATTTTAACAACAACCCGTCGCGCTGGTGCGCTGATTATGGCGAGCGCCTTGGCGTACCTGCTGTATTTCCTGCCTGTGATTTTAAAACACTCGCAGCGCTAAATTGCGATAAAGGCGCTCAACATTTACTGCGCGATACACAGGTTGACGTTAATACCATTTTACTTAAGCAGGCAAGCACAGATATCGACACTCAACAGCAATTAAAGCAGTTTATTAATAATAACAACAACCTAACTGTAAGCGAATAAACTAAAAAATATAGCCTAAACTTTAGGTTAAACGTTCAAAACGAGATTAAATTTTTAACAGTTATGCCAGCGCGCATTTAAAATGTGCGCTGCAATGCAAAGCGTAATAGTTTCAACGTACGGTGGTATAAAAAGTAACGTGTATGGGTCATGCGTTACTTTAATTTTATTTAGGCTTAATCAAGGGGCAAGCTATGGTGACGTTTACAGTTAATGGCAAAGAGGTTAAATCGCAAGCAAGTGCAGATACACCTTTGCTGTGGGTTATTCGCGATGAAATAGGGTTAAAAGGAACTAAGTTTGGTTGTGGTATTGCTATGTGCGGTGCATGCACGGTGCACCTAGACGGACAAGCAACCCGCTCGTGTGTATTACCCGTGGGCGCAGTGGCAGGAAAAAACATTACGACCATTGAAGGGCTTAACAACGCGCATCCGCTGCAAAAAGCGTGGGTCGATGAGCAAGTACCTCAGTGTGGTTACTGTCAATCGGGGCAAATTATGCAAGCTGCTACGCTATTAGCAGACAATCCAAATCCAACAGATCAAGAAATAGTAAATCATATGAATGGCAACTACTGCCGCTGTATGGCGTACAAGCGTATTAAATCGGCTATACAACGTGCAGCTGATGAATCGCAAAGTGCAGTACAAATGTTTAACCCCAAAGAGCTAGACGTGTAACTGGAGCCGACAATGAAAAAACTATTTCAAAAAAATACCGAAACCGTAGATTTAAACCGTCGCTCTTTTATGATTAGTACAGCAACTGCTGGCCTGGTTATGGCATTTGCTCCGGCTTTATTTTCAGGTGAACTTAGCGCCAAAGAGTCGATTGCACAACAATCGTTTTCACCGACAATTTGGTGGACTATGAACCAGCAAGGTGAAGTAGTCGTTAGTATTGCCAAAGCTGAAATGGGCCAACACGTAGGCACCGCCTTAGCGCGTATTGTGGCAGATGAGCTTGAGTGCGACTGGGATAAAGTATCAATCACGTATGTAGATACGCACGAAAAGTGGGGCTACATGGTTACAGGTGGCTCGTGGTCGGTTTTTCAAAGCTTTAAGCCGCTTTCACAAGCTGGCGCTGCGGGGCGTATAGCCCTTATAGACGCTGGAGCTAGTATGCTGGGGGTTAAGCCTGAGCAGTGCCACGCAAGTAAAGGGCGCATAATTGCAGGCGATCAATCGATCAGTTATGCCGATATTGTTAAAAATGGTGAGTTTAACCGTACCTTTAGCAGTGAAGAAGTTGCAAAACTGCCGTTAAAGCCTGCCAATAAACGCCATTTAACGGGTTTAAAACAAGACTTTAAAGCGCTTGATATTCCGGCAAAAACAAATGGTACTGCCGTATACGGTATAGATGTAGAGCTTGAAGGCATGGTGTATGTGCGCCCTGTGATCCCACCAACACGCTATGGTAGTGAAGTGACACAGGTGGACGATAGCGCTGCAAAAGCAATAAAAGGCTATAAAGGGTTTGAGATTTTAAACGACCCGAGTAATACCGTACAAGGCTGGGTGGTGGTTTTAGCTGACAATTACCCCAGTGCTATTAAAGCGGTAGATGCGCTAAAAGTAACCTATAAAAAAGGGCAAACAGCTAATGTTACAGAGGCCGATATTCAATCCCTCGGCGAAAAATTATGTAACGATAGCAACGCTGGCACCTTATTTGTTAATGAAGGTGATACCGCTAAAATGCAGGCAGAGGCAACGCAGTCGCTTGAGTCACTGTACACCACAGCAACAGCAAGCCATTATCAATTAGAGCCGCTTAACGCGGTGGCAGAGTTTAAACAAGACAAGTGGATTATCCATACCGGTAATCAGTGGCAGTCTTTAACATTACCTGCGTTGGCCAAGGCGTTAGAGGTTGAACAAAATAACGTTATTATTCGCCCTTATTATTTAGGCGGTGGATTTGGGCGTCGCTTGTTTGGTGATTGGACTGTGCCTGCAGCATTAACAGCGAAAGCGATTGGTAAACCCGTAAAACTGGTATTTACGCGCGCAGACGATAGCTTATTTGATCAATCACGCTCAGCCTCTACAGCTAAATTAACAGCTTCGTTTAATGAAAATGGCGAGCTCAGTGCAATGGAGCATGCTTTTGCAGCAGGTTGGCCAACAAAAGCAATGGCACCTGGCTTTTTATCACCAGGGGTTGATGGCAAAGGTAAGTTTGATGCATTTTCAGCCTCTGGAGCCGATCACTGGTACAGCATGGATAACCACCGTGCCCGCGCAATTAATAACGAATTAGCGCAAAGCACATTTACCCCAGGTTGGCTTCGCTCGGTAGGCCCTGGCTGGATAACATGGAGCCTAGAGTCTTTTATCGACGAAATAGCGCACAAACAAGGGATTGATCCGGTTGAGTTTCGTTTATCAATGCTCGATGGCAAAGGTAAACAAGCAGGTAAAGCCCCTGAAAGCGTGGGCGGAGCGCTGCGCTTAAATGCGGTACTTAAAAAAGTGTCAGCGAAGGTCGCAAATGTTAAGCTGGGTGAAAATGAAGGCATTGGTTTTTCAGTAAGTTCAGGCCAAGAGCGTAATATGCCAGCGTGGATTGCCACAGCAGCCCATGTGCACGTAAATAAAAGCGATGGCAAAATTACGCTTAAAAAGCTTTACGCCGTGGTAGATGCAGGTTTAATTGTTCACCCAGATGGTGCACTAGCCCAGCTTGAAGGTTCGTTACTTTGGGGCACAAGCCTTGCGTTACATGAATCAAATAATTACCAAAACGGACAAGTAGCAGCCACTAACTTTAACACTTACTTGCCACTTAGAATGCAAGATGTGCCTGATATGGACATAGAGTTTGTACAAAGTGATGAGTTTCCAATGGGCTTAGGTGAGCCAGGCGTAATTGGCGTTGCGCCAGCTATTGGAAATGCGGTATTTAATGCAGTCGGTGTACGGTTACGTAATTTACCCATGAAACCCAATGAGCTTAAAGCAGGTCTTTCGGCCTAGTTAAGTGCTAACAAAGCGCGTAGGGCACAGGCTTTACGCGCTTTGAACTTAGCGATGAATTATTAAATGTTAAAGGCTTTTTTATGCTAGTCGACCCAGCAGGGCGAAAATTTAGTTATCTACGTTTATCTATTACTGATGTATGTAATTTTAAGTGTGTGTATTGCTTACCGGATGGTTATCAATGCGATCACGACCGAGACTTTCTTTCACTTAACGAAATTAGCAATACAGTAAACGCCTTTGCTTATCATGGCATATCAAAGTTACGCATTACTGGCGGTGAGCCAACCCTCAGAAAAGATTTTATAGATGTAATTCGTGCGGCAAAAGACACCCAAGGTATTACCAAAATAGCCGCCACTACAAATGGTTACTCAATGCATAAACATGTTAAAGATTGGGCACACGCAGGGCTCAACGCAATAAATGTTAGCATCGACAGCTTAGACCCACGTATGTTTAATACCATTACCGGCAATGATAAGTTTGCCACGGTTATGCAAGGCATAGACACTGCCCTAGAGAGCGGCTTAGATTCAGTAAAAATAAACAGCGTACTCATGAAACAGTACAATGGTCGTGCCCTTGAACCTTTTTTAGCGTATTTAAAGCACAGACCCGTAACGATGCGTTTTATTGAGCTAATGCAAACAAACGACAATAAAGCATTTTTTGATGCTAACCATATATCGGGGCAATCCATTAAAGAGCAGTTGCTTCGGGCTGGTTGGCAGCCCATTATACGCGATGTAACGGCGGGGCCTGCGCAAGAGTTTTTCCATCCTGATTATTTAGGCAAAATAGGGTTAATAATGCCTTACAGTAATGACTTTTGTGCTACCTGCAACAGGTTAAGAATTTCATCACTGGGGAAACTGCATTTATGTTTGTTTTCTGAGCAGGGTATATCACTTAGAGAATACATGAGTGATAACACTAATCAGGCATTAATTGATCAGCTAGCGCGTTATATAAAAACAAAAAAACCAACGCACTTATTGCACCAAGGTAACACCGGGGTCACTACAAACTTATCTATGTTAGGTGGCTAAAAGCGTAAAAGTAGTGTAATTCGCTACTGAGTTTACTGTTTTCGCTACACAGTTTAATAAAATAACTGTTTTTACCTATTTAGCTACTTGTTATATTTAATTTTAGGGTTACACTGAATTTTTTATTATTTTAAGTTTTTTGAATGGATATAGCAGCACTTAGTAGTACTAAATCATTAAGAAGAAACGTTCTGAAATGGATGTGCTTGTGTTTTGGTTTTGTCTCATTGTTTTTTGCTGCGTTTAATATTTTCTTAAATAACTTTGCGTTATTAGGCTATTTAGAAATAGCGCTCACTGTATTTTGTGCCTACACCTACCACCGCTTAAACACACACGCACTAGAAGTATGGCAATCTGTTGTTATGTGCATATTTGTCACCTTTGTTATTGTATTAGGTAATTATTTAGCAAAGCCAATAAATGGTTTGTATGTGTGGTCGTTTGCGTTACCTGTGTTGTATTACCTACTGTTAGGTAAGCGCTATGGCATTGTATTATCGGCTTTGTTGTTTGTACTCCAGGGAGCCATATTATTAACCAAAGCATCGCAACTTCCTCTAACAACGCTTAACTTCAGTTTAAATCTTGCCTTTGTTTATATCAGCATTTGGGCCATATCTCATGTATTTGAAGGCAGTCGTGCTTTATCGTCTAAACGGCTGAAAAATCTGGCCTTGTTAGACCCGCTTACCGGGGCTGCAAACCGTTTATCAATGAACCATTACTTTGCAGTAGAGCTTAAAGATAAGTCGCAACTTTATTTGTTTTTACTCGATCTAGACTTTTTTAAACAGGTTAACGACACCCATGGCCACGCAGTAGGTGATAAAGTGCTGATTGAAGTCGCCACTTTATTACGGGTTGTATTGGCAAAAGGGTATGTATTTAGAGTGGGCGGGGAAGAGTTTGCTTTACTACATTCTTTTGCGTCACAAAGTGATGCATTGGCAATGGCCGAAACCATAAGAGAAAAACTCAACAATACGGCATTTGAGATTGATGGACTAAAAATAAATGTAACTGCCAGTATTGGCGTTGTTAAGTATCGCCAAGGCGACACGCTTGAAAAGTTTGTAATTAAAGCAGATAAACAACTGTATAAAGCAAAAGAATATGGCCGCAATAAAGTGTACTTTCAAGCAAATGCCAACCTGATTGAAAAGCCTCAAATAGCCTAAGTACGAGGCTAGTACATTTGCTCAAAATTTGGGATGTTGTTTTCCCAAATTGGTTTGTCTTTACCTAGGTATTCTCTCACTGCATCAAAAAATAAACGTGTTCTTACCGGTAAGTCTCTGTGTGGATACACCGCATACATATGGCTAAACTCTTTTAACTTAACATCCGTTAAAATGGGCACCAATTGACCTTGTGTAATTTCTTTATCGATAATAAATGCTGGCGCAACAAAGTAGGTAGTCCCTGAAATAGCTTTCATTAGCAGTACTTCTGCGTCATTTGCTCTGTACACGCTTTTTATTTTTAGCTCGCACGGCTCACCTTTACTATCGTAGTAATCTATGGTTTCTACGCGCATAGCGTTACTTGCATAACTTGCAGCGGGTAACTGCACCAGCTCTTCTATGGTTTGTGGCATACCATAGGTTTTTATAAATTCAGGGGCGGCTACAATAAGCAGCCTGTTACGAGCAATTTTACGCGCAATTAATGAGGAGTCTTTAGGCTCACCAATTCTAAATGCTAAATCAAACCCTTCAGATACAATATCAACTAGCCTATCGTCTAAACGTAGCTCTACTTCTACTTGTGGAAAACGTTTTTGAAAGTCGTTTAGCACAGGTTGTAAATAACGCCGACCAATTAATGTTGACGAGGTAACCTTTAGCACACCGCGTGGCTCTAAGTGGTAGTTTTCGGCCATACGTACGGTTTCACCAAGTAGCTCCCTTAGCTCTGACGCTTTTTTAATCATTTCTGCGCCCGCCGCCGTTAACGAAAACGAACGGGTGGTGCGGTTTAATAACCTAACGCCTAGCTCGTCCTCTAACCGACTGATTTGCTTTGATATAACAGAGCGGTCTATGTTTCTTATTTCTGCAGCTTTGGCAAAAGAGCCTTGTTCTACCACTTCAAGCAGCATTAAAAGCCGGCTTGTTGTATCCATTATGATCACCCAATAAATGTTATTGATGCCATTTTGGCATTAATGAATTTATAAATCTATGGTTTTTGTCCGCAGGTATAGTCCGTAATATGCACGCTAATCAATAAAGGAGCGTCTACATGAACAAACATTTAATTGCTGCTGCATTAGCTGCGGCAACTCTATCCTTAGCGGGCTGTGCTGATGAGAGCGCGCCTCAAGCTCAGCAACAACAATTGCAGCCTATCGATGTTGCACCTGTACTGGTAAAGCCCGTACAAAGCTGGCACACCTACACTACGCGCTTAGAGTCGCCAGAAGAGGTAGCGTTAATGCCACGTGTGTCAGGTATTATCGATAGCATTGAGTTTAAAGAAGGTGATGTTGTTAAGCAAGGCGATGTGTTGTTTCAACTTGACGAGCGCCCTTTTGCAGCAGTTGTAGCAAGCCTAGAAGCGCAAATACACAGCGCAGAAGCTGCACTTGAACAAGCTAAAAGTGAAGACAAACGAGCAGTGCGCTTATTAGAGCGTAAAGCTATTTCAACAGAACAAGCACAGGCGCGTACCTCAACGCTTCGCCAGCGCGAAGCACAACTTGCAGCGCTGCAAGCACAGCTTACCTCTGCAAAGCTCGATTTAGAATTTACATCAGTAGTTTCGCCGATTGATGGTGTTATCTCACGCGCAAATATTACCAAAGGTAATAACGTATTAGCGGGTCAAAGTGTATTAACGTCAATTGTTTCTAATAAAGCGATGTATGCCTACTTTGATGTTGATGAGCGTACCTGGAATAGCGCCTTTAACGATGTAACCGCGCAAAGCCGCCAAACAGTTGTTATGCAAAAAGTAGGGCAAAAAGAGTTTGCTTACCAAGGCTATATTAATTTTATTGATAACCAAATTAATTCAGCAACGGGTACTTTACGTGTACGTGCGGTATTTGAACAAGATAACAACCAACTACGTGCAGGTTCTTTTGCTCGCGTTAAATTGGCAGCAAACGAAGTGAGCGAAAAAGTAATTATTCCTGAGCGTGCTATTGGCACCGATTTAAAAAATCGCTTTGTGTTAACCGTTGGCGAAAACAACGTGCTTGAATACAAATTAATAGAAGTAGGCGAGCGCTATGGTGCGTTACGTGCGGTTACATCAGGCCTAAATAAAGGCGATGTTATTGCGGTAAATGGCCCTGCACGTGTAGGCCCAGGTATGCCAATTTCGCCAAATACAGTGACAATTGATACAAGCGGCGTGGCTTTTACACTGTCAAACGACAACGCGCAGCTAATGGCTAAGCAATAAGGTTTATTGATGAAATTTTCACACTTTTTTATTCAGCGACCAATTTTTGCAGCCATGCTGTCGTTGGTTATTTTAATTGCTGGTGGTATTTCACTGTTTCAACTTCCTGTAAGTGAATACCCAGAGGTTGTGCCACCTACTGTAGTGGTAACAGCAAATTACCCAGGTGCTAACCCAACCGTTATTGCGCAAACTGTGGCAACGCCGCTTGAGCAAGAAATTAACGGCACCGAAAACATGCTGTATATGTTTTCTCAAGGCACCAGCGATGGCCGCATGACACTTACGGTAACGTTTGCATTAGGCACCGACCTAGACCGTGCACAAGTACAAGTACAAAACCGTGTAAACAGTGCATTACCACGTTTGCCCGAAGAGGTGCAGCGCTTAGGTGTAGTAGCAGAAAAATCATCACCCGATTTAACCATGGTGGTGCATTTATACTCGCCTGAAAACAGCCACGACACAGCGTATTTATCTAACTATGCCGACATTCATATTAAAGATGAAATTGCCCGTTTACCAGGTGTAGGCGATATTCGTTTATTTGGTGGTGGTAAGTACTCTATGCGTGTCTGGTTAAACCCAGATGCATTAGCAGCGCGTGAGCTTACAGCCACCGATGTTGTGGCTGCTTTGCGCTCGCAAAATCAGCAAGTTGCAGCGGGTAGCTTAGGTGCACAGCCAATTTCTAACGACAGCCAATTTCAAATTTTGTTAAACGTAAAAGGGCGTTTAAACAGTGTTGAAGAGTTTGAAAAGGTCATTATTAAAGTGGGCGAACAGGGGCAATTAACGCGTTTGTCTGATGTAGCCCGTGTAGATTTAGGTCTAGATACGTACGCACTTCGCGCTGAAATGGATAACCAGCCAGCACTTGCAATGCCTATTTTTCAACGCCCAGGTTCAAATGCGATTGAGCTTTCAGACCAAGTACGTGAGACAATGGCGCGTTTATCACAAGATTTTCCGGCAGGGGTTGAGTACGACATTGTTTACGACCCCACTGTGTTTGTTCGTGGTTCAATTGATGCGGTAATCGCTACATTGCTAGAGGCAATAGTATTAGTTGTTATCGTTGTAATTGTATTTTTACAAACATGGCGCGCGTCTATTATTCCATTGATTGCGGTGCCAATTTCGTTAATAGGAACGTTTGCTGTAATGCAATGGCTAGGCGTGTCTATTAATACTCTTTCGCTGTTTGGCTTGGTACTGGCAATTGGTATTGTAGTTGATGATGCGATAGTTGTTGTTGAAAACGTAGAGCGAAATATAGAACAAGGGCTTTCGCCTTTAGAGGCAACACGTGTTGCTATGAGCGAAGTAACCGGGCCAATTATTGCGATAGCGTTAGTGCTGTGTGCGGTATTTATTCCTACTGCATTTATTACCGGTTTATCGGGTCAGTTTTATAAGCAATTTGCACTAACAATTACTATTTCGACTGTTATTTCGGCGTTTAACTCGTTAACCCTGTCGCCTGCGCTATCGGCATTATTATTAAAATCGCACGATGCAAAACCAGATGCATTCACGCGTTTACTTAATAAACTGTTTGGTGCGTGGTTATTTAAACCGTTTAACCGCGTGTTTGACCGTGGTGCTAAAGGCTACGAAAAGCTGGTACAAAAGCTTATACGTATGAGCGTTATTGTTATGGTGGCCTATGTTGCGCTGGTGGGCGGTACAATTAAATTGTTTGATACCGTACCGGGTGGCTTTATTCCACAGCAAGATAAGCAATATTTAGTTGCGATTGCGCAACTGCCAGATGCAGCCAGTTTAGACCGCACCGAAGATGTGCTCTCGCAAATGCAAAAAATAGCATTAGAAGTACCAGGCGTTGCACACACCGTGGCGTTTCCAGGCTTATCGGTAAACGGTTTTACTAACAGCCCAAATAGCGGCATTGTATTTACGCCACTTGAGAGCTTTGATAAACGTACCGACCCTAGTCAATCAGCGATGGCAATTGCCGCGCAGTTAAATCAGCGTTTTGCAGCTATTGATGAAGCGTTTGTGGCTGTATTTCCGCCACCGCCAATTCAAGGCTTAGGTACCACCGGTGGCTTTAAACTGCAAATTGAAGATAGAGCAAATAAAGGCTTTGATGCACTATTTAATAGTTTGCAAACCATTATTGGTAAGGCGCAGCAAGACCCCGCGTTAATGGGCTTATATTCAAGCTTTCGCATTCAAGTACCACAAATGGATATTGATATAGACCGCGAGCAAGCGCTTATTCAAGGTATTCCTCTTGATGAAGTATTTGACGCATTGCAAATATACCTAGGCTCTGTGTATGTGAATGACTTTAATATGTTTGGTCGTACTTATCAGGTTAATGCGCAAGCTGATGCTGATTTTCGCCTTGACCCTGAGCAAATCCTTAACCTAAAAGTACGTAACAGTGCAGGAAATATGGTGCCGCTTGGCTCGGTACTTACAGTTACACCAACAATAGGGCCTGACCGTGTAATGCATTACAACGGTTACCCAAGTGCAGAACTAAACGGCAGTCCAGCCCCCGGTTATAGCTCTGATCAGGCACAAACTGCTATTGAAACAATATTAGCCGACAACCTGCCAACAGGTATTGAGTACGAGTGGACAGAAGTAACGTACCAACAAGTACTTGCAGGTAACACCATGGTTTATGTATTCCCATTAGTTGTGTTGCTTGTATTTATGGTGCTTGCTGCGCAGTACGAAAGTTTACGTTTGCCACTGGCCATAATATTAATTGTACCGATGACTATTTTCTCAGCACTATTAGGTGTGTGGTTTGTAGGCTCAGACAATAATATATTTACTCAAATTGCATTAATTGTACTGGTGGCACTCGCCTCTAAAAACGCCATATTAATGGTAGAATTTGCCCGCGACCAACACGGCGGTGGGTTAACGCACTTTGAGGCAATATTAGCGGCGTGTCGTATGCGTTTACGCCCAATATTAATGACCTCAATTGCCTTTACTGCTGGGGTTGTACCTTTGGTACTTGCAACCGGTGCAGGCGCGGAAATGCGCCACGCAATGGGTAACGCGGTGTTTGCAGGCATGATAGGGGTAACGGTGTTTGGCTTATTATTCACACCTGTGTTTTACATGTTAGTTGTGAAAAAGCAGCAAAAAGCAAAGGGGTTATCGCATGACTAATTTTATCGCTAAACCTATCAAAACGCGCTTAACGTTAAGTGCTGTGTTAGTGGCTGCTTTTTTATCTGGTTGCGCTAGCAAAATAGATACACAAAGCGAGCAAAACGCTATTAACGATTTTGTAGCTCAAGCAAATATTGCCAGCAATGTTGCCACAGCAGATGAAACAAATTGGTGGCACAAGCTTGAATCAAAGCAGCTAAATGCTTTGGTTAATAGCGCACTTGCCAATAACTACAATTTGCAAACAAGCCAATTAACGCTAAAAAGTACCCTTGCCCGACTTGGTGAGCAAAAAGCGCAATATTTACCCCAAGGCGGGGTAAATATTGGCGCAGCACGAAGCGATGCACCGAGTGTGTTTGACCGTCAATCGAGTGCTAACATAGCGCTTGATTGGCAGTTAGATTTATTTGGCCGTATTACTGCTTTGGTTGATGCTGCAAATGCATCGGCCATGAGCCAAGCCGAGCAAGTACGTTCACTGCAAATTGAAGTGGTATCGTCTGTTGTTAAAGGGTTTGTAAGCTATCAAGGTAATGTTGAAAAACAACACATTATAGCCATGCAAATTAACGCATTAGAGCAAAGCATTGAGGTACTTCAAGCACGTGTAGATGAAGGCGTTGCCAACGAGCTTGACCTAAACCGTACAATGGCACAGCTTAGGCAGCAAGAAGCCTTAATGCCCGCTATTGAGTATGCAAAATACAGCGACTTATCTACTTTAGCTGTGCTTACAGGTAAGCTTGCGCAAGACATTGCGATAGACAATGAGCAAAACCTGCTTGAGCAAAGCTTTAGCGTTGCGCTTAAAAATGCCAATAGCGCCATTGCCCTTCGCCCTGATATAAGCCGTGCATTGTATGATTTTAGCCAAGCTAACAGCTTAAGTGTGGCGGCAAGTAAAGCCTTACTACCTGATATTAGCTTATCAGCCTTTGCAGGCGTAGTGAGCATAGACAGCACGGGCTTAAAAAACACTGATCAGCAATGGCAAGTAGCCCCCCAATTGCAATGGTCAATATTAAGTTACCCCGCACTCCTTGCCCAGCGCGACGCACAGCAGTTTTTAAGTGAAGCTGCCTACAGCGACTATCAGCAAATAGTATTAAATGCGGTGACTCAAAGTGAACTTTCATTGCAAATGTTGGTCAATCAACAACAGCAAGAGCGTTATGCTAAACAGCGCTATGGCTTTGCAAATAAAGCATTTTTACAAGCACAGGCGATGTACGAAGAAGGTCAAATACCGTACTTAGAGTTGTTAGATGCACGCCAGGATGTTTTAATGGCACAAGAAAACGCTGTTGACACAACTATTGCTACATTGCTTGCTAAAGTGAATGCTTATCAGGCATTTAACGGCCAATGGAGCTATGCACTTAGCAGTACAAAATAGGTAGAGTTAATTGAATGAGCAATACTGAATTATCACATCAAGGCAGCCCCTTACAAACCATGCGCGCTATTGTTTTATCACAACCAGATGAGCAAATACGCTTGCAAGATGTTGAGGTTGATATACCCGAGTGCGCCGACAACGAATTGTTGGTAAAGCTTGAGTATGTAGGCCTTAATCCTGCTGATGCCTATTTTGCTAAAACGGGATTTTGTAAGTGGCAATACCCTCATATTTTAGGCCTAGACGCCGTTGGTGTGGTAGTTAAAGCTAACAAAGGTGTGTTTCCTGGGGTTGGCGAACGAGTAATGTGGCATGCCAATATAGGTAAGCAAGGAGTACTGAGTGAATACACCACGGTACCTAATTTTGCTGTATCGGTTGTGCCCGATGGGTTGTGCCCTGCAAAGGCTGCTACGTTACCGTGCGCTGGTATGGCCGCCCTTATTAGCTTAGATAAAATTACCATTACGGAGGGCGACCAAATCCTAATCGAAGGTGGCTCTGGTGCGGTAGGGCAGTTTGCCATTCAATATGCTAAACAACGCGGTGCCGATGTATTTACCACCGCTTCAAAGCGTAATCACAAACTGGTAAAGCAGCTAGGTGCCGATGTGGTATTTGATTATAACGACAAAAAGTTACGCGACAAAATTCGCCGCGAGCTTGGCCCGCAAGGGTTTGATGCTGTAATTGATACTATGGGCGGTGAATCAACGCTTAGAAATATTGAATTAATGCGTTTTTGCGGGCGTATCGCGTGTTTAAACTCGCTGCCTCATTTTGATCAGGATTTAATGTACCACCGAGCGCCTAATATTAGTGTGGTGTCTATTGGTGGTGCGTGGCTTGCCAATAGTTTATGTGCACAGCAGCGCTTAAGTTTTATGGGCAATTTATTGCTTGAAGGCGCGCTATCGGGCGATATTAAAACACCGGCAATCACTGCGGTTGACTTTACTGCTGACTCAGTCAGTGCTGCCTTAAATAACCAAATAGCGGGTGGCTTTACAGGTAAACACGTTGTGCAAATAAGCAGTTAACGTTGCCCACCTTATTTTAAAAACGCAGCTCAAGTGGCTGCGTTTTTTATGCCTAAAAAATAGCTTTTTATGACTTTGGGGCTTAATTGTTGCCAAATAGAGGTATTTCAGCGCACAAGTGTAAGCCTTTTAGTTTCAACAGTTTACGTCACCGTAAAGAAAATAAATTGAAAAAACTGTTAATTAATTGAATAGAGTAATTGATCTAAACTGATTTTTATGACGTAATGTAGGTATTATTTATCTGGTCGGATGAGTTCAATCATGAGTTTACGTACAAAATTAAAAAAAGTATTACCAAGTATTTCAATCACTGAACAAGAAGCGCTAGACGCGGGTGATGTGTGGCTAGAAGGGTCTATCTATCAAGGTAAGCCAGATTTTAGCGCACTACGCGATGTGCCGGCTGCTACCCTAAGTGCAGACGAGCAAGCATTCTTAGATGGCCCAGTACAAGAGCTACTAGGCATGATTGACGATTCAGTTATTCAAAACGGTATTCACTTACCAGATGACATATTAGAATTTTTGAAAAAAGAGCGTTTCTTCTCGCTTATCATTCCTAAATCGTTTGGCGGTTTAGAGTTTAGCCCTTATGCAAACTCAACTATTGTGGCAACCATTGCAACTAAAAGCTCTGCAGTAGCGGTAACTGTTATGGTTCCTAACTCTTTAGGCCCAGGTGAGTTATTACTGCACTTTGGTACACAAGAGCAGCAAGCGCATTACTTACCGCGTTTAGCAAACGGCAGAGATATTCCATGTTTTGCATTAACAAGCCCAGAGGCGGGCTCTGATGCAGGTGGCATTCCAGATATTGGTACTGTAACTAAGGGCATGTACAACGGCGAAGAAGTACTTGGCCTTGAGATCACATGGGATAAGCGTTACATCACACTGGCACCAATCGCTACGGTACTTGGTTTAGCATTTAAAGTAGTGGATCCAGAAGGTTTACTAGGCGGCAAAGAAAACTTAGGTATTACCTGTGCGCTTATTCCTAAAGATCACCCAGGTGTAGAGCTTGGCAACCGCCATGACCCAATGGGGATTCGTTTTTATAACGGTACTACACGTGGTAACAAAGTATTTGTACCAATGGACTTTATTATTGGCGGCCAGAAAAACATCGGTCGTGGTTGGCAAATGTTGGTTAGCTGTTTAGGCGCAGGACGTGGTATTTCATTACCTGCACTAGGTGTAAGTACTTCGCAAGTAGCATTTAAATCAGCATCTGAATACGCAGCAGTGCGTGAGCAGTTTGGTTTAGCAATTGGTCAATTTGAAGGTATTCAAGAAAAACTAGCAGACATTGCAGGTAAAACATACCTACAAGAAGCAATGCGCGTACTGACAACTGAAGGCCTAGGCATGGGCTTAAAACCATCGGTTGTTACAGCAATAGCTAAATACCACATGACCGAGCTTGGCCGCGACGTATTAGATTCTGCAATGGATATTCAAGCGGGTAAAGCGATTCAAAATGGCCCACAAAATACCCTTGCAAGCGGTTATGTTGCACAGCCAATTGCTATAACGGTAGAAGGCGCGAACATTCTTACTCGTAACCTGATGATTTTTGGTCAAGGTGTTATGCGTTGTCACCCTTATTTACAATCTATGGTTGAATCAATCCATAGTGAAGATAAAGGTGCAGATAAAGAGTTTAACGGTATTTTACGTAAAACAATTGGTTACAGCACAGCAAACAGCTTACGTGCGTTCCGTTTAGGTGTTTTACCATTTACTGCAAGTGCAAACTCTGCATTACCAGAAGTACGTGAATACGAAAAAGCAGTACATAAACTATCAGCTAAATTAGCTGTGTATGCTGACTTCTCGTTACTAGTACTAGGCGGTAAGTTAAAGCAAGCTGAAATGCTATCAGCACGCTTAGGCGATGTAATGAGCTTTTTATATGCAGCAATGGCATCAATTAAATACTACGAGCAAAAAGTAGCAAGTAGTGAGCGCGAGCAAGCGGCTCCTTACTTCCATTACGCAACACGTTATGCATTACAAAGCGCTGAAGAAGCACTGCATAAGTTTTTAGATAACTTCCCTGCAAGTGGTACTCGTAAGTTTATTCGTTTTGTAACAATGAACTACTCAACTAAAATGCCAAAAATTAGCGACGACTTAATTCGTGAATTAGCAAAACAAGCACAGCTTGATACCGCATTTAAAGCGCAAATTACGCATTTAGTTAAGCCTGTAGAAGGTGACGGTCATCACATTAACGAGCAAGCTTATAAAGCCAAAATGGCATCACTTGTTGAGCTGGCTAAAGTTAAAAAAGCGCTGCGCGCTAAAAAGATTAAACCAGGTACACGTTTTGCCATTACGCTAGATAACGCATTAGCGGCAAATGTAATTACTGCGGATGAACATGCGCAACTAATTGATTACAACAAAAAGCGTGAAAAAGCGATTCGCGTTGATGAGTTCGACTTTGACATGAACTTATTAGATGACAACGCACAACCAGTTAACCCACTTAAAAGTGTAGTTAATCAATAAAATTCAATGATGCAAAGCGCCTGCTGTATCGGCGCTTTTATTATTGATTAAAAAATTAGTGTGGAGCCTCGTTTGTTTAAAACCAAGCGGGGCTTTTTTATGTGTGTAATATAGAGGCAGGGGTAATGGTGGCTCATTTGATGGTCGTTTTGCTTGTTCAATAAGAGTAGGTGTTTAGTTTATTTTCCATACTTTAAATAGAAAGCTCAACGCATTTAAGGCTTGTGTTTGAGTATTAGGAGCAACATTTTGTTGGTTGACTAAATGATTTAAAAAAAGTTCGACCTCATTATCTCCCATCGTTGTTGGGTGCTTCATAGAGTTAAAACGAATAAACGAAGCTATCCAGTATAAATACGCTTTAATGGTACTTTTAGCATAATGCTTTAGATACATTTGTTCGGCTATCATAGTTAAAAAAGGTGATTTCATGATATGAATCTCTAGCAAAATTTAACTGTGTATATAGACAGTACTTGTTGTTTTGTCCAATATTACTGATCTCCACCATTTCGGTGTATTTTCGCACTGATTAAAAATAATTTTCAGTTAACTAATTGTTTACAGGTGTTTATTTGATGGTTAAGATAAATGCATTGTAATATATGGACATTTGTCGGTTTATAAAACGACAAATGTCGTAGACAAAATTGTTATGTGCCAGGGAAGCTAAAGAGGCAATGTTGAGATTTCACGATTATCATCTTCAAAAGTACGAAGTAAGCGACCACGGCAAAACTGTAAAGTTATATTTGGGCTTCGGTTACCCCGGCAAAGAAACTGATTTTTCGGAAATCACCTTCACCGAAGTAGCTATTTATCATTTCGTCCACACTGCATATTCGATTATCACAGACATTGAAAATGTCCCGATTAGCTCTCTCTTCGAAAATGAAAAAGAGAATGTCCAAAATTGGAATCGACATTTTGGCGTCGATATTTGGAAAGATGATATTGAAACTACAGTAAATTATCTTCAAAGTAATAATTACAGTGGCTGGTATATTGAGTCGGCCATAGGTTTCAGTGGGTTTGTTGTGGCTAAATCGGTTAATGGCACATAACAAAAAAATTAAGTCACTCACTTCGTTCGCTGGGACGCATTCATGCGGGGCGGCTTCGCCATTATGCCCCACAAGCCTGCGCCCCTTATTTAAAAGTTATGCGTTCGGCAGATCTTACAGTAAGGATGTAACTTGAAAATTAGACACTTAGAAGAATTTGATCATAAAGATCTTCATAATATTTATAGCTTTACGGAAGTAATGGCAAATACATCACAACTTCCTTTTTTGAGCTCTTCGCAAGTTTCAAATCTCTTTTCAGCATCAAATCAATACACGTTAGTTGCAGAAGTTAATGGTAAAGTGGTTGGACACGTGACGCTATTCCTAACGGATAAAGTTCGGGATAAGCATACTGCTTCTATTGCCATCGCTGTTCATCCTGAAAGTCACGGACAAGGTGTCGGAAAAGCCTTGATGCATGAAGCAATCAATCAAGCTGATAATTGGCTTAATTTAATTCGTGTTGAATTAGAGGTTCATGCTGATAATCTTTCAGCCAAAGCTCTGTATGAAAAGGTAGGCTTTGAAACTGAGGGCATTAAGCGTTTGAGTACATTCAAAAGTGGACGGTATATAGATATGGTTATCATGTCCAGAATCAGCCCTGCACATGGAATGAACGCATAACAAAGCGTTTAAGGCAGATTCGCAACGCATGGCATTCTTGGTTCAAATTGAGTTTTGTGTTTACGGTGTAATGGTTTAGGTTAGTCGTAGGCGTCGCTCACTACTTAACGCGGCGTTAGCAGCCAGAAGTTACCATCATGCAACCAAGTAATCTGTTAAAAATTGAATCATTAAATGATGATTGGCGGGATAAAGACTCCATACTTTTACATGCCTGTTTTCAGCTGCTAAAAACAAATAAACAATAAACAAGACACCCATCTTAAATTTTGTACTTAACGCAACCTAGATTCTAATTGGAAGTGCACCACCTAATTCATTATAGACTTCATTTGGTGTTTTAAATCCTAAACATTTTCT
>NZ_JALNTH010000127.1:0-415 GCF_023161935.1 Pseudoalteromonas sp. 2CM28B
CGTATTTACAGCTATTCCTTCGAAGTGAGAGAAGAAGCCTAGTCCTAATGCCGATGCAAGTGACCTTAATGCAGGGAGGCAGGCCGTGCCGCTAGCCAAACGCCACTAGAGCCTACTCTGTCTAATATTTTATTTATCATTTGAAAGTCTATTGGTTGATATTACCATCATTCTAAACTCCGTATACAAGTACGGAGTCAATCATTTTAATGAGTCAATTATGGGGCAATGTGTTGGATCTTCGTTTTGCATACAGGTATTTGTCATACCCACAATTACTTTCTCTAAACGTTGAAGGTCATTAATTTTGTCTCGAATGATTGCTAACTTTTGTCGGTTTAATAGCTCAACTTGAGCGCAGTTGCTGTCCATAGACATTAGCGATTTTATTTCTCTTAACGTAAAGCCGAGCGCT
>NZ_JALNTH010000128.1:0-411 GCF_023161935.1 Pseudoalteromonas sp. 2CM28B
ACAACAGTGATGTGGCTTGTACGCTTAAGGATGCGGTCTGCGCGTCCTTTAGCACGTGGCATAATACGTTTCATTGTTGGACCATCGTCCACAAAAATCGTTGTTACACGTAGCTCATCAATGTCAGCACCTTCGTTATGCTCTGCGTTAGCAATAGCAGACTCAAGTACTTTCTTAACTAATACAGCCGCTTTTTTCGGGCTGTACGCCAGGATTTCTAGTGCGCGATCGACAGGTAACCCGCGGATCTGATCTGCAACTAGACGTGCTTTTTGCGCCGAACCAGAGGCGAATTTATGTTTAGCTAATGCTTGCATTTATCTTCCCCTCTTAACGTTTCTTCGCTTTCTTATCCGCAGCATGGCCACGGTAAGTGCGAGTTGGTGCAAATTCACCTAGTTTGTGACCGAT
>NZ_JALNTH010000028.1:0-99502 GCF_023161935.1 Pseudoalteromonas sp. 2CM28B
GGTGCTGGCAAAGACACAAAAATATCCGGTTAGATATAAACGAAAAAGCACCACTCGTTCTTAAACGAGTGGTGTTAAACATCATTGTTCGCCTTTTGCATTGGTAACCATTACTCTTGAAAGTAAGTGCCCCAACCATCGTATTCAACATCGCATTCAACAGCAAGTTGCGCGAGTTTATCAACGTCTTCCATTATCACGTCGACATCTAATTCGGCTTCAACAACAATGTCAAAACTCCAAATTTTTTCACCGTCTTCAAGCTCAAGTTCTGCTGGCTCTTCTACATCGTAACCTAGTTTAAACGCAGCCAATGCCGCTTGTTCTAACTTAGTAAAGTCTTCACATACAAAGTGGTGTTCTACTTCATAAAGAATTTCTGGATCAGACCCATCTTCAAGTAGTGAAGTTACGATGTCTTCACTTATTTCACGCCAGTTTTCCATTATTTCTCTCTCACTTGAGCATCTAATTCTGTTATTTTAGCAGCCATAATACTGTGCACACTTTTAGCATGTTCACGGGCACTGATACTGTTATCAAGTGCTATGGGGGCTAACATTTCAATGTAAATTGTACCATTATCCCAGCGATTTAGTTTAATGGTTTTATCGGTTGTGTTCATACATACTGGCACAACAGGCACCTCTGCACTCATTGCGGTATGAAATGCACCGGTTTTAAAGGGGAGTAAACCACGACCATAACTACGCGTCCCCTCAGGGAACATCCACACCGATAAACCTTTTTGTTTTATTTTAGCCGCTGCTTTTGAGATTGTGCCAGCAGCTTTTGAACGATTTGATCGGTCGATTAAAATATTACCCGACAACCAATAAAGCTGACCAAAAAATGGGATCCATTTAAGACTTTTTTTGCCAACGCTCACACAATTTTTTGGTACCATAGCTGGAATAGTAAATAAATCGTAGCTATTTTGATGATTCGCTACATACACAGCAGGCCCCACCTTAAGCGCATCAGGATGATATTTTAGTTCTAATTTAACCCCAAGCATTTTAGCCATTGAGCCAAACCAACTTGCAATAACGTGCACATTACTAGGATGAAATGGTCTAAAAATTGATAACAACAAACCAAAAAAACAACTTAATAATATAAACAACAGCATTATTAAAATACGTATAACAGCTAGCAAGTGCGCCTCTCCAATATAACCACAATCATATATTGCTTTATTATAACGTTATTTTGTTGCGCAGACGAGAAAATAGCGCACAAGCGTTCGCTGAAATAAAACAGTCATAAAAAAACGGCTTACCTAAGTAAGCCGTTATCTAGTTTAGTCTAATTTTCCGAGTGTTTTAACTTTGCTCAGTATCTGAATTTTGCTCAGTATCTGAATTTGGCTCATCAACTTGCTGCGGCGTCAACTCTACCACGGCTTCATCAACGCGCTGTAAACCACGAGGTAACTTGTTCCCTCTGCGGCCTCGATCGCCATGGTAATGCTCAAGGTCGCTTGGTTTAAGCGTCAATTTACGCTTACCTGCATGCAGCGTAACACTGCTCCCTTGCGGCACAACAGCTAATACTTTTACAAACTCTTCGCGCGCTTGTACTTTAGCGCCCGGAATAGAAATAATCTTATTGCCCTTGCCTTTACCTAGCTTAGGTAAATCACGCAGTGGGAATAACAACATTCGCCCCTCGTTAGAAATTGCCATACAGTAATCACTGGCAACGTTATTAACCCGTATTGGCGATAACAACACACCACCTTTTGGCACACTCACTAAGGCTTTACCGTTTTTGTTTTTACTGACTAAATCTTTAAAGTCAGTAATAAAGCCATAACCGGCATCAGAAGCCATTAGCAATACTTGAGCGTCTTCACCCATAACTACGTGCTCAAAGCTTGCGCCTGAGGTTAAGTTAAAGCGCCCTGTCATAGGCTCGCCTTGGCTTCTTGCAGAAGGAAGGCTATGGGCATCGGTCGCAAATGCACGCCCTGCTGAATCTAAAAATACTGCAGGTTGATTACTTTTACCTCGCGCTGATGCTTTATAGCCATCACCGGCGCGGTAATTTAACCCTTCTACATCTAAGTCATGCCCCTTACCAACACGTGCCCAGCCTTTCTCAGATAGAACAACAGTCACAGACTCTGAAGGGATTAAATCTTTTTCGCTCAGAGCTTTGGCTTCCACACGCTCAATAACAGGTGAGCGACGATCGTCACCATACATTTCTGCGGCTTCTTGAATTTCTTTTTTAAGCAACGTCGACATGCGACGGTCTGAGCCTAATGTTTGCTCTAATTTGTCACGCTCTTTGGCTAATTCGTCTTGCTCACCACGAATTTTAAACTCTTCAAGTTTTGCTAAATGGCGAAGTTTTAATTCTAAAATGGCTTCCGCTTGAATATCAGTTAACTCAAAGCGCTCCATCAATATTGGTTTAGGCTTATCTTCAGAGCGAATAATTTCTATAACTTCGTCAATATTTAAAAAGGCAGCAAGCAAGCCCTCTAAAATATGTAATCTTGCGAGTACTTTATCGAGTCGATATTGCAAACGACGACGCACTGTTTCACGTCTAAAAGTCAGCCATTCAGTTAAAATACTACGTAAGTCTTTAACTTGTGGACGGCCATCTAAGCCCAGCATGTTTAAGTTTACGCGGTAATTTTTTTCAAGATCGGTGGTGGCAAATAAGTGCGCCATTAATGGCTCAGCTTTAATTCGGTTTGAACGCGGCACAATCACAATACGGGTTGGATTTTCGTGATCAGACTCATCACGTAAGTCAGCCACCATTGGTAACTTTTTAGCGTTCATTTGCGCTGCAATTTGCTCAAGTACTTTTGCACCCGAACATTGGTGCGGTAACGCAGTAATAACGATATCGCCCTGCTCTTCACAATACACAGCGCGCATTTTAATTGAGCCACGACCGGTTTTATAAATTTTGTGAATATCAGCTTTAGGCGTAATTATTTCAGCATCAGTTGGATAATCAGGCGCATGCACTAAATCCAATAACTCTTCGAGTTCTGTTTTTGGTTTATCAAGTAATAAACAACAGGCACTGGCTACTTCACGCACATTATGCGGCGGTATATCGGTTGCCATACCCACAGCAATACCGGTGACACCATTAAGTAATATATGCGGTAAGCGCGATGGCAATACTAATGGTTCATCCATGGTGCCGTCGAAGTTTGGCGTCCAATCAACAGTCCCTTGGCCTAACTCTTTAAGTAATACTTCAGAGAATTTAGATAAACGCGCTTCGGTATAACGCATTGCCGCAAACGACTTCGGATCATCTGCTGCACCCCAGTTACCTTGACCATCAACTAACGGGTAGCGATAAGAAAACGGCTGCGCCATAAGTACCATGGCTTCATAACAGGCACTATCACCATGAGGATGGTATTTACCTAATACGTCACCCACGGTACGGGCTGATTTTTTGTATTTAGCACTTGCCGATAATCCCAACTCACTCATCGCATAAATAATACGACGTTGCACTGGTTTTAGGCCGTCACCAACGTGCGGTAAGGCACGATCCATGATCACGTACATTGAATAATTTAAATAGGCGTCTTCGGTAAAACGCCCCATTGTTTGCTGTTCAATTCCTTGCATTAGCAAGGTATCTGTATCACTCATTAAAGCTTACCTAGTTTTTCTTATAGCTTACGCGGTAAATTACGTTTGCGTAATCATCGCTTACCAATAGACTGCCATCATTTAATTGTGCAAATGCAACAGGGCGTCCAAATGTCGTTTCGTCTTGCATAAAGCCGGTGATCAGTGGCGTATACTTTGTTACCTTGGCATTTTCTATAGTTGCCACTGCCACTTTATAACCGACCTTTTTAGAGCGATTCCATGAACCGTGCTCAGCTACAAATAACTGTTGTTTATAGCTATCAGGGAACTGCTTGCCGGTATAAAAATGAATACCTAATGGCGCAACATGCGCACCTAATGCCAATGCAGGTTGAGTGTAGTCAGCAATGTTTTTGCCTTCACCAAACTCCGGATCAACAATAACGCCGCCATGCACGTATGGAAAACCAAAATGCTCTTCTTCTTTAGTGATGCGGTTTAGCTCATCGGGTGGAATATCATCCCCCATCATGTCACGGCCATTATCGCTAAACCATAGCATTTGCGTGCTAGGGTGAAAGTCAAAGCCTACAGTATTGCGCACACCTTTGGCTAAAGTGGTTATTTCTTTGGTGTCGGTGTTTAACGAAAAAATACGACCAAACCGAGGATCTTCCTCGCAAATATTACAGGGAACACCCACCGGAATAATCAGCTCGCCGTTTGGCGCAAAGCGTAAAAACTTCCAGCCATGGTGACGCTCTGACGGTAAATCGCTATAAAACACTTCATACTCAGGGTTTTTGAGGTGCTTATCGATATTTTTAAAACGAATAATACGGTGCACTTCACCGACATATAAGTCACCGTCTTTAATCGCTAAACCCGAGGGCATATTCAGTCCCTCTGCAATCACTATTTTTTTATCTGCCACACCATCGCTGTTATGATCAATCAATGCATACACATTACCCGCATTACGCGACCCTGCATACACTATACCTCGGCTTGATACTGCAATTTGCCTAGCATTTTCAACATCATCAGCAAATAAGCTTATTTCAAACCCTGGGGCAGCGGTCAGCTTGTCGAGAATATTTTTCGCCATCACTGGCGATGACATAAAGCAGAGTAACAACAGTGTGCTAAATAGTCTTTTCATTTGCCTCTCCTGTAGCCCAAAGGCTTATTAAACTTGTGCTTTGTTACCGTGATCTTCAAGCCATTGGCGGCGATCTGATGAACGCTTTTTAGCAAGTAACATATCCATCATTTCCATTGTTTGTTCTTCTTCATCAAGTGTTAGCTGCACTAATCGACGGGTATTTGGATCCATGGTTGTTTCACGCAATTGTAGCGGGTTCATTTCACCCAAGCCTTTAAAGCGTTGCACGTTTACCTTACCGCGTTTTTTCTCTGCTTCTATACGCGCTAAAATACCGGTTTTTTCATCTTCATCAAGCGCGTAATAAACATCTTTACCAATATCAATTCTAAACAGCGGTGGCATAGCAACATACACATGCCCAGTTTTTACCAATTGTGGGAAGTGGCGCACAAATAAGGCACACAATAAAGTGGCAATGTGCAGTCCATCCGAGTCAGCATCCGCTAATATACATATTTTATTGTAACGCAGCCCTGATAAATCACTTGAATCGGGGTCAATACCCAATGCCACTGAAATATCATGCACTTCTTGAGAGGCCAAAATTTGCCCTGATTCTACTTCCCAAGTATTTAAAATTTTACCTCTTAGTGGCATGATTGCTTGGAACTCACGATCTCGCGCTTGTTTAGCTGAGCCACCCGCTGAATCACCCTCTACTAAAAACAATTCTGTGCGGTCATTATCAGCAGCACTACAATCGGTCAGTTTGCCTGGTAATGCAGGGCCTGAAGTAACACGTTTACGAACTACTTTTTTAGCCGCGCGTAAGCGACGCTGTGCATTTGAAATACACAATTCAGAAAGTAACTCTGCAGTGTCAGTGTGCTCATTTAGCCATAAGCTAAAAGCATCTTTTACGACACCCGATACAAACGCAGCACATGAACGTGATGAGAGTTTTTCTTTGGTTTGCCCTGCAAATTGTGGGTCTTGCATTTTTACCGACAATACATAACTACAACGTTCCCAAATATCATCTGGGGTGAGCTTTACACCACGTGGTAATAAGTTTCTAAATTCACAAAATTCACGCATCGCCTCTAAAAGCCCTTGGCGCAGGCCATTTACGTGGGTGCCACCTTGTGCGGTAGGAATTAAGTTTACATAACTTTCGGCTGTTGACTCACCGCCTTCAGGCATCCATACAACGGCCCAATCAGCGCCTTCAATAGAACTTGAAAACTCACCTACAAATGGGTCTTTAGGCAGTATTTCATAGCCTTTAACTGCTTCTACTAAGTAATCTTTTAAGCCGGTTTCATAAAACCACTCTTGGGTTTCTTTCGTTTGTTTATTTACAAACTTAATACGCAAACCTGGGCATAGTACCGCTTTGGCTTTTAATAAATGGTTAAGCTTAGTCAGTGAAAAGTTAGCAGAATCAAAATAGCTGGTATCTGGCCAAAAGCGCACGGTAGTACCGGTATTGCGTTTACCCACTGAGCCAATAACATTTAAATCTTCAACTTTATCGCCATGCTCAAAAGCCATTCTAAATTGCTGTGCGTCACGGCGAACCGTTACTTCCACACGGGTAGATAGCGCATTAACGACCGAGATACCTACCCCATGCAAACCACCAGAGAACTGGTAATTTTTATTTGAAAATTTACCACCTGCGTGTAATTTGGTGAATATTAGTTCAACCCCAGGAATACCTTCTTCAGGGTGAATATCTATCGGCATCCCCCGACCATCATCGCTCACTTCAAGTGAGTTATCTTCATGCAAAATGACATCAATACGCTTCGCATGCCCGGCCATTGCTTCATCAACACTGTTATCAATAACCTCTTGGCCTAAATGATTGGGGCGCGATGTGTCTGTATACATGCCTGGGCGGCGTTTTACCGGCTCTAATCCATTAAGTACTTCAATGGCTTCGGCGTTATAATTTTGTTGAGTCATAGTTTTTATCTTTATATACGCTAATATCTGATTTTAAGAAAATCGACAATGCTTGAAAAAGCTCGCTCAAAGCCATTAAAGCTATGATCGCCGCCAAATTCAATTAACTGTTTACATTGTGAGTAATACTTTATTGCGTGCTGAAAATTTAACACTTCATCCCCTGTTTGCTGTAATAAATACAACAGTTCAGGGTGTTTTAACTCTGTCACCGTTAATGCTTTTAACGCATCTATATGACGAGATTGTAATTGGTAATTATAATCTTGATACGGATTATAATTAGGCCCAAGTATAGGCTCTAATAATGTATATGGGGCAACGGCAGGATTAATTACCACCGCAGGAATTTGATAACGCTGCGATAAATACGTGGCAAAAAAACCACCTAACGAGCTGCCCAATAATACGGTATTCGGTGTTAATAGTTGTTCAAGCGCTATAATCGCCTCTATAGGTTCATGATTTAAGCGTGGCACACAATAATCAACATCATAGTGTGCCATAAGCTCACCAAAGCGCACAGCTTTATATGATTTTTCAGAGCTATTAAAACCGTGAATATAGATTACTCGTTTAACCATACCACGTCCGTGCGTATATGCACCTTTTGTTGCTCAGCATTTAAGTGCAGCATACGATAAGCCGCCCCTTTATCTTCTTGCTGCCAAGTAGCACTGTGCTTTGTAAACTGCACGGAACTGGCCGGTGTCGCGTAAATATCAAGCTCTCTAAATTGCTGTTGGTAGTTATTGTGAACATGCCCATGAAACAGCGCATCAACGCGGCCATTATTAACTAATAAATTTAATAGCTGCGGCCCATTTTCTAGCATGTGTTTGTCTAGGTAGCCATTAATAGGCAGTGGGTTGTGATGACAAAATGCAATATGACGATTATCTGAATCGACTAAACACGCCATAATTTCCTCTAAATGCGAGGGCGTCACCCACCCAGCAGGGGTATTTCCTTTAGAATTAATTAATATCAGTTCAAACCCTTGCGCCACAATATGTTTAGCGCGTTGTATTTGCCCGCCACTAATTAAATTGAGCTGATCAATTTCATCATGATTGCCGGGAACCCAAAATACGGGGCAATCAAGGTCACTATTATGAATCAGTTCAGCAAATAATAAATAGGAATTAAAGCTGTGATCTTGGGTTAAATCGCCACCAAATATCAAGGCATCAGGCTGCTGTTTTGCTATATCTGAAAGTGCCCTAGTAAAATGATCTGCGGTGTTAACCCCAAAATACTCGCTCTGCTTATCGCTAAAAAGATGACAATCCGTTATATGGGCTATACGAAGCTGGGCTTGCTCAAAATAATACGTATCATCAAACCAAGCCATTATTTACATCCCAATTAAGTGTTGATTGACCTCGCTCTACACAGGCAACCAACCAATCATATAAAAAAGCATTCAACTGATATTTTTCATCTTTTTGATGCATCTTAGGATTAGGGTAGCCATAGGAAGGTTTGATTCGTTGGTGGTAATCATGGTGGACAATTTCGGCTACCTTAGCATCATTATATAAGCGCACTGTTAAATACAAAGGCGAAATATCACTTACCATTCCTGATAACTGTTTAATAGATATATCAAGGGTGTACTTGGCAATATCATCTATGTTGATGGCAAATTTACTGTGGCCCAGTTTGATTTCTCTGACACTGCCAATCGCTCGTTCACGAGGTAGTAATTTTAAAAGGCGTACGTAATTATGCTCACAAAGTGTTAAATACTTTGGAAGGCTTTGAATGTATCGATTAGTCGTTAAAAGTGCTGTCAAAATACCGCCATTACTATTAAAAAATTAAAAACTATGCCCACTTCTTACGTATTCTGTCGCGATTTAGTGCTAACCATTGCAAGCAAATTACCGTAGCCGCATTATCTATCTCGCCACGATTGAGTCGCTCAAATGCTTCATCTAAATCCATAATATGCGTTTTAATATCTTCACCTTCGGTGTCTAAGCCATATATACCGGTATTAATTTGGCTTAAGTCGGCGTGAGCTAAATATAAAAACAAACGCTCTGTAGTACCGCCGGGGCTTGAAAGGTAAGACAACATAAACTCAAGTTCTGTTAAATTAAGTCCCGCTTCTTCAAACGCTTCTTTTTTAACAACCGACTCGTAATCTTCACTGCCATCGGTCATGCCCGCTATACATTCTAACAGCCAAGGCGTGTGTTTGCTTTTAATTGCGCCAATTCGAATTTGTTCAATTAGCAGCACTTGCTCAGTTACTGGGTCATAAGGTAAAACTGCGACCGCATCTCCGCGTTCAAGAATTTCTCGACGAATTACCTCAGACTCTCCACCCGCAAATAAGGCATGCTTAAATTGATAAAGGTTTATTTTAAAAAAACCATCATACAAATTTTCAATTGGTTTTAATCTCACATCGTCATGGGTAAATTTAATACGACTTTTATTCGCCATCTATTCTTTCCTTTTTGAGGGTGCAAATACATCAACGTCATTTAGGTATATATTCTGTTACACTTGAGAACGCTGTTTTACTAATTTTTTTTTTAGTTATTAGTTAAAACAGGTTAACATGCTACTAGTACAAAAATTGTCTAAGGACCGAACATCACATGAAAAAGAACATCCTTGCTGCACTGGTTAGTTTATCATGCGCATTGGGCTCAACCGTAGCCAATGCAGAAGATTTACTTCAAGTTTTTGAAATCGCAACAGCCAACGATCCTACCGTTTTAAAAGCAAAAGCCCAAGCTGATGCACAATCATACCAAAGCGATCGCGCTATGAGCGCACTATTACCGCAAATTGGTTTAAGCATGAGTTATGAAAAAAGTGACTCGACCTCTTTTCAAAGCATAGGCGATTTATCAAACCAAGTTAAAGTCGAAAGTGAAACGGACCAATTCAGACGTGGTATTAGCTTAAGCCAAACGCTATTTGATTTGGGCGCGTGGAATTCACTCGGCATTGCTGACAAACAAGCACTGCAAGCTAGTGGCCAGTACGATTTTGCTAAACAAGATTTAATAGTACGTGTGGCTGAAGGCTATTTTAACGTATTAAGCGCTATTGATAACCTTGAATTTGTACAAGCTGAAAAACGTGCCATTGAGCGCCAACTTGAACAAACTAAACAACGTTACGCTGTAGGTTTAACGGCTATTACCGATGTACATGAAGCACAAGCACAATTTGATAACTCAGTAGCGCAAGAAATCATTGCTAATAATGCGGTAGAAACAGCCCGTGAGCAACTACGTGAGATCACTGGTAAGTACCACGCAAAGCTAGATATGTTAAACACCGAAACATTTTCTACGGTTAAGCCAAGTACGCCTGCAACTGATTTAGTTAAAATAGCGAAAGACAAAAACTTAAATCTGCAAGTATCAAAAATAACGGTTGATATAGCTAAAGAACAAATTGAACTCGCAAAAGCAGGTCATTACCCAAAACTAACGTTAAATGCTAGCTACGGCGACTCATTAACAGATAGTGAGTTAAATGGCGCTAGTTTTGACGACCAACCTCGTTCAGATTCAAGCACTATTGGACTAAACTTTAGCGTCCCACTTTACTCAGGTGGCGCAACGGTTGCTGCAACAGAGCAAGCACGCGCATTTTACGTTGCTGCTAGCCAAGATTTTGAAACCAATTATCGCGCAGTAACTCGCTCTGTTATTACTTCTTATAACCAAGTGGTATCTGATATTGCGACCTATAAAGCGCTTGAACAAGCGGTTATTTCAGCACAAAGCGCATTAAAAGCCACGGAAGCGGGTTTTGAAGTGGGTACACGTACCATTGTTGATGTGCTCGTCAGTACGCAAAACTTATACAACGCAAAGCGTAATCTTGCTGATGTGCGTTATCGCTATGTTGTGTCAACGCTTCGCTTAAAACAAGCGACAGGAACATTAAGCCGTGAAGATTTAGTGGGTATAAACCAAGGTTTAAATACTGTTAACTAAGCAGACGACTTCATTATAAATAATCACTAAAGCCAGCTTTTTGCTGGCTTTTTGTATTTTTTAACACATAGCGTTAAACTAGGGTCTGTTGACCTTTCAAGGTTAAATTTGCAGCAGCCTGTTTGGTATTTAGGCAAGGCAGAGCTTATGTGGTGTGGTTATTCCCCATAAATAGGCGATAACGTAGTATCAATGCCAAACAGGCGCTGCCAGAAGGGTTCTGCCTAGGGGCAATTAACTCTTTGTTGCTCGGTTTTTACTTAGCCCACTAGGTTACAAACCTCGCGCCGCGATTAAATTGCCCCTAGTTTGAACAAATATTAATCCGCAAAGGTCAACAGACCCTAGCCTTTTATTTTTAGAGAAATTTTTGTGGTTAACTCATCCCCTTTTAAAGCCTCTTTTTTAGGTCCTCGTTACTGGCTAACTTGGATTGGTGTCTTATTTTTATATCTCATTTCTTGGTTACCGCAAAAACTACAATTAGCTATGGGTAAGCAGCTAGGACGCTTGGTTCATAAATATATGAAGCGTAGAAGGCATATTGCTGAGGTTAATATTAAACGCTGTTTCCCCACAATGAGCGAAGCCGAGCAACAACAACTGGTACTTAAAAATATGGAAAATACCGGTATTGCCATGGTTGAAACCGGTATGGCTTGGTGGTGGCCACAATGGCGGGTCAAAAAAGTACTCGGGTCAATAAAAGGGCTTGAGCACTTTGAGCGCGTACAACAATCAGGAAAAGGTGTTTTATTACTTGTTCCACATATACTTCATCTTGAAATGACAAGTCGTGTAATGGGTTTGAAGTGCCAAGGTATTGGCTTTTACCGCCCGCATAACAATCCGCTTATGGAATACTTTACCACCAATGGGCGCCTGCGCTCTAATGAATACATGGTTGGTAAAAAGGACGTAAAAGGGCTATTAAAATCATTAAAAAATAAAAAGCTGTGTTATTACTTACCCGATCAGGATTATGGCCGTAACCGCTGTGAGTTTGTGCCTTTTTACGCAGTACCCGATACAGCAACCACCACTGGTACACTAATGTTTGCAGGTAGTAAAAACTGCGAAACAATGAGCTTAATTGCTTACAGGGATAACAACGGAAAGTATCACTTAGAAATCGTACCTGAGCTTGAAAATTTCCCAAGCGGCGATGATAAAGCCGATGTAACACGTGTTAATCAGCGCATGGAGCAATCAATAAATGCCGCCCCTGAACAATATATGTGGTTGCATAGACGTTTTAAAACACGACCCGATAAAGACGCCCCCTCTTTCTATTAAAGATGGGTTACTAAAATAACAAAGACGAGTGACAGCGATGTGGTTTTGGATTAGATATATACTTTTAGCTTTATTGTTAATTGGTGCAGCCATCTATTTTCTACTAAATGGTTCGTCGTCATTTAATTATCAACAAACCAATAACGCTGCGGCCGAAGGGTTATCGCGGTTTTATGCATCAATTCGAAATAGAGTTTCTGTCAATAAAGACAATCACAAATTTATAATTGAACTCGAAAAACCCGACCTTAGCCTTGATAGAGCGCTAAACCAACGCTCTTTTGTAGTAGAGCCTATGCCTTTAAATTGGAGCGGAGAAGTAGGCCCGCGTCGTTTTCAACGTGATTCAACCTTGCGTACTGTACTGACCCAATACGCTAATAACGAAGGTATTACTTTAATGTGGTACTTAGACAAAGATTACGTAATAAAAGATCACTTTCGTATAGATAGCAGTTTTAACTCCGCTTTATACCGCGTTAGCCGCTCTATTAATGATGACTTTTCAAATGAAGTGTATGCGTTTTTCTGCCCTGAACAACGTGCAGCGGTTATTACCGAGCTACCGTCTGAATTTGTACGCTCAAACTGTTTAAAGCTAAGCAATTAACTACATTGGGTTTAATTTTGTTGATATGCGCTCAAATATTGCTGAGCGCATAACATTAAATTGCTCAATCTAGCCCAAATATTGCCTTCCAAACAGTGCTAACATTATTGATATTTTCACTAAACTCTTCGCGTTTAACGCAGCGACCTTGCTGGTCTAAGCTCAATACATGATAGCGTGAGCGATAGTCTATATACGCTTTAATAAGCTGCTGTTTTTGAATATCGCTGATACAGCCAATTTTAGCCGCATCAGTTAAAATTCTCACATTGTCAGAATTATCGCATAAGTGGGTAAACTCATGGGCATGTTTTAATACCAAGTATTGCGTTATAAACTCAATATCGGTCATGGCACCTACATCTTGTTTTAAGTCAAATTGCTGCGCATTGCCTTTAGCCAAATGGGCACGCATTTTTTCGCGCATTTTAATCACGTCTGCCTTTAAAGTATCTTCATCACGTTGTTGGCACAATATCTCGGCGCGAATTTGTGCAAACCGTGTTACTAATTCAGCTTGGCCTAAAATCAGCCTGGCTCTAACCAGGGCTTGATGCTCCCATGTCCATGCTTGCGTTTGCTGATAATGATTAAAGCTTTCTAGGTTAATAGCTAATAGCCCTGATGCACCTTCTGGACGCAGACGAGTATCTAACTCATATAAAATACCTGAGGCGGTACGGGTATTAAATAAATGCATTAATCGTTGTGCGAGTTTTAAATAAAACTGCCTTGAGTCAATCGCTTTATCACCATTGGTGTAGCTTGTACCATCATGGTTATGCACAAAGACTAAATCGAGATCAGAGTCATAACCCACCTCAAAACCGCCAGTTTTACCATACGCAATAACCGCAAACCCCTTGTTTTCATCATCGGTGTTAGGTGGCATACCAAAGCGTTTTACGCAGTGGTACCACGCAATATTTACAGCCTGATCGACTATAGCTTCAGCCAATGCTGTTAAGTGATCGCTTACTTTCATTACATCAATAACGCCCGTCGCATCAGCTGCGGCAATGCGTAATTGATGGGTTTGCTTAAACTGACGCAGCGCTTCCATTTGCTGCTCTAAATCGTCATGTTCAATGCGTAAAAAATACTGCCTTATTTCATCTTTATACGCAGTTAATGGGGTTGGCTTGTAAAGCACAGCTGGGTCGATAAGTTCATCGAGCAAAATGGGGTATAATGAAATATGCTCCCCAATCCATTTACTGTGACAACAAAGTAAAACCAATTGTTTTAGCGTTCCTGGATTTTCATACAGCAACTCTAGATAAGCGGTGCGCGAAATAATTTTATTTAATATTTGGCATACCGTTGCAAAGGCGCTAGCACTGGCATTAAAGTCGTTTAACTGTTTAAGTAATGCCGGCATTAATTTATCAAGAATATCGCGCCCACGATTGCCGACTTTAGCTTTAGAAACTCGTTGTTTAAAGTCGTGTAATGGTGTTTGCCATTCATCTCTGAGCTCATTTAAAAAGCTAACATCGCCGTGATCCCAAGCACTAATAAACGCCCCTTCACAGGTATCAAGTGGTTCAGTTTCTTCGCCTATAACCTGTGTAAATTCATTATGTATTTGGCTCATCACATGTTCTATTTTCACAAGCGTTGCCGCAAAATCGGCCTGAGCGAGCAACACATTGAGTCGCTGTTGATTTAGCTCATCATCGGGCAGTGTTTGTGTTTGTTGATCATCAAATATTTGTAGGTATTGCTCTACTTTGCGTAAGTATAAGTAATTGCTTTTTAAATCTTTAGCTTCAAGCTCATCAATAACTTGGCTTAGTGTTAACTCTTTTAATGCCATTAATAAAGATTGCGTTTGTAAGTTTGCCTCTCTGCCACCTCGCACCATTTGCAAAGCCTGAACAATAAACTCCACTTCGCGAATGCCACCACCACCTAACTTAATATTATTGGTTAAGCGCTTACGACGCACCTCTTGGGCAATCATAAGCTTCATTTTTCTTAGCGACTCAATAACCGAAAAATCAATATAACGGCGATACACAAAAGGCTTTAATAACGTATTAAACTCCTGCCAATAAATGTTAGGCGTGCCAATTAAGCGCCCTTTTAACATCGCGTAGCGCTCCCAATCACGCCCTTGCTCTTGGTAGTAGTCTTCAATGGCATTAAAGCTCATTACCAACGGACCACTTTCCCCAAATGGTCGCAAACGCATATCTACACGAAAAACTTGGCCATCAACCGTACATTGATTAAGTGCTGTAATTAGCTTTTGGGCAACTTTAGTATAAAAGACAGGTGCTTCAAGCGAGCGACGCCCACCTTGGGTTTTAACATTGCGAGGATATGCAAAAATAAGATCGATATCAGATGAGTAATTGAGTTCTTGTCCACCTAGTTTACCCATTCCTAATACCATTAACGGTAACGGGTTGTTGTGCTCATCTAATGGCTCACCATTGGTTTTAGCGACATTTTTATAAGCCCATTGATTAGCACTGTCGATCAGTTTATTAGCAAGTTCACTAATATATTCAATACTATTTTCAATTGGGTTTTTGCAGCATAAATCTAAAAAAGCCACCTTTAACCAGTATTTTTCTCGGTATTGGCGCAGTAACTTATGGCACTCACTCTCTTCTATTTTAGTTATATCTAGCTGTGCAAAAGGGTCTAAAATTTCTCTATTTTTAATTTCGTGCTCACACAGTAACCAAGACAGTAGCGCAGGTTGAGAGCTTAAGCTGCGCCAAGCAAAATCACTTAACGCCAATAGCCGTATTATCTGCTGCTGGTTTTGTTGCTCTGGGTACAGCGCGGCAAAGCGTGTTTCACCGAGTTTTTGTAATTCAATAGGAAGCTGCGTGTCGTTACTCATCAATACCCTCTTTTATCTCACCAATAACCATACTAGAATGGTTAAAAACCTATCAAGGTAAATCTATTTAGGAACACCATGTCATATTTGTCATTATCTAACACTAGTTTAGTTGCGATTGCTATTAGTTTTGTGGTTATTTGTGTCATCATCATCAGTTTAAGAATTGTTACTCAAATAAAAGCAAAACAAGCACTTAAAGAAGAGTTGGCGCAGCATGATAACTTTGCAATGGGGATTAGTTTTGCCTCTGAAATATCTGTTGTTATAGCCACCATGGCGTTTTTATTTGATGAAATTAGTATTAGCACCGCACAATCAAATCCATTAAAAGTGATTTTGTTAATTGTGCTGCTCTTTTCATTTATAAAAATGGGGCATTTAATCCATCGTAAATGGATATTACGCCGCTTTAATGAGGAAGCCGCAATACTAAAGCAAAACGTCTGTGCTGCGCTGGTTGACTCGGGGATGCTTATTGCCAATTGTATTTTAGCGCTGGGTTTATATACATGGACACATACTCAGGGGTTTAGTAATTTATTAATTGCCTCAGTAAGCTTTTTTGTGTTGCAAGGAATGTTTGCTTTGGACAGTAAAATACGTGAATACCGCTTTGCTGAAGCAAATCAGGGCGCCTCATTGCAAAGTAATTTTGGCTTAGAAAATACCTCTATTGGTATTCGCTATGCGGGTAAGTCAATTGGATTAGCACTTGCGGCGTATGCTGGTTTATCTAGTGCGGCATTTCAAAATGGTAAAATGGTAGAAAACTTATTTACCTTGGTAATGCATTGCGGTGTGATGTGGCTGTTACTATACTGTCTAACGTATATTATAAAAATTATTTCAATGCCTAATATCGACACCGCACTTGAGGTTGATCATCAAGATAATATTGGTATTGCGTGTATTGAATTTGCTGTATTTTGTGCTATTGGTTACTTACTTATAAGTATGTTTTCAATTTAGTACCAAACTGGTTAAATTAAGCCGTTACTAAACGTCCCTATTTAATAGTCTGGTAAATTAACAGGGACTTTAGGCATATGGAAATAAAAACAGCGAGTTATCTCTTAATTGATATAGGCAATGAATTTAGCCATTCATTAAACACTATATAAATACAAATGTTCCAGCTAAAAAGACATCGTTATCACTGGGGCTAATACCCAAAAACTGGTTAAAATGATGTTTGATGAACTCGTTAAAGGTTATTGCTATTGCGATATTGAAAACGAAATAAGCATATCTGAGCTGGCCAGCTACCTACACGAACACCACAATATTCTGAGGGTACTGTTTAACCAAACAGACTACTTGCTCGCCGATGATACACAGCGCTTTTTTTATAACTCACGGCATGAAAAACGCTATATGGTTATTCAAACAGATCAAGGCTATGAAATTAAGCCCATAAAAGATGAATGCCATTCAAACCATTTATCGTGTGATACTGACACAGCTCAAACTGCACAAGAGTTAACAGCGCTTTTAACCCCCGAATATGAAAAATAAATAATTGCACCCAAGCCTTTGCTTACTTACCATAGAGGGATATAACTTCTTATGTAAAAAAGTGATTTGCCATGCGAGTGCCCCATATTTATCAATCATCACCGATTGCTCTCAACACCCCTTTAAATCTTGACGATGACGCTGCAGGCCATGTAGGTCGTGTGCTACGTATGAAAGTGGGCGAACAGGTTTCTATGTTTAATGGTGAAGGGGGTGAATTTCTCAGTGAAATTATTGAAGTGAGTAAAAAAACCGTGGTTGTTATGCCCCTCGAATTTAATCCTCATGACGTTGAATCGCCATTAAAGATTCATTTAGGCCAGTGTGTATCTCGTGGTGATAAAATGGATTTTACCATTCAAAAGTCGGTTGAATTAGGGATCACTGAAATAACACCTATTTTTAGCCAGCGATGCGGCGTAAAACTCAGCGGCGACCGCCTAGAAAAAAAACACCAGCAATGGCAAAAAATAGCCATTGCTGCTGCAGAGCAGTCCGGGCGCAACTTTGTACCAACCATTAATCCTCCCGTAGATTTAAAACACTGGCTTGAACAGCAAACCGATGCAATTAAATTAACCTTACACCCGCGCGCCGAGCACAGCATTAAAACCATTACTGTTCCTGATGGTGGCGTGCGATTTTTAGTGGGCCCTGAAGGGGGATTTACCGATGATGAAATGGCGCAAACTAAACAACAAGAATTTGTAGATATTCGCTTAGGTCCGCGAGTACTTCGCACAGAAACAGCAGCGTTAACCGTTTTAAGTGCACTGCAATTACAATTTGGCGATTTAGCTAATTGAAATAACTAAAAGCACCCACATATCAAGATTACAGTTGTAAAAAACACATAAATTAAGGCACAGCGCATGGCAATTAAGTTAGGTATTATTTCAGATCCTATTAGTGGATTTAATATTAAAAAAGACACCGGTTTTGCAATGATGATGCAAGCACAAACCCGTGGCTACGAAATTTACTACATGGAAATGGATGATTTATCGCTGCGTCAAGGCAATGCCTACGCCACTGCAGCCAAAGCTCAAGTTTTTGATAACGCTCAAAAGTGGTACCAACTTGAAGAAAAAGAAACCATAGCGCTGGCTGATTTAGACGTTATTTTAATGCGTAAAGATCCGCCTTTTGATACTGAATATATTTACGCAACGTATATTTTAGAGCGTGCAGAGCAAGCAGGCACATTAGTGATTAATAAACCACAAAGCTTGCGCGACGCCAATGAAAAACTCTTTACAGCTTGGTTTAGTGAACACACGCCAGATACATTAGTAACGCGCAGCCAAAAACAAATCCGTGAGTTTTTAGCCCAGCATAAAGATATTATTTTAAAACCGCTTGATGGCATGGGTGGCGCCTCTATTTTTAGAGTAAAAGCCGATGATGCTAATATAGGCGTAATATGCGAAACCTTAACCGAGCATGGTAGCCGCTTTGCCATGGCGCAAAATTATATCCCAGAGATCACTCAAGGCGATAAGCGCGTATTGGTTGTTGATGGTGAAGTGATTCCTTATTGCTTAGCGCGTATTCCACAAAATGGCGAAACACGCGGTAATTTAGCCGCAGGCGGTCGTGGCGAAGCACGCCCAATTAGCGAATCAGATCTTAAGATTGCAAAGGCGGTCGCCCCTACTTTGAAAGAAAAAGGCTTAATATTTGTAGGTTTAGATATTATTGGTGATAAGTTAACTGAGATTAACGTAACAGCGCCAACCTGCGTAAAAGAAATTGAAGCCGCTTACGATATTTCAATTACCGGCATTTTATTTGACGCCATAGAGAAAAAGCTTAATAAATAAATTATCACTGAACCACCTCTAAGATATAAAGCGATGACGCTTATTGTGTCATCGCTGAAAACTCGAATAAATTTTTAGTGTTAAAACATGGGACTATGCCATACTCAAGATTCAATAACTAAAAGGGTAAAACTTATGCAGTCATTAGAAAATCACTTTTTAATCGCAATGCCATCAATGCAAGACCCTTTTTTTAAACGTGCCGTCACTTATATTTGTGAACACAACGAAGAAGGCGCTATGGGATTGGTGATCAATCAGCCGATTGATGTCACCGTAGGTGAGTTACTCGACAAAATTGATATTGATAACGATAAATCTCAACATGCTGCGCAAGTGACTGTGTTTGCTGGCGGGCCGGTAAAAACAGACCGTGGCTTTGTGCTACATTCACCTAAACCTGGGTACTCGGCAAGCCAAAAGTTGAGCAGTGATATTATGATCACCACCTCAAAAGATGTGTTAGCCACGTTAACCACAGCCCAAGCACCCGAACAATTTATTATTACTTTAGGCTACTCCGGTTGGGAACAAGGTCAATTAGAGCAAGAGCTACTAGATAATAGCTGGCTGATCATTAAAGCCGATCCTAAGATAATTTTTGATACTCCAGTAGAAAAACGCTGGGAAATGGCAGTCTCTATGCTTGGTTTTGATATTGGCCAATTAAGCCCCGAAGCCGGACATGCGTAATAACATAAAAGATAAACATGACTAAAAAAACAGTAAAGCCGCAAGGTGAGCGTACAGTTATGGGATTTGATTTTGGTACCAAGAGTATTGGTATAGCTATTGGTCAAGAGCTCACAGGCAGCGCTACCAGCTTAAAAGCGGTGAAAGCCCAAGATGGCATTCCTAATTGGGATGACATTGCAGTGCAAGTAAAAGAGTGGCAACCCGATTTAATGGTTGTCGGGTTACCGCTAAACATGGATGGCACCTCACAAGAGGTTACCTTTAAAGCTAAAAAGTTTGCTAATCGTTTGCACAACCATTACGGCATTGCAGTTCATACTCAAGATGAGCGCTTAACGACTGCAGATGCAAAGGCACGGTTGTTTGAACGTGGTGGCTATAAAAATTTAGGTAAAGGTAACGTAGATAATATGTCTGCGGTGATCATTCTAGAGAGTTTTTTTGAAGCCAGTTATGGTGAATAAAGCACTTAACCCACATAAAAAAAGCGCCTAAGGCGCTTTTTTTGTATCTAGGTCATATGCCTTTGTCATCAAGGCCATCAATGGTCACACCTTGCAAAAAGCCTGCGCCTTGCTGCTCGTTATTACGTAGTTTAATCATCAAGCGTAAGTCATTTGGCGAATCCGCATGATGCAGCGCATCGGCATAATTAATACGTTGCTGCCTGTAAAGCTCAAACAGCGCTTGGTCAAAGGTTTGCATGCCCATCTCTGTTGATTTGGCCATGGTTTCTTTAATACCACCAATATTACCGTTTTTAATTAGCTCACTGACCATTGGCGTATTAAGTAATACCTCAATGGCAGCAACACGCCCTTCCCCATCAGAGGTCGGAATAAGTTGCTGAGCAATGATAGCGCGTAAATTTAATGCTAAGTCATATTTAAGCTTATCGTGCTTTTCTTTTGGTACCAAATGCATAATACGGTCAATCGCTTGGTTAGCATTGTTAGCATGCAGGGTGGCAACACATAAATGACCCGTTTCTGCAAAGCTCAACGCATATTCCATGGTTTCTTGCGAACGAATTTCACCAATTAAAATAACATCAGGCGCTTGGCGCAAAGAGCTTTTAAGTGCTGATTCAAAGCTTTCAGTATCTAAACCCACTTCACGTTGGGTAATAATACTTTTTTGATGCTCATGCACAAATTCAATCGGATCTTCTATGGTTAAAATATGGCCACGTTGATTGCGATTTCTATACCCAATAAGTGCCGCCAAAGACGTTGATTTACCGGTTCCCGTACCACCCACAAATAACACGAGTCCGCGCTTTGACATAATCACATCGGTCAATGCAGAAGGTAATCCAAGCTCTTTAACGTCGGGAATTTTAGTGACGATTCGGCGAATAACCATGCCCGCTCTGTCGCGTTGCCAAAAAGCCGAAATACGAAAGCGCCCTTCGCTAGTTGCAACCGCAAAGTTACATTCTTTAGTGTTATGAAACTCTGCTTTTTGTTTTTCACTCATCGCTGATTCGACTAATTCCAGCGCTTGCTCATCTGTTAATTTATCGTCATTAAGAGGAGTTAACTCGCCGTTAATTTTAGCGCTAATAGGAAGTTGGCTCGATACAAATAAATCAGAGCCTTTTTTGTCGACCATTATTTGTAAAAAGTGATTTAAAGATAAAGTCATAATAATTCCTTAAGCGCTAAACTGTGTCTTATCTTGCGCTTTTGTATATGCCGCTGAATGAGTGATAATGCCACGGTTAACTAAGCTTGTTAAACATTGATCCATGGTTTGCATGCCTTGCGACGCACCGGTTTGAATTGATGAGTACATTTGTGCAATTTTATCTTCACGGATTAAATTACGAATAGCAGGCGTTGCCAACATAATTTCATGTGCAGCCACTCGCCCTCCCCCTACTTTTTTTATCAGTGTTTGCGAAATAACTGCACGTAATGACTCAGAGAGCATAGAGCGGATCATATCTTTTTCTTCGCCAGGGAATACATCAATAATACGGTCAATGGTTTTAGGTGCAGAGGTCGTATGCAAAGTACCAAACACCAAGTGACCCGTTTCCGCAGCGGTCATAGCAAGGCGAATAGTTTCTAAGTCTCGTAGCTCACCAACCAAAATAACATCAGGGTCTTCACGAAGTGCGCTGCGTAGTGCATTAGAAAAGCTATGTGTATCACGATGAACTTCCCGCTGATTAATTAAGCTGAGTTTATTATCATGAACAAATTCGATAGGATCTTCAATAGTCAGCACATGATGATGCTTAGTTTGGTTAATGTAATCGACCATCGCCGCAAGCGTGGTCGACTTACCTGAACCTGTAGGGCCTGTGACTAACACTAGGCCTCGTGGGTTATCTGAAATTTGTTTAAATATTTCAGGTGCGCCTAAATCTTCAAGAGTGAGTACGTCACTCGGGATAGTACGAAACACAGCAGCAGGGCCACGATTAGAGTTAAAGGCATTTACACGAAAACGTGCTAAATTAGGGACTTCAAAAGAAAAATCCACTTCGAGATTTTGCTCATAGTCCTTACGCTGGTTATCGTTCATAATGTCATAAACCAGACTGCTGACTTCTTTATCTCCAAGTGCTGGTATATTAATACGTCGCACATCGCCATCAACACGTATCATAGGTGATACCCCTGATGATAAGTGCAAATCTGATGCTTTATGTTGCACACTAAATGCCAATAATTCGGTGATATCCATTTATGACTCCACAACTAACTGATAAATATATGGTTACAATAGCAGAACGACTCACATCCGCCTACGCTAGAATTGCAGAGGCAGCGCACAAAGCACAACGTAATAGTAACGATATTACGTTACTTGCAGTATCTAAAACCAAACCCGCTACTGATATTATGGCAGCTTATGATCAAGGGCAACGTCAATTTGGTGAATCTTATGTTCAAGAGGCTGTAGATAAAATAGCGCAACTAGACACATTTAGCGATATTGTTTGGCATTTCATTGGCCCTATTCAGTCAAATAAAAGTGCTTTAGTCGCTGCCAATTTTGCTTGGGTGCAAAGTGTAGACAGACTTAAAATAGCCAAGCGCTTAAACAGTCAACGCCCTGAGACAATGCCGCCACTGAATGTACTTATTCAAGTCAATATTAGCGAAGAAGAAGCAAAGTCTGGTTGTCACCCCAATGAAATCACTGAGCTGGCGCAATATATAGACCAATGTGCCCATTTACAGTTGCGCGGACTGATGGCTATTCCCGCTAAAAGTGACGATGCAAACACGCAAATTCAATATTTTGAGCAATTACAAACTTGCTTTGATAAACTACAGACCCAATATCCTCATATAGATACGTTGTCGATGGGGATGAGTAACGATGTAGAAGCTGCCATAGCGGCAGGTTCAACCATGGTGAGGATCGGCACAGATATTTTTGGAACACGAACTTAAAAGGTGATAACAGACATATGTCAGATAAAAAAATCGCATTTATAGGCACAGGTAATATGAGCTACGCCATCATTGGTGGCATGGTAAAAAACGGCTTTAACGCAAATAATATTATTGCGACTAACCGCAACCAAGAAAAACTAGCTAAGGTAGCTGCCGATTTCAAAGTGCAAACCACCAGTGACAATAACGAAGCTATGCGCGATGCCGATGTCATTGTTTTGTCTGTTAAACCACAAATGATGGGCGATTTATGTCAATCATTTCAAGATTCAGGTGTCGACTTTAGCGATAAATTATTTATCTCAGTCGCGGCAGGGTTAACCGTTAAGCGCTTACGTGAAATGCTTGGTCAAGATGTAAAAATGGTACGTTGTATGCCAAATACGCCATCATTACTTGGCCGTGGTGTATCTGGCTTATATGGTGCAGGCGAAACCCAAAGCGAGCATGAGTTTGTACAGCAAGTATTTGAATGTACCGGTATTGTTGTATGGGTAGAGCAAGAATCACAAATTAACGATGTGATAGCTGTTACCGGCTCTTCACCGGCTTACTTTTTCTTATTTATGGAAGCCATTGAAGAAAAAGCCAAAGCGCTTGGGTTTAGTGATGAAGACGCACGCCGCTTAGTGCAGCAAACCGCCCTTGGCGCAGCTGAAATGGCACTTAGCCAAACTGATATTAGCATTTCACAATTACGTTCAAATGTGACATCAAAAGGCGGTACCACGCATGCAGCTGTTGAGCATTTAAAAGCACAAGGTTTAACTAAAACCGTAGGCGATGCAATGGATGCGTGTATTGCGCGTGCAGTGCAAATGGAACAAGAACTTTAAAACCATTTTTTATTGAAGGTTATACTATGAATGCCATGCAATTTTTAATTAGCACCTTGTTTGATCTATTTTTAATGGTGGTACTACTGCGTTTTTGGCTACAGTGGGCAAAAGCCGACTTTTACAATCCGATGAGCCAATTTGTGGTGAAAGCCACTTCGTTTGCAGTTAACCCGCTGCGAAAAATCGTTCCGGGGCTAGGCGGGCTTGATTTAGCCTCTTTGTTGCTGGCATTTATAGTGGCTGCGGCAAAAATAAGTACCCTAATGTGGCTTATTTATAGCTCTTGGGCTATTCAACCTGTGCTTATACAGGCGCTAATAACTGTTTTAAAAGAAGGTTTAAATTTAGTCTTTTGGGTGTTAATTATCCGCGCTATTTTAAGCTGGGTAAGCCAAGGCTATAACCCAATTGAAGCGGCATTCCATCAGCTTACTGAGCCAATGTTAAAGCCTATCCGTAAAGTTTTACCGCCACTAGGAGGCTTAGATTTATCGGTACTGGTACTAATCATCGGCATTCAGTTTTTACAAATGCTGCTAATGGACCTTTTAGCTTAAGCATAACGTAATATAAAAGAGGCCTAGTGCCTCTTTTTACATACTCAGGAGTTAACTATGCAACGTTTAATAAAGTTTTGTTTTATTGCTTGTCTCGCTTTAGCATTTAATGCGCACAGCGCACAAGAACAAGGCGCTCAATATAAAGAACTAGGCCCTTGGCAAGTTCATTATATAGCCTTTCCATCAACGTTTATTCAGCCACAAATAGCCAAAACGTACGGCCTGGAACGCAGTGGCTATAAAGGCATTGTTAATATTTCTATCTTAAAAAATGATGCTAATAAAACAGCGCAAAAAGCGACATTACAAGGCACCGCTAAAAACTTATTAGGTAACAAGCAAACCCTTAACTTTAAAGAAGTGGTTGAAGGCGATTCTGTTTATTACCTAGCACAAGTAGATTACACCAACGAAGAGATTTTACGTTTTGAAATTGAAATCCAACAAGGTAACCAGTTCCAAACATTAAAATTTCAGCAAAAATTTTACGTAGATTAAATATGACCAACACCTTAGTACTTGCAACCGGCAATCCCGGCAAAGTAAATGAGCTGGCTAACATGCTCAGCTCGCTTAACATTAATGTAGTACCACAAAGCGACTTTAATGTCAGTGACGTGGCCGAAACAGGCACCACGTTTGTAGAAAACGCGATAATTAAAGCGCGTCATGCAGCTAAAATAACTGGATTACCGGCTATTGCTGATGATTCGGGATTAGAAGTTGATAGCTTAAATGGCGCACCCGGTGTTTACTCTGCTCGCTTTGCAGGTAAAGGCGCAAGTGATCAAGATAATATCGATAAATTACTGGCTGATTTAGGCGATAACCCTAACCGACGCGCTCGTTTTTGGTGTGTGTTAGTACTGATGCGTCACGCCGACGACCCTACCCCACTTATTTGCAGTGCTAGCTGGGAGGGCGAAATTACCCTTAGCCAACACGGTGAAGGTGGCTTTGGCTACGATCCTATCTTTTTTGTGCCATCAGAAAATTGTACCAGTGCAGAGCTTACAAAAGCGCAAAAAAATGCCCTAAGTCATCGTGGGCAAGCACTTAAAATGTTACTGCAAGAGCTACAACACAAAGGCGGCCTGTGAACCTTCCTCCACTGAGTTTATATGTGCATGTGCCATGGTGCGTGCAAAAATGCCCTTATTGCGATTTTAATAGCCACGGGCAAAAAGGTGACATCCCTGAAACTGAGTATGTACAGCATTTAATCGACGATTTAAAAGCTGATTTACACTTAGTACAAGGGCGTAAGATTCACAGTATTTTTATTGGCGGCGGCACACCAAGTCTATTAACCGGCGCGGCATACACCCGTTTACTCAAGGAAGTAGATAGCCTAATTGGCTTAAGCGATAACTGTGAAATTACCCTTGAAGCAAATCCCGGCACAGTCGAAACTGGCCGTTTCAAAGATTATGTAAAAGCAGGCATTAACCGTATCTCTATCGGTGTGCAAAGCATGCAGAACGATAAGTTAAAAGCTCTAGGTCGAATTCATGGTGCCGATGAAGCCAGTTATGCAGCACAACAAGCCAATGAAGCGGGATTAAATAGCTTTAATCTTGATTTAATGCATGGCTTACCAGGGCAGTCTCTTGATGATGCACTGAGTGATTTAAAACAAATTATTGCGCTCAATCCACCGCATATTTCTTGGTATCAGCTCACGATTGAGCCCAATACGCAATTTGCTTCAAAACCGCCGACTTTGCCACAAGATGAAACCTTATGGGATATTCAAGAGCAAGGCCAAGCATTATTAGCACAAGCTGGCTATCAGCAATATGAAATATCAGGGTATGCAAAACCTGGCTATCAATGCCAACATAACTTGAATTATTGGCGGTTTGGCGATTATCTTGGCATTGGCTGCGGCGCTCATGGTAAGGTCACTGATGCGAAAACGGGGGTGATAACACGCACTGAAAAAGTAAAACACCCTCGGGGCTACATGGATATTATTAAACCCTACCTGTACAAAAGCTGGCAAGTAGAGCAAGACGACTTAGCGTTTGAATTTTTTATGAATCGCTTTCGTTTAATAGAGCCATGCCCTATAAATGATTTTAATGCGCTGACGCAGCAACCACTGCAAAGCCAACAGCATGCACTAGATAAAGCCATTAATGCCGGTTTACTAACAAAAACAGACAGCCACTGGCACGTTACACTCCAAGGCCAACGTTTTTTAAATGATCTACTTGCGTTATTTGTTTAGTGACAATAATAGGTTTCTAACAACAAAAGGGAAACGAATGCGTAAACTTACTTTAATTGCTGCCACCATCAGCGTGGCACTGCTTGCCGGTTGCCAACAAGCAACACAACAATCAACGTCTGCACCGGCGGTTCAAGCTCAACCTGTACAAAGTGAAATTGATAAAGCGAATGCTTTTTTTGAAGACACTTTTAATCGTGATGTAATGAGTAGCCCAGTTTATCAAACCTATATGGGCATCAAAAAAGATTACGATAAATGGGATGACAACAGCGAAGAAAAAGCGCTAAAAGACTTGGCACAAACTAAAGCCGATTTAGTCACGCTCAACAACATTGACCGTGCGCAATTAGATGCAGCTACTCAAGTAAGTTATGATTTAAAAAAACAAGATTTAGAAGCCAGCATTGCTGATTTCAAATGGCGTTACCATAACTACCCAGTAAACCAAATGTTTGGTACACATTCTATGGTGCCGGCTTTTTTAATTAACCAGCATCAAATTAGCAACGTAAAAGAAGCCAACGATTACATTGCCCGTTTAAACGGGGTTCCGGGTGTATTCGAACAACTGATTACCGACTTAGAAATTCGCGCCAATAAAAACATCATCGCCCCTAAATTTGTATTTCCACACGTGATTGATTCAAGCAAAAACATCATTAAAGGTGCGCCGTTTGAACAAGGTGAAGATTCAACTCTTTTGGCTGACTTTAAACGTAAAGTGAATGCATTAGAAATCGACCAAGCTGAAAAAGATGCACTTATTAGTGAAGCGACTGATGCATTAAAATCGGCAGTTAAACCTGCTTACTCTAAGTTAATCAACTACATTGCACAGTTAGAAAAACGTGCTGATGACCGTGACGGTGCTTGGAAATTCCCTGATGGCGAAGTGTTTTACAATAACGCACTGAAACGCACCACCACGACAGACCTTACAGCAAAAGAGATTCACGCCATTGGCCTTGCTGAAGTATCACGTATTCATGATGAAATGCGTGCCATTAAAGATAAAGTCGGCTTTGAGGGCGACTTAAACGCCTTTATGCAGTTTATGAAAACCGACAAGCAATTTTATTTAGCTAACACTGAAGCTGGTAAAGCGCAGTACCTAAGCGAAGCTAAAGGCTTAATTGATAACATGAAAACACGCTTAGATGAGCTGTTTATTGTAAAACCAAAAGCCGACATGATTGTAAAACGTGTTGAAGCATTCCGTGAAAAAGCGGCAGGTAAAGCGTTTTATCAGCAACCTGCGCCAGATGGTTCTCGCCCAGGTATTTACTACGCCAACCTATACGACATGGAAGCAATGCCTACTTACCAAATGGAAGCCTTGGCTTATCATGAGGGGATTCCGGGTCACCATATGCAAATTGCCATTTCACAAGAACTTGAAGGGGTACCTAAGTTCCGTAAATTTGGTGGTTACACAGCCTACATTGAAGGCTGGGGGTTATACTCAGAATTACTACCAAAAGAAATGGGCCTTTACGAAGACCCGTATTCAGATTTTGGTCGCTTAGCCATGGAATTATGGCGTGCATGTCGTTTAGTGGTTGATACCGGTATTCACGCAATGAAGTGGACTCGTCAAGAAGGTATTGATTACTACGTTAACAACACTCCTAACGCGACTTCTGACGGTGTGAAAATGGTTGAGCGCCACATTGTAATGCCATCTCAAGCAACGGCTTACAAAGTAGGTATGCTGAAAATTTTAGAACTACGTGAAGATGCTAAAATGCAACTTGGCGATAAGTTTGATATCCGCCAGTTCCACGATGTAGTGCTTAAAAATGGCCCTGTACCATTAAACGTACTAGAAAACTTCGTTAATGAGTGGATTGCCAGCAAACAAGCTTAATTTTTAAGTATTTACTTAAAGGTATAAAAGGTCGCAATTGCGGCCTTTTGTTTTATAAAGCAAAAAATTAAGCTAGGATAAAGTTGGAACTCAAGGAGAACAGAATGGATCTAAGCATACAGCTACTCAATGCGCGTATTAAACAACAGCAGTTTGATGAACTAGATAACGATTTTAAAAAGCTCACTGAGGCACAGCAAGTAATACAGCTTAATTACCTGTTTGAAAGTGCGCTACGCATGAGTATTAAATACGATTTTATGCAAAACATCGCCATGCGTATTTTAACCACCAATACGCCACCAGCGCCGTTTATTGAAAAACTAACCAGTTTAGATGCGCTGAGCTTTTTTACGCCTGCACTTAAATTAAATAAGGGGTTTATTAGTACAGACGACACTGGCAATAACGCCCTGCATAATGTATTTAAGCAAGCAATGCCCACACAACTGCCTTTTAACTATGTTCGCTCGTTGATGTTATTTGAATCTAATGAAGAGTTACTACATGCGTTAGCACATACAAATAAGCAAGGGCTCACTCCGGTTGCCAGTTACATTGCCTATGCACATAAGCCAAACTTTCCGATAAAACATGAATTTTCGGCCTTGCTCGCATTAATGGAAATAGAGCAAAAACAAAATCCTGCAGCAAAATTACAAATACTTGAGGCATTAAAAAATAATCCCCCAAGCGAGATAACCTTGCTACTGAGCGCCGCTTATTTACAGCGCTCTACTGAACAAGTGGCGGCTCTAATCTGATAAGTAATATTCTACGCTGGTAACAACACGTACGTTTTTAATTTGCGGCGTGTTTGAATCCCGATCGCTAATGCTAAACTGCCCTTGGCGAGCGGTTTTAATTTTACCTAAGCGTGAATTTGAATCTTTAGCAAACTTATCTGCCACTTCACGAGCTTTTTCTGTGGCTTCTTGCACCATGGCTGGTTTTATATCGTTAAGCCCAGTAAAAATATACTCAATACGGGTTTGATAGTTGTCTTGCACAATAGCTATATTTTGTTTAGCTAACTGACTCACTTTGCTCAGTGCGTTTTTAACTTTATCAGGAGCATTTGAATACACAATAATATTTGAGCTAATAACATACCTAAACTTTTGATTATCATTCGCGTATTCACGGGCTTGCTTATCTATAATAGATTGAGTACCTGTCGATATTTCTTGATCATCAAAGCCGTGTAACTTTAAAAAAGCAATCACCGCATCATTTTTTTGCTCAACTCGCTCAACAAGCTTTTCAAGATTGTTGTCGGCATCGTTAAACTGTAAAGGCCAAATAACGGTATCTGCCACAACTTCACGTTCAGCTAACCCTTTTACCTGCACCGTGCGCTCCATCCCTTTAATATCAAGCGCAGCCCCTTTTACAATAAAACCCAATGCAATTAGGCCAATGCTTAAACACGCCGCTGCCATAACAACGCTTAAATTCGATATTTTATTCACCTTAATCTCCTTGATTAGGGTCTGTTGACCTTTGCGGATTAAAACTTGTTCAAACTAGGGGCGATTTAATCGCGGCGCGAGGTTTGTAACCTAGTGGGCTAAGTAAAAACCGAGCAACAAAGAGTAAATCGCCCCTAGGCAGAACCCTTCGGGCAGCGCCTGTTTGGCATTGATGCTGCGTTATCGCCTATTTATGGGGAATAACCACACCACATAGGCTCTGCCTTGCCTAAATACCAAACAGACTGCTGCAAGTTTAACCTTGAAAGGTCAACAGACCCTAATATCAATAATAAGCACGTTCACGCTCGAAAAAACATAATAAACAGGTTACATTGAAAGGGTATAGATAGCAAAACTTAATCAGCCAAGGAAACGCAATGAGTCTAAAACGTATTAGCCAGTTTTTTAATCCAAGCTCAGTCGCTGTTATTGGGGCATCAAACACCCCTACTCGGGCTGGTAATGTGGTAATGCGTAATTTATTACAAGGCGGGTTTAAAGGGCCCATCATGCCCGTTACCCCCAATCATACTGCGGTGCATGGCGTATTAGCTTACCCAAGTATTGAGGCTCTCCCCAAAGTACCTGATTTAGCCGTTATTTGTACCAATAAAAACACCTTAATGAAAATTATTGAGCAGCTAGGTACGCTGGGGTGTCATAGCGCTATTATTATTGCTGATGGCCTAACAAGCGCGCAAAAACAAGAACTTAAAGATAATGCTGTGAAGCATAAGGTAACGCTGCTTGGCTCAAATTGCTTAGGGTTACTTATTCCGCATATAGGTTTAAACGCGAGTTTTTCGCACACTGTTGCCACGCCAGGTAAACTGGCTTTTGTGTCGCAATCAGCGGCTGTTTGTTCAACGATTCTTGATTGGGCTAAAAATAAAGAAATTGGCTTTTCATACTTTATATCTATGGGAGATTGTTTAGATATTGAGTTTGACGAAATACTCGACTTTTTAGGCCGCGATGCTAAAACCAAAGCTATCCTACTTTACATAGATAACATTAATGATATTCGCAGCTTTATTTCTGCCGCGCGTGCGGCGGCATTTTCTAAGCCCGTAATTGCTATTAAAACGGGCAGAACCAGTGCAGGCGCTCTTGCTGCTGAAATACACACCGGCGGAAAACAAAGCTCAGATGCAGTATATGATGCCATGTTTCAACGCGCAGGGATGTTAAGAGTAAATGATTTGCGCGAGCTTTTTGCCGCCACTCAAACCTTAGCAATGCACCCCAAATTATTGCAAGTAGAGCAGCTAACTATACTAACTAATGGCGGCGGCCCTGGAGTGATGGCCGTTGATGAACTTATTCAAAGCTCAGGTAAACTTGCTCAGCTTAGTGATAAAACGCGCGAAGCACTCAATAAAGTGATCCCACATTCAGACACAACATCCAACCCTGTCGATATATTTGGCGATTCTGCGCCAGTGCGTTACAAACACGCATTAGAAATACTGCTTAATGCTAAAGAAGTTAAAAACTTACTGATCATTCATACTCCATCGGCATTGGCCCCGAGTGAAAATTACGCTCAGGTTATTGTTGAGGCACTAAACAAATTACCAAAAATGGCACGCCCGTATGTGATCACTAATTTCATGGGAGAAGATGCCGCCTTCGCAGCCAGACGCATCTGCGCAAATAACGCCATCCCGACCTATCGTACCCCAGAAGGCGCAGTAGGTGCCTTTATGCACTTGGTAAGCTATCGTCGTAACCAAAAACATTTAACCCAAACGCCAGAATCAAACACCGATGATGCGACTATTAATAAAGTAGCAGCGAAAGCAGCTATTAAAGAGTTTTTAAATGATGAGCAACATTACTTATCAACCCATCAAGCGAGTCAAATTTTAAGTAGCTACGGTATAGACTGTATCCAAACTGAAGTAGCCTACACCCCTACTGAGGCAAAAGAGCAAGCAATAGAGCTAGGTTTTCCGGTCGCATTAAAGTTGATGAGCCCCAGCATTCCCTCTAAGTCTGAAGTCGGTGGCGTAGTACTCAACCTCAATGATGCGCAAGAGGTAGAACAAACGGCATTTGCCATGCTGTTAAGAATAAAAAACACCTACCCTGATGCTATTATTGATGGCTTTTCGTTACAAAAAATGGCGCCTAGAGCAGGTGCCAATGAGCTGCGCATAGCCATTAAAACAGAGCCTAATTTTGGGCCAGTTATTTTATTAGGTGAAGCTGGCACAGGGCTTGAGTACGCTCAAGCGGCGGTGGCCTTGCCACCACTGAATATGAACCTAGCTAAATATTTAATTGCCGCCGCCCATGATAAGGGAGTCCTTAAAGATCGCATTCTGCCAGAAAAAGTAGATAAATATCGTTTATGTGCGCTACTGACCCGAATTTCTCAACTCGTTGTTGATCAACCTGATATCACCTCATTAGAGCTTAATCCTATTTTAGCCAGTAATGGGCAGTTTTTAGTCCTTGATGCCACCATGAACCTAAATCAGTATCAGGTTCAGGCGCACCGAAAACGTTTATCAATCCGCCCTTATCCTATTGAGTTGGTTGAAACGGTGACCCTAAAAAATAAGACCTTAGCAACGCTCAGACCAATCAAACCAGAAGATGAGCAAGCACATCAAGAGTTTGATCGCTCCTTAAGCAAAGAAGATAGGTACAAGCGCTTTTTTGGTGAATTGCCACAATTTAACCATGATCAACTCGCTAAAATGACGCAAATTGATTACGACCGCGAAATGGCGTTTATTGTTACCCAAACACAAGACGAGCAACAACACACATTAGGGGTTTCGCGAGTGATTATGGATCCCGATAATTTACAAGCAGAGTTTGCCATTGTGGTACGTTCTGATTGCCAAGGGCTTGGGTTAGGGCGTATTTTAATGAACGCGGCTATTTCTCACTGCAGACGCCAAGGCGTGAAAACGGTTGAAGGTATCACACTGCCAGAAAATACCGGCATGATTGAGTTAGCTCGTAAACTCGGATTTAAAATAAGTCGTGATTTTGAAGAAGGCAGTATCAATATGCTGCTCACATTATAATAGGTACTATGCGTAAACTAAGACAAACCATAAACCAAGTATTTGAAGCGTCAGGTAAGTATCAGCGAGCGGGACACATTTTAGATATCATACTGATCAGTATCATTATGATTAATGTGGTGGCGATTGTACTTGAGTCGGTGCGCAGCATCGCAACCGAGTACTATAGCGAGTTTTTAATCTTGGAGCTGGTATCAGTGGCTATATTTAGTGCTGAATACCTAATACGTGCTTGGACCTGTGTCGATCGCGTAAAGTACGCCTCCATGAATTGCTCAAACACACAAAAACGGATTCGATATATTTTATCACCTCTGGCAATTATCGATTTAATTGCCATTTTGCCTAGTTTATTAATGTTTTTCTTTGCTATCGATTTGCGTTTTTTACGGGTACTGCGGTTGTTGCGGGTATTTAAGCTCACTCGTTATTCACGAGCAATGCAATTGTTATTGCAGGCGTTTATTGATGAGTCGAGTTCATTACTGGCGGCATTTTTTATTATGTCTGTGTTACTTATTTTAGCCTCTTGCGGTATTTATTTATTAGAGCACGACATTCAACCAGACAAGTTCGGCTCTATTCCTGCTGCCATGTGGTGGGCAATGGCAACCCTTACCACGGTTGGTTATGGTGATGTTGTGCCTATAACGCCTATTGGTAAACTATTTGGTGGCGTAATCACGTTGGTGAGTATGGGGATGGTTGCCATACCAACCGGTTTATTAGCGTCGAGTTTCTCAGAGCAAATACGCAAACGTCGCCAGCTCTTTGAAGATGCCACCCACGAGAAAATAACCGATGGTAAGCTCACTGATGAGCAGATGCATCACCTTGAGGAGTTACGCTACAAACTAGGGCTAAGTAAGCTAGAGGCCAATAAAGCAATAAAAGCGGAGCTAAATAAACGCAGCTCACACTTATTTTGCCGTCACTGTGGTAAACGTCCTTAATAAAATAATGTATTAAGCGGCGCTTTAAGCTTGTGAGAATACAGGATGCCAATCGTGCTCAATAAGCTCAAGCACCTGCTCTTTAGGCACCGCTTTACTAAACAAGTAACCTTGAAAGTAGCTACAACCTTGCGCTTTTAAAAAAGCCAACTGATGTGCGCTTTCAACCCCTTCAGCAATGCACTCTTTACTTAAACTGCTTGCTAAAGCTAGTGTAGATTGAATAATCGCTTCGTTATCCGAATCAATACCAATATCTTGCACAAAGCTACGATCTATTTTTAATACATCAATCGGAAAGCGCTTCAAATAAGTTAACGAGGCATACCCTGTTCCAAAATCATCCATGTACAACTTACAGCCTAGTTGCTTTAATAAGTCCATATTTTTAAGCGCATGTTCTGAGTCTCGCATTAAAATAGACTCTGTTATTTCAAATACAATAGCCTCGGGCGGCAGTGCTGCATTGTTTAGTGCTTGGCGAATTTCAGGGACGAGTCCGATAAATTCAAAATCCAGTGCTGAGAGGTTAATTGATAGGTATAGATCAGGACACACTTTACGCCAACGAGCTAACTGCACCAAAGCACGCTTAAATGTTTGTAGCATTATTTTAGTGATTAAACCTATATTTTCAGCTACGTTTGCAAACTCTTGTGTACTCGCTAACTGATTATCAGGCCAGCGTAGTAACACCTCAAAGCCCACTGTTTTTTGCGTAGACGCATTAATAATGGGTTGATAATAATTACAAAATTTATGTTCATGATAAGCTTTGAACAACTGTGATTCTAAATGCATCGCCTTTTCAACACGTTGATTCATTTCTTGTTTGTAAAACTTATAACACCCTTCCAAGCCATCTTTAGCATAATAAAGCGCCACATTTGATGCTTTCAATAGTGCTTTATAATGCGCGGCATCATCAGGGAAAATAGCCACACCAATACTTAGGTGCACATTGACGCTTTGCTGATTCATAACAATGTCTTTACTCACGCAATCCATTAGTTTGGTGCATATAAGTAATACTTCTTCTATTTGCTGAATATCTTCAACTAGAATTACAAATTCATCACCGCCTAAACGCGCGACGCTATCACAAGGGCGCAATGCTGTTTTCAAGCGGTTTGCCACCAGCTTTATTATCTCATCGGCGTTTTCTGTACCAAATGAATCATTAAAATACTTAAACCGTTTTATATTAACGTGTAACAAAGCCACTTTACACTGATGGCGGCGCGCCTGATCGATGGCATGTATAGCTCTGTCGTTAAACAAGGTTCTATTTGGCAGCCCTGTAAGTGAATCGTAATTAGCTAGTATGTGCAGTTCGCTCTCAGCTAACTTTTGTGCATGAATATCCGTTAAAATAATCACGAAACTACTCAGCCTTTGGCTTTCATCAGCCACGGCGCTTATTTTAACCAGTACATGGCGTTGCTCTTTGTTTGCCAGAACGACAGTGTCTTCACATGAAAAATGTTCGCCCACTTCAAGCTTTTGCATAATTCGTAAATAATCAAAATAGCTACTGCGGGACATTCCCAAGTTAAGCGCACGGGTTGAACGAGGCTCTGCTGATAAGCCAAAAGCGCTTTGCAGCGATTTATTTGAGGCACGTATATTAAAGTTTTTATCTAAGATAAACACCCAATCTCGGGTTTGTTCAAACGCGGCGGTAAATAACCGTGCATGCTCTTCAAACACCCTTTCACGTGTCATATTGGTATACGTACCGGCTACTTTTTGCGGCGTTTTTTTATCCCATTCAACCACCTTGCCAAAGTCTTTGTACCAGCGCCAATGACCTTTGGCGTGGCGTAATCGGTAGGTACAATTAAAATACCCTTTATCTGTTGATAAAAATTCTAACCACTCCAACCTAAAAATAGCACGCTCTTGAGGGTGAATTTTTTCTAGGTAGTCATCTAAACTCACCGAGTCATCTTCGTAGCCTAATTCGTTGACTAATCTAGGCTGATAAATATTTAACTGGCTCGCCTGCCAATCCCATACCCCGGACTCACTTCCCTCTAGTGCAAGCTTTAAACGCGCTTCACTGTCTTGGCTTTCTTTGTGTGCTGCCAATAAGATACGCTGTATTTTGTTGCGCCTCATTACCCATGCAGTCACTATGGTGATCAATAAAATGGCATAAAGCGCTAAAAAGTATGGAGCACGCCATAGCGGATATTTCACTTTAATATTTAACGTTGCTGGCGCAGTATAGTCGCCGGTCAATGGATCTTTTGCCCAGACTTTTAACTGGTAACTGCCTGGGTTTAATTTAGGAAACACCACCCGATTATTTCGGGTATAACTTTTTTTACCTTTATCGAGCTGATATTCATAAATAATGCGCTCTTGGAAGCTGAATGACATCGCTGAAAATGCAATCTCAAGCCCGATATCATCATGGTTTAAAGTGATATTTTTTAATGGCTGCTGTAAATTTATAGACAAGTCCCGAGACATTAAGTTGATGCGCGTGATATTGACCTGCTCTAATAAACCTTGGCTATTTTTATTGTCTTTAGGATCAAAGTAGGTAAAACCCTTGAGGCTACCGAAGGCAATTCGACCATCCGCTAACTTAGCCATAGCGCCATTATTAAACTCAGCAGAGAGCACCCCATCTGATGTTGTAAATTGCTGAAAATGAATTGTTTCAGGATTTAGTCGCCATATTCCTTTATGGCTACTCATCCAAATCATTCCCTCTTCATCAAGAACCATATCGTACAACAAGGTGCCTAGCTTATTTTTATCTAAATCAATTGTGTGCACTAACTCATAGGTCGTTGCATCTATACCAATCAGCCCAAAATTAGATAACGATAGCCAAAGTATGCCTTGCCCATCTACCACGTAGGAAAGAATACTAACGGCTACATTTTCATGGTGTTTAGGCACTTTATAAATGGTGTTTAAACTTAAATCATTGGGGTTAAATTGATATAAAACGCCACCACTAAAAAATAATGGCTTCTCGGGTTGATGCGGTAATGGAGGTAAAAAGCCATGCGCTAAAAAAGGGTCAAATTGTGCTAATTCGCCTTTTAAGTGAACTAATTGTCGGCTATCAATATTATATTTAAACATACCATGATCTGGGTGTACAAAATACAAATCCCCGTTTGGTAGCAATGTCAGGCCATGCATCCAATCATTTAAAAAAACCTGATTGGTAGGACTGTTAGTTTTTGGTTGGGTAAGTTGCTGAGTTTGCGGGTCAAAAATGAATAATCCTCGGTTTGAGTGCAGCCAGAGTTTATCTTTGTAAGGCATAATTTTGAAAATAGTAAACTCTGTGGTCAGTAAATCGACTTTATAATCTTTTAAATACACCTTCGAGCGATTACTTTTTAAATCAACCGCAGTTAAACCATTGTGTGTGCCTAACCATAGCTTTTCTTGGAACTCCTTAATTGACCATACCGAATGATGTGATAAACCATCCCCAATCAGTGCATTTCCCTCTACATTATAAAACTTGTAATTGTCGCCCGATAAATAAAACGCACCATCGGTTTTAGTGGCTAGCCACATTCCGCCCGATTTATCTTTCACCATATCAATAATACTGTTATCGGCGAGGGTGTACTTACTCTGCTGGATACGTTTATTTTTTACCACTTTTTTAGTAGTTAAATTAAAACAAAGCAGGCCTTTATCTGTTGCTAAATCGAGCACTCCTTGCTGATTATCAATATCCCAAACATTCAAATCGGCCAGTAATTTTTGGCTTGTAAATGATTGTTCGCGGTTGTTAAACATTACCTCTAAATTACTAATATCAACAGCGTATAAGCCCTTAACCGCACCTACAAGCAACTGATTATTATTACCTAGCGCAAATGATTTCACATTATTTTGATAAATATGTACATCCGTTTCACTCAAGTGCTCGAGTGGCCTTACCTGCTGTGTTGCGATGTTAAAAACATACGCACCGTCTGTGCTACCTATAAAAATATAACCGTTATAATGAAACAAAGTACGCACAAACGCATTTTCAAATTGCTCAGGAAGTGTAAATAAGGAGGTAATAGAGCCGTTGTCTATATCGAGTTTTGCAAACTCTCGGCCTTGTCCAATCCATAAGGTTTTATCATCGGTGGCTAACATAGTAAAAACGGACTGCTGTAGTATTTGCTCTTCTGTGACAGGTTTTTCTATGTATTGTTGGTAGGTATCCGTTTTCGGATCGTATCTGAACAAGCCTGCTAATAAGGAGGCAATCCAGATATGCCCTTGCTGATCTTGATATATGCGATCAATGTTCGCCTCTTCTAACTCACCATTAGGGCCATTGATTGTAATAACTTGATAGCCATCGTAACGGTTAAGGCCCCCTTCAGTAGAGAGCCATAAATACCCATTGTTATCGATAAGCATGGTATTAACGTAACTTTGAGATAAGCCTTCGCTTGGGGATAATCGTTTTACTTGCGCTGTTACTTCAACGCTTATGAGCATAAACAGCACAAATATGGCTGTGATAAACCCATTAATACTCATACCCATGCTTGCCCTATTACTAATTTATGTTTTATTGATATTTCAATGCGGTAATATTTCGGTGCTTATAAGCATCAAATAGCGTTAATAATGCAGGAGTATATGTTAACACTTGGTTAAAACCAAGTGCTTGATAAAAATCAGTAAGGCGTTGATAAGCAAAGGTGTAAACAGGTTCTGTTTGCGCATTTAAAAGGGCAACTAATAACTGGGTTGCCACCCCCTTTGAACGATAAGAAGGAGCCACGAACACCGTTGATAAAAATAAAAATGTGGGCTTATTCTGTAACCGGCAGGCGGCAATAATCGTATTATTATCGTAAGCGACCCAGACCTGATCCTGTTTATTAGCACGGCCGCGGACGTTATATAACGTATAAAACTTATTAACTAAGGGCGTTTTAATTGATTCTAATTGTTTAATTACAAGCATAGTAGGCAAACCCTAGCTAAGCATAATGGCCAAATACTGCTCAAATTTTTGTTTTAAAACACCTTGCTCTGCAACAGGACGACTATGCAGATTGTCGTACACTTGCTCACGCGTTTTTTTACCGCGCTTAATTTGATAAGCCCAAAATGAGGCCTCGTAATCTAACTGAATTTGATACTTTTGCTCTCGCGGCAAGTTACACAGATTAAAACTCATATTCACTCCAATTATTAGTGGCTATAAACTTATTGTTGCCTGCATGAATACAGGTAAGTGGCGTGAGCAGCATACGGAGGCTTTGCTCGGCTTTTACTAGCCCACTAGGTTAAACAACTCGCCCGAGCGCCCCTAGTTTGAACAAATTTCCATCCGCAAAGGTCAACAGCCCCTCGCTCAATAAAACATAGATTATACGTTTAAGCTTATAAAAAACTAACTCTATAACTAATAAAAATAAGCGACTGTAAATAATTCAACGTAATCAATAATTGTTGGTGGTAACTTTTGCAAGATTACTAATGCAAACTGTGCAAAAGACAGACAATTTGTTACTATGGCTGCTTATTATCTTGCCGCAATTAATTGGAAATACTGACGTGCTTAAACGCTTTAACGGATTGCTGGTATTACTGTGCTTAGTTTTTAGTAATATGTCTTTTGCGCACAGTTATAGCTACACATTTAATCGCCCGCAAAACACTCAACAAGCAAACTATACCATTGAGCTATTACAATTGGCCTATACAGATATGGGCTTTAAACTAAATATTGTCGATTTTAATCGTCAAAATGCACTATTTGCAGCAGATAATGGCATGTTAGATGGGCAGCTTGCTCGCGATATCAGTATTGAAAGTGCCTATAAAAATTTAATTCGAGTTAACTATCCACTCTTTAAATTTAACCTTGAACTTTATAAACGCTGTGAGCCCAGCTCCACTAAAACCATAGATAGCGTTGCTATTATTTCCAGTTACCCTGTGCAACAGCGATATTTAGACAGTATTGATTTTCAAGGTAAGGTAATTGAAGTTAAAAATAATAATACGCAGCTTAACTTACTGATCCAGCAAAAAGTACAAGGAGCGTTACTTATTGATTTTGCGATGGCAAATAAAACCATTCCTCCCTCTTTAGGCTGCTATGAAAAACATGTAGTTGCAACCTACCCGCTTTATCATTATTTACATCACAGTCATGCGGATATTGTTCCCCAGCTAGAAGCTACACTGGATAAGTTACACAATAACGGCACAGTTGCAAAACTCAGGTCAAAATACAACCTACACTTTTAAAAATCAAAACCTTGTTGATCTGCTTGCGGTGATGATTGTGCCACTTTATTTTTTTGCTGTAAGTAACGTTTATAGCGCTGCTGGCATAAACTCAATACTTTTTTCTTTTGAGAATTCGTTAACGAATTCCATGAAAAACGCTCATCGCGACTGCGATAACAGCCTTTGCAATAACCGCGATTATTAACTAAGCAAATACCTTTACAAGGGCTAGGAATATCAAATATTTCAATTTGTTGCATTTTACCCTCCGGTATTAAAAGCATAGCCTGAGTATAGCGCTATTTTTGTGCAAAAAAAAAGCAGCAAATAAATTGCTGCTTTGTTGTTAGCTTAAGCTGTTAATTACTGCTCACAGCTTTGTTCATCTACTTGTGTTTTTCGATGAAATGGCTTGGCATACATAGCTAAAACCAAAGCCCTTAACTCTTCTGGCACCTTGGCCAAACGTTCTTCAAATTGTACTACGTCATTTTTATTGATCACCGCCTCAGTGCAGCCAGCAGCAATAAAGTTGCCTGGGTGTAAGTAAAACGAATCAATAATTTGCTTATCAATGGTTTTTGCCAGTTCATCGGCACTGTCACAACCTGACTCAATAGGCTGACCAAACGATAAATGCACATGCCCTTTGGCTGAACTAAACCCTTCAACAATGCTGGCAATATCTTCACCCGCCGATTTAACATACTTCCCATGATGTTGTTTATGATATAGCTCTTTTGCCTTAGCTATAGCACAAGGCTCGTATTGGTAAGAGATTGCAACTGGCACCACTTTGAGCTCTTTAATGTATTCGCCAAATTCTTTCTTTTGTTTACGGCCATTAAGTTGCAACATTTTTAAAAGCGCAGGATCAGTTTGATCAACCCCATCTTTAGCGCGCCCTTCTTTTTGGGCAATCCAAATTGAGTGCCCGCTACTGAGTGAATCATAAATATAAGCTGATAACTGAGTCAGCGCTTTTAACATCTCTTTTGGGGCTTTCGCTGAGCGTTTCACAATAAAACTTTTATTTAAGCGCATAAGCTCAGTAATGTAAGGAATTTGCAGCAAGTTATCGCCAATCGCAATTCTCACTGTTTTCATTTTATGCTGGAATAAGCCCCAATTAACCAGTGCAGGGTCAAGTACAATATCTCTGTGGTTTGAAACAAAAAGATAGGCTTGATTAGGGTCTAAGTCTTCTAAGCCAGAAAAAGTGACTTTTGAGGTGGTACGTTTTATTAATATATTTAAGTAATGTGCCACTTCATTTTGTACATCTTCAACCGTTTTAACTTTGCCCCACTTTTTGCGCAACTGATGCTTTATTATAGCGCGTGCTAAAAACCCAACTGCGGATATAAAGCGTGGCAAATTGTATTTTGCAATTACATCAATAAACGCATTATCGTTAATTAATCGCGTTAATGAGGCGGCAACTTCATCGTCATTGTAAGGTCTTATATCTGCGTACTTATCTTCTAATTCAATCATTTACTGCATCTACAAAGTTAAAAACGGCGCGTTAAAACGCCCCGCTGTGTCTGATTTTGATTATAACTCAATCAAAAATACGAAACTAGCAATACTAAAGTTCGATTTACTGAGTTTTCATAGCGTTATAGTTTAACGCTGAGCCTAGCTGTCTTGCTAACAACGCATACGTATAGACTATGGCTATTAATTATTAATTTAAATGGGTAGACCTTACTAACAGCACTTTATTCAAATTAACTTAGCAAGGCAGTTGCTCATAATAACATGCCAGTTAAGCTTCAGTGGGCAGACCACATTTAAATATGCCTCTACAACTGCTAATGTAAACGCAACATGATAAACCCAATAACATTCAAATAGATGATACTCTTTTTATCACAAGTACTTCGCGTACAGGGGGTATTATTCCCTTAACACATACACTATTAGGACACACCGTGAACATAACAATTCTTGATAACGCTACACTGGCAAACACCTCACTTGATTGTATCTCAGCACTGGGAAAGCTTACCGTGCATCAGCTAACTAGCCCTGAGCAAGTGCTAGCACATAGCCAAAATGCAGAGGTGTTAATCACCAATAAAGTAGTGATTAATCGTGACACCATGGCACAATTAACATCACTCAAACTTATTTGTGTTAGTGCTACCGGCACCAATAATGTTGATTTAAATGCCGCGAAAGATTTAGGCATTGCGGTAACCAATGTTGCTGGTTATTCAACCCCCTCGGTTGTGCAGCACACCTTTTCGTTAATTACTAACTTATTAGGCAATACTCATCGCTACCAAGCGGACTGCCAACAAGGTGCATGGCAAAAAAGTGAAATGTTTTGTCGCCTTGATTACAGCTTTAATGACTTTCAAGGTAAAACATTAGCCATTATTGGTGGGGGAACTCTGGGCAATGCTGTATCTAAAGTGGCTGAAGCCTTTGGTGCTCATGTCATTGTTGCAGAGCGCAAAGGTGCTGAGTGTCGCCAAGGACGCACGCCTTTTGAAACCGCAATAAAAACAGCGGATATTATCAGCGTACATTGCCCACTTAATGATGAAACGCGTGACTTAATTACGCTTAATGAATTAAAAATGATGAAACCAACTGCGCTTATTATTAACACCGCGCGCGGGGGGATCATAAACGAAGCAGACTTAGCACAAGCCTTAAAAACCAATGTGATTGCTGGTGCAGGTGTTGACGTACTAACCAAAGAGCCTGCTGAGCACAACAATCCACTGGCCAATTACACGGGAGATAACTTACTACTAACCCCACATATAGCGTGGGCCAGTACCGAATCTATTGCGCGCTTGGTTAAAGAAGTGAGTTTAAATATCGCTGCATTTAGTCAACAAGAGTCGCGTAATCGCTTGGTTTAATGCCGTTAAATTAAGTTAGTCAAAATAACTAAAAAGTGGCTTTTTAATTTTATTTCTTAAAAAAGCCACTAACTCAAAAAAATCACTTTAAAAGTAAATAATTGATTTTTAAGGATTAAAAAACTGGCCTAGTCTTTGCTCTAAAGTCTGTAATTAATCATCTAGGATAATAAAAAATGAAAAAAACACTTTTAATCGCCGCCCTTACCACTCCTTTTTTAACTGGCTGTGTTATTGCTGTATCCGATGGCGAAGCGGAGGGTCATTGGGCTGGTAATAGTTCTTCTAGCTGGCAGGCAACACATAAGAATAATCGTGAAATTATTTCAGGCTTGGCAATGGATAGCTCTTATCAGTCTGTATTAAAAGCCCTAAAAACACCTGACTTCACCGAATTACTCAAAAAAGAAGAGGATGTTTACCAAGTCTTATTTTATGCAACGCACAGCATCCATTCAGATGGTAAAATGACTAAAGATGAATGCACACCGTTGGTATTTAAAAATGATAAATTAGTTGGTATTGGTGCCTCAGCACTGCAAGTGCTGACAAACTAAGTAACGACAGCATTTATTGGGCGCTAATTTGATTGCGCCCTAACTTTTTCGCATTATACAAACCGGAGTCAGCTTCTTCTAACAATGCTTTTTCAGTGTAAGCTTGGCTACTCTCACTAGAAGCAATACCGATGCTAATGGTGACGTGTGTAGCGTTTAAAGACGCATTATGTTCAATATTCAAATCATTAACGGCGTTACGTAACTTGTTGGCAAAAGCGATTGCACCTTGCTGATTGGTTTCTGGTAATACGGCCACAAATTCTTCACCGCCGTAACGCGCAATAAAATCACCGCCACGCTCACATTGCACGGCTAACGTTTTTGCCACTGTTTTTAAACATTCGTCTCCAGCTCGGTGGCCATAGTAGTCGTTATAACGTTTAAAATGATCAATATCTATGAGTAAAACGCACAAAGGAGAGTGGTTACGCTTACTTCTACGCCACTCTCTTTCTAAGTTCTCATCTAAATAACGTCTATTGGGTATTTCTGTTAAGCCATCAATAGAGGCAAGCATTTCTAGCAAATCATTTTTTTGCTTAATTAATAGCTGGTTCCGCACCCTAACTTTCACAATAGCGGCACTAAATGGCTTACCAATATAATCCATTGCGCCGAGCTCTAGCCCCTTTGCCTCATCTTCATGACGGTTGTTTGCAGAGATAAAAATAATAGGAATAGCCTGACTTATACTGTTCTCTTTTAGCTGTACGAGCACTTCATAACCATTCATACCAGGCATCATGATATCTAAAATGATTAAGTCTATTTGCGTGTGTTTAACAAACTCCAGCGCGTCTTCACCGCTTGTCACTAAGTAAACATCATGCTCATCGCTTAAGGTTTTTTCTAAAATGATTCGGTTATGCGCATCGTCATCTACAATTAATATTTTTGCTTTATTTATCATTGCTTACATCTAAAATTTTTATAAAAATATGAACTTGTTTTAACTGTATTATCAGCTCTTTAATTGCAGCATTGGCGTTCTTGTCGCCCACTTTTAATAATTGCTCAGTATGTTGAGCACATAATAATAATCGGTTAAACCCTAAGTTTCCTGCTATCCCTTTTAGACTATGCACTAAGCGTACCATTTCAATAGTAGGTATGTCTTTTTGAAGCTCAGCTGAATATGACTCATTTAACACCGCTAACTTAGTAAGCATGCTTTGCAATAGCTTCTCATCATTATTGAACTGTGTCAAAGCGAAGGTTTTATCAAAAAAGCAAGGCTTAGATATGTCTAAATCAGCTATCGATGCCAATAAAATAGGCGCAACCACGGGCTTAGTTAAATGTTTATTCATACCACTATTCAATGAACGTGCAATATCGGCAGGCTCACAATGTGCAGTTAATGCAAAAATAGGCAATTGCTGGGCGTCAAACTGTTGGCGTATTATTTGGGTTGCTTGATAGCCATCAATACCCGGCATTTGAATATCCATTAAAACCAAATCGGGGCGCAATATATTCACCCATTCAACCCCCTGTTTAGCATCACTAGCAGTCACAACATTCACTTCGGCTTTACACAATATACTGCTAATAATATCGAGGTTGAGCGGGTTATCATCTATGGCTAATACTAAGGTTCCCGCTATTTCTTCCTGTGGTTTATCCGCTTTATATTGAGTTACTTTCTTTAACTTTTCAGGGGTTAAACTAAGTAACCGCTGCGCCAGTGCACTGCGCGGTAAATACTGGCTAATAAAAGAGTCATTTATTGAAAGCTGACTCGGTTGCGAGTGCTCTATAACGATGAGTGAAGTAGTACGAGTGTGTAATACTGCTTTTATTGCTGACGTGAGAAAGGCAGGTACGTCATCAGCATCGATTACAATGGTATGCGCTTGTTGCAAACAATCAGGATCAGTTACGACTATTTCAAGAGCTTGATTATTGAAAAAAGGATGCGCGGTAATAACCTGATTAAGCAACTGACTCTTCGCGCTGGTGATCAGTAATAGTCTATCTGTAAAGCTTGCTGATTTCTCGGTATCTGTCGCTAAATCAAGCGTGAAGTAAAAATGACAGCCATGGCCTTTATCACTACTGAGTGCAATTTCACCTCCCATTAATGCCACACTATGCTTTACAATTGCTAGCCCTAAGCCAACCCCTTGATGCAAGCGAGTAGATGATTCATCACCTTGTGTAAAGGCATCAAATAAACGGCGTTGATCCGCTTGAGCAATCCCCACTCCTGTATCGATAACCTGAAAACAAATACGCTGCTCTTTATCGCCCTGGCTCGGCTGTAATGTCATTTTTAATGTCACACTGCCTTTATTGGTAAACTTAACGGCATTGGTAAGTAAGTTACCTAATACTTGTTGCAAACGAATTGTATCGCCGACTAAAAATGGAGAAATTTGCGAGTCTATGTCGATTTTTAGCTGTATCTGTTTTGTTTGGCATAAAGGTAAAATTAAACTTTCGCAGGTGTCAATCAAATCAACTAAGCACAATGGCGCTAATTGCAGCGTTGCTTCTTTACTTTCAACGCGGGCAAAATCAAGCATACTATTTAGCATCTGCAACAAATTATTAGCCGCATATTTTGCTTGGCTAGTTTGTTGAATTTGCCGCTGCGTTAACCCGTGCTCTGCGAGCATATCCAATAACCCCAACACGGCATTGAGGGGGGTGCGTATTTCGTGGCTTAAATTAGCAATAAAACGGCTTTTAGCTAACGTGGCACGCTCTGCATCATCTTTGGCTTTGGTAAGCTCTGTAACATCTTGAATATGAATAACATAATAAAGCGGCTGGCTATTTTCATTCCAAATTAACGACATACTCAACTGTAACCAGGCATTTAATTGGGTATGAGCCAAGGTTAAGTGAAACACCCTTTTTTTATTATTTAATAATTGCTGTAGTAACGCTTCAAGCTTCTTCCATTGTGTATTATTAAAAAGCGCATAAAAAGGAGTATCGGTTAATTTATCATGCTTGGAAAATAATTTTCGTGCGGCTTTGTTTACTTGTAAAATAGCGTACTCAAGCGACAGTAAAAACACCCCATTTGCGGCAAATTCAATTGCGCTTCTAAATATAGATTCAGACTCTTTTAATGCATACAAAGTATGTTGTTGTTCTGTAATATCACGGCCAACCCCCATAGTTCCTAATAATTGCTGCTGTTCATTGTAAAAGGGAGCAATGGTTAACTGATAAGTTCGCTCAGCAACATCTATGCGCTGCTGAATTTGCATTTTATGCTGTAATACTTGATATTCCAGCAAACTAATTTGTTCATACTCGTTACTTATGTTGTGTATTTGCTGCCCAAGGAGTTCACCTTGAGTTTTTCCAATAAACAACTCAAACGCTTTATTACAGCCTAAAAAAATGCCTTCTGTATTTTTAAAATAAATAAAATCAGGCACGCTATTAAGTACTGTGTTTAATAACGCTAAATGACGCTCTTTTGCTTGGTCGCTATGTTTTAGCTTTTTCGATTGTTGCCGTACTTGATCATCTAACTTTTGATTAGCATTTTGCAAAGAAATAACTAAGTGCTCATTTTTCGCAAAAATAGCTTTTACCCGCGCAAACCAAGGTTGCCAGTTTAACGGTATTTGGTAATTTAAATACCCGCTATTGTCATCGTTATGATGCTCTAAATAACGTATCAACTCGGTCATAGGTTTGATAAATATACGTTTGCTTAACCAAAAAAAGATGTAAAACATCAAACATAAAAATAAGACTAACAAAATAAACTCTATCAATACTTCATACACGATACCGCTTGAGAGGGTGTGCTTGTCAGCAAGAAACGCCAGATGAATAGGGTTCTTTTTTGAAGGTTGAATTAAAAATAATGAGTCTGCTCGCGCATTACTCTTTTGTGAGGGGCTTTTAATATTAGGCCAATAGGTCGATAACTTTATGGCTTGATTAATTGGCTGCTGTGAACTGGCAATAATTTCATTCTCTTGGTTGATAAAAACATACTCGCCTTGCTTTGAGGTTATTTTTTTCAACCAACTAGAGATAGCCTGTAAGTCATATATTAAAACAATATAATCTGAGGAGTTAAGCTCTCGCTGTCGGCCAACTGCAAAATATGCGTTATTGTCTACTTTAATAACGGCACTTGAAGTGAGTGTGTTCGCTGAAGGTAAGGGTTTAAAATCGCCATTAAGTACCTGCGTTAAAATATAACTTTGTGTATTGTTACGCCGAGCTAAATAAGCAAAGCCGCGCTCATCAACATAGGCTACAGAATGCAGCGACGACAGCAGCGCTAAGGCAGTGTTGAAAGACGGAGCCAGCGACATGACTTTTTGCCAGCGAGATAATGCCTGTTCGGAATAGCTGAATTGGCCTTTTCCTACTATTTCGCCATTAAAATGTGCTACCTGGCTATAATAATAATGCTCGTATTGATTAATGTTTTTTGTGAAGGCCTGATTCGCTGGTTGTGGGGCGTGTTTGTCATACATTATAAACATCGCATTAAGTAAATCGTCCATGCCTTGCATATCATGGTCAAGCTGCGCCGATAACGCACTGAAATCGGTGGTCTTTTTTGTTATTGCACGGTCCATTTTTATATCATAAAAATGCAAACACAAAAAAGAGGCCACCAATAAAGGGATTGCTAACGCCACAAAAACAGAGCGATGATAATGTTTTAGCGGTAAAAAATTCAACGACCTACCTAATTATTAGCTCAAAAATAAAACTGTAGACTATAGAGCCAAGATGTTAAGCGCAAGTTATAAATTTTCCTCGGAGAACGAAGCCAGTCGACTGCGTACTACCCCATTAAGATTTACGGTAGCACCACCTTCAAAATGTTTAAACCGCTCTACAATATAGGTAAGCCCCGAAGTAACCGCCGTTAAATAATTACTGTCTATTTGAGCTAAATTCCCAGTACAAATTAGTTTTGTTCCTTCCCCACAACGAGTAATAATAGTTTTTAGCTGAGAAGCCGTTAAGTTTTGGCTTTCATCTAAAATCACCACCGCATTTTGAATACTGCGTCCGCGCATAAAATTCACCGACTTAAACTGAATGTTGGCTTTTTCCATAATGTAATTACGGCTCGAAATTGGGTTTTCATCACCTTTATGCAGCACTTCTAAGGTATCGGTTATGGCAGCCAACCAAGGCGCCATTTTTTCTTCCTCAGTACCAGGCAAAAAGCCAATTGATTCTGCAATTTCAGGGGTATTACGGGTTACAATGACTTTGTCGTAAATACCTTTTTCAATCACCATCTCTAGCGCACACGCAAGTGCCAGTAAAGTTTTACCACATCCCGCTGGGCCGGTTAAAATAACAAGCTCAATAGACGTGTCGAGCAAGGCATCAAGAGCCATTGCTTGGTAAATATTTTTTGGTTTTATTCCCCATGCACTTTGATGCATCAACCGCTCTGCACCAATATCTTTAATGGTAATATGCTCACCATCATACGATTTAACTCTAGCGGCAAACTGATCGCCATCATCAAGTAAATATTCATTACAAAACACATCAGGAATTAAATCTTTAGGGATATGATGAACTGTTTCGCGTCCGTGTTGCTCAGTATTACACTGACCGACGTGCTGCCAAAAATCGCCCTCAATTTTTTTATAACCACTGGTGAGTAAATCAATATCGTCAATTAACTGATCAGTACGATAGTCTTCAACATATTTAAGCCCCGCCCCTTTGGCTTTTAAGCGCATGTTAATATCTTTAGTTACTAATATGACTTTTTTATCGCTATGCTGGTTTTGTAAATGCACCGCACAATTAATAATACGATGGTCGTTTTCATTGCCCGGCAAACCAGAAATAGAATCGGCAAATAAATGGTCGTTTACAATAATTAAGCTGCCTGTCGATCCGCCTTTTTTATTCTTTGGCAGCGCCACACCTTGTAGCATTTGTTCGGGAGTTGCCTGACTCAACACCCCATCAAGGCCACGAATAGCCACTCGCGCATCGCGGCTCACATCGTGTTTTCTATCTTTTATATGATCAAGTTCCTCCAATACGGTCATTGGGATAACCACTTGGTGCTCTTGGAATGACAAATACGCGAGGGGTTCGTGAAGTAATACATTGGTATCTAGCACATACATTTTACTATCAAAATTTGAAGCTTTTCCCATAGTACTTTCCTTACGTTTTATGATTTTTATGCTATACCCAATAAACTAATCAGTGGTTACTAATAAACTTGATTAATTACTTAGATATAATTTGAGTTTAGTCTATTTGTCATAAAAGTCTGTTTTATGACAAATATCATTTAGTTTGAATTTTCCACAAAATCGACGCACTAATGAGCGCTTTGGGTTGGTAATAATTCATACTTATAAAATTAATTAAAAGTCAGGCAAATAGCGCCTTGCAGTGGTGTTATCTAACAGGTAACATAGCCGCCTTTTTCTTCATAGACGAGACATACATGAATTTTTCCTTAGGTCAGCGTTGGATAAGTGACACAGAGTCAGATTTAGGATTGGGCACCGTTGTTGCCATTGATGGCCGCCAGGTCAGTATTTTATTTCCTGCCAGTGGTGAAAACCGTGTTTATTCTTCTGCAGAAGCACCGGTAACCCGCGTAGCATTTAATCCTGGGGATGTGATCCGAAGCGTTGAAGAATGGGAATTACAAGTCGAGTCTATTGAAGTGCAGGGTGAGTTACTGTGCTATCACGGAGAGCGTGTTGATAACGGTGAAAAAGTACAATTAAAAGAAACTTTTTTAGATCACTTTATCAAGTTCAATAAACCGCAAGACCGCTTATTTGCAGGCCAAGTAGACCGTTTTGATCGGTATACTTTGCGCTATCAAACCTGGTTACATCAGTTTGAACGTCAGCAATCACCTCTTAAAGGCTTAATCGGTCAACGCGCTAACCTTATTCCGCATCAGCTTTATATTGCTCAAGAAGTCGGTAAACGTTTTGCACCACGGGTATTGCTTTCTGATGAAGTAGGCTTAGGTAAAACCATCGAAGCGGGCATGATTTTACATCAACAAATTATCACCGGTCGTGCCAGCCGTGTACTTATTGTTGTGCCTGAGAACTTACAACACCAATGGTTAGTAGAAATGCTACGCCGTTTTAATTTACGTTTTTCAATTTTTGATGAAGAACGCTGCGACGAAGCGTTTGCTGATTCACCCAATGTATTTGATACCGAGCAACTGGTACTTACTAGCCTTGAGTTTTTAACCAAGAAAAAACGCTGGTTTGAACAAGCTACGTTGGCCGACTGGGATTTATTAGTAATCGATGAAGCGCATCATTTAAGCATTAACAACAATAAACCCAGTGCCGAATACCAACGTATGGCTGAGCTGAGCCAAGATATTCCTGGGCTAATTTTATTAACAGCAACACCAGATCAACTGGGTCATCGTAGTCATTTTGCTCGTTTACAACTGCTCGACCCAGATCGTTTTTACGACTATGACGTTTTTAAAGAAGAAGAAGCAAACTACAAAGACGTTGCCGAAGCTGCTAATCAGCTATTACAAGAACAAGCACTGGATGACAGCGCAAAAGCCACATTAATTGAGCTATTAAAAGAAACAGATATCACCGATATCCTTGAAAAAGCCCAACAAGGCGACCTTGCTGCACGTAAAGAAATACTCAATATGTTACTGGATCGCCATGGCACTGGGCGCATATTATTTAGAAATAGCCGCAGTGGCATTGATGGCTACCCTAGCCGTAAATTACATGCCTACCCAATGGCATTACCTAAGCAATACAAAACAGCAATGACCGTACTGGGTAATATGAGTGGCATTCAAAATGCCGAGCTCACTGCGCAACGTGCACTTTTCCCTGAAAAAATATTTCAAGAATTTGAAGGTGAAAGCGCAAGTTGGGGATTATTTGACCCTCGCGTAGATTGGTTAATTGAAACGCTAAAAACACTCAAGCGTGAAAAAGTACTTCTTATTTGTGCTAAAGCCGAAACAGCGATTAGCCTTGAGCAAATATTACGTGAACGCGAAGCAATTAAAGCCTCTGTGTTCCACGAGGGCATGTCGATTATTGAACGTGACCGCGCTGCGGCATTCTTTGCCGATGAATACGATAACGCACAAATATTACTGTGTTCAGAAATTGGTTCAGAAGGTCGTAACTTCCAGTTCTCACATCACTTAGTGTTATTTGATTTACCACTCAACCCCGATTTACTTGAGCAACGTATTGGTCGATTAGACCGTATAGGGCAAACACAAGATGTGAACATTCAAGTGCCTTATTTCGAAAACACGGCACAAGAAGTACTACTGCGTTGGTATAACGAAGGCTTAGATGCGTTTGAAAGCACATCAACCACTGGGCAGTTGCTGTATAAAGAGTTCAGCGAAGATTTACTTGAGTACATTGCAGCTCATAATTGTGATGAAGATGAGCTAGATCCACTCCTTGAGCAAGTAGCACAAAAAAACGCAGTATTACGTAAACAAATGGAAAGTGGTCGAGATCGCTTGCTAGAGCTACATTCATCGGGACAGGGTGCTGCTGATTCACTTGTGGCTGACATTGAAAAGCTCGACAACCAGTTTGAACTGCCAAGCTACATGATCAACGTGTTCGACACCTTTGGTGTAAGCCAAGAAGATAAAGGTGAAAACACCATTATTTTAAAGCCCACTGAGCACATGTTAAACGCTTCGTTCCCATCGCTAAAAGACGATGGTATGACAGTAACCTTTGACCGCGATACAGCGCTTTCTCAGGAAGATGTGCACTTTATTAGTTGGGATCACCCTATGGTGCAAGGCACTATGGATATGATTTGTGATGATGATTTTGGTAGTTCATCGGTGGCGTTACTTAAAAACAAAAAGTTACCACCAGGCACCTTTTTTGTTGAGCTAATATTTGTTGCCGAAGCCATGGCACCAAAAGCACTGCAAGTTGGCCGCTTTTTACCCCCTACGCCAATTCGTATTTTACTCGATAAGAGCAGTAATAACTTAGGTGAAAATGTTGGTTTTGATGGCTTTAATCAGCAACTATCTGCGGTAGGTCGTCAAACTGCGAGTAAATTAGCTGGTGCATTACAAAGTGCAGTTCATCCAATGATCAACACCGCAAAAGACATGGCGCAACAAAAATTGGATGTTATCCGTGCCGAGTCATTAGTAAAAATGCAAACATCGTTAAGCGAAGAGCAGCAGCGATTAGTTGCACTGAAGCAAATTAATCCAAATATTCGCCAAGAGGAAATTACCTTTTACGATAAACAACGCAATGAGCTAACTGCACATATTGAAAAAGCGCAGTTAAAACTTGATGCGATTCGTTTGATTGTGGTTTCGCACTAGAGAATCTAGCTGTCAGTCGTTAGTTAAAGATCAACTAGTGTGTGCATTGAAAAAAGCGCGATATTTATATCGCGCTTTTTACTTGAGCCTTTGCCCTCGCTCTACTAAAATAACGCACTTCAAAATCACTGAGGTCTGCTGTGTTAGTTAATTACAATCCCCCTATGAGCCCGTATTTAACTATACTGTTTCAAGACGATGATTTACTTATTGTAAATAAGCCTAGCGAGTTACTCACCGTCCCAGGTAAAGACCCAAAACATGCCGATAGTTTAATCAATCGCGTCAATCGTGTTTTTCCTAGTGCTAAAATTGTTCACCGTTTAGATATGGCTACCTCAGGCGTACTTTGCTTAGCAATGAACAAAGCCGCTCATCGGCATTTAAGTATGCAATTTCAAGAACGCGAAACAGCAAAACGTTATATTGCACGTGTTTACGGGCAACTTGAAACTGAAACCGGCTCAGTTGACTTACCGCTTATTTGTGACTGGCCGAACCGTCCTAAGCAAATGGTTGATCATGACAATGGCAAACCTTCGCTCACTCATTTTAAAGTGCTTGAACGTGAAGCACAGGCAACCCGTGTAGAGCTTACTCCTATTACAGGGCGCTCACATCAGCTGCGCGTGCACATGCTAAGCTTAGGCCACCCTATTTTAGGCGATCGCCTCTACGCCCATAAAGACGCACTTGCTGCTGCTCCTCGGTTACAGCTACATGCACAAATGCTACAACTAAAACACCCTGTAACGGAGCAAGTACTTACTTTTGAAGCTGAGAGCGAGTTTTAACACGGATTAATCTTTTAGCTATTTACTGTAAATAGCTAAACTTTAAGCGTGCTTCGCCGATACATAAATAAGATTTAAATAAAAAGCTTATTTATGTTTATTCCGCAGATGTTTAAAGCCATTATTACTACTCTTGTGCTTGGCTGTACGTTAATCGGTTTTCAAGCACTGAGTGCTGAGTATATCGCTCCTCCTCCCTTTTCAAAAAATATTGATGCGGATATCTCTCGCCTAGCCCAAAATGATGAAGTAAAGCCTATTTTAGCTGGTGATACTGAGTTTTTAACTTTATACAGTGAATATATAAGTGCCGACTTTAGAGGTATTGTAATACTTATTCCTGACTGGCAATCAACGCCGACAAACAATGCAGGCATGAATTTTTTACGTAAAGAGCTGAATAATCAAGGGTATACCTCTTATGCAATGACAGTTCCTGATATTGATTGGCAAGCAGCTCAAGATGATGCAGCAAAAACGATTAATGATCCTGTGGGCAAAAATAATGAAACAGCCAACGCAAATACTAAGCCAGACACCAGTACACAAAAACAGCCCCATCATGCTGACTATGTTGAACAAGTAAATACTGAAGTGGTAGATAACTATAAATTAAAACTAGTCGCTCGCTACAAAGCTTTATACCAACAAGCTGCGATGGAGTCTGAGAATATTGTTGTTATTGCACAAGGCACCAGTGCTGGGGTGTTGTTGGAGCACTACGCTGAATTTTCAGACTTAAAAATAAACGCCTTCATTAGTTTAAGTAGCTACCTTCCTAATACAAAACGCAATGCAAAGTTAAGCCAAATAACATCTTTGGTCGCCCCTGCTTTGTTAGATATTTATTTTGCTACAGACAGTAATGACATCTTAATGAATCTTAAAAACCGCCAGCGTTGGGTTAACCGAAATGCAAAGTTTGATTATCGCCAACGTCAGTTGTTTGGATTACGCGATGCGCCGCAGCAACATGCGCGGCTAAGCAAAGAAATAGACGGGTTTTTACGCCGCCTTTTTTAAATACTCGTATGCCGCTTGAATATCTTGGCTTTTTTTAACCGCGACTTCCATCATATGCTTAGGTAACCCTTGCGATACAAGCTTATCAGGATGGTGCTGAGCCATGAGCTTTCGGTAGGCTACTTTAATATCACGTTGCGATGCGTCTTTATTTAACCCTAATAAGGCCAATGCTTGCGAACGGTTCATATCATTACTTGGCGGTACATGATGCCCTGAGCCTTCACGGTAGCTGCTACTTTGGCTTTGCTGCTGTTTAAAACGCTGTTGTTGCTGCCTAAAGTTAAACTCTGCTTGATAACGTTTTAATACAAAGGCAAAGTGTGCTTTAGACACACCTAGCTGCTTACTAACTTCTTGCAGTAATTGCTTTTCTTGTGCAGCAAGTACCCCGTCAGAAAACGCCATCTGGATTTGAATTTCTAAAAATAACTGCAGTAAATCATAACGTTTAGCAAAACGTTCTTTAAAGTCATAAACCGTGTCTTTGAGAGAAAAGTCGCTGTCTTTACCCGATTGAAACGCCTGCTGCGCTTCACGGCGCTCTTCGCCTTTTAAGCCCATTTCATCCATAAACAGCGTCGCTGCTTTAATGTGGGTTTCGCTAACACGGCCATTCGACTTGGCAATATGCCCCATTACCGCAAAGCAACTCGAAAAAAACAACGCTTGGCGTTCGTTAACATCATCGCCCTTAAAAAGGTTAGAAAAGCCGCCAGCTTTATCAAAGTCTTTTTTTAAGCTTTTATCAAACATATGGCCTAGGTATAAGCCTAAAATGGCACCAAATATTTTGCCAAACATAAAACCAAAACAGAAACCGAGAATTTTTCCCCACATTTTAAAACTTACCTCTAATGTTTTATATTTAGCTTATGGCGCTAGTTGTTGGTTAAGAGCCGATAAGCGCTCTGGTGTGCCTACATCGTCCCATTGGCCAATATAGAGTTCAGTGGAGACTAAATGTTCATTTAATTTTTCACGTAGCAAAGGGCCTAATGGCCGAATGCCTGGGGCTAGCCCCTCAAAAAAGTCAGCTTGATAGCGCCCTATCCCTGAAAAGGTATACCGCAGGCTACTTGTCGGTAAGTGGCTCAGTGTAAAATCGCCATCAGGATTATGCGCAGGGTTTTCAACCAATACAATGTGCGCCTCTTTAGGCTGTAAATGTAGCTGCATTAATGCACTGACATCGTAGTCGCTGTAAACATCGCCATTAATCACAATAAATGACTCCCCTAATAAGGGAAGTGCTTGAATAATACCGCCTGCGGTTTCAAGCCCGCCCGTCACTTCTTGGCTATAGGTTATAGTCACGCCCCACGCGCGCCCATCAGCAAAATAGGTTTTTATTTTATCTCCTTGCCACGCAAGGTTAATTATAATTTGAGTAATACCTGCAGCCTTTAGGCGCATAATATGATGCTCAATCAGTGGTTTTCCCGCTACACATAACATAGGCTTAGGTAACTGTGCGGTGAGCGGCATCATACGTTTACCGCGCCCAGCGGCTAATATCATCGCCTTCATGGTTGTTCCTCTTTTAACCGCTGTTGCACCTTTGGCACCACGCTAGTTTTTATCAAAGCCGATAAGTCGCTAAGCTCAGGGTATTGTGCCGCCACCTCTATTACGTATTCAAGTGTAGGGAGTATGTTTGCTAAGTAACCTTGTTTACCATCACGCAAATATAAACGACAAAAAATACCCGCCGCTTTTAAATGGCGTTGTAAACCCGTTAAATCAAACCAATATTTAAATTCTGCAAATGACTCGTTAGCTATTAAACCTTGGCGTTTAAATTCGTCGTAACCAAACTCAAGTAAATGATTCAGCTCGTCTTTAGGCAATTTAAAGTAGCAGTCTCTTAAAAGTGAGACTAAGTCATAACATAACGGACCTTGTACCGCGTCTTGATAATCAATAATCGCCCATTGCTGCTCGCAGCGCATAATATTACGACTGTGATAATCCCGGTGCATTGTGACTGTGGGTTGCTCAAGCAGTGTATTTATTAGCAGCGCTGTGCTTGTTTGCCAAGTCTGTTGCTGCTCAGCGCTGAGCTCTGCGCTAATAAAATCATTAACCAGCCAATTTTTAAAAATATCCAACTCTAATGCAATAAAGTCACGGTCATACGGATTCATTGACGGCGCGGCTGGAGTTTTTGCCCACTTGGCACTTAAACTGATCAGTTGCTGGTAATACTCGCTGCGATTGGCATCATCAAGCAAGTCAGCTAAATGGGTGCTACCTAAATCACTTAGAATAAAAAAACCTTGCTGCTCGTCACTATGAATAATGGATGGTAATAAAAACCCCTGCCCAGAAAACACCTTGTTTAATGCAATATAAGGGACGTTGTTAACTTTTTTTGGATCGGAGTCCATCACAATAAAGTTTTTATTTTCAGCGTTTAACCTATAATAACGGCGAAAACTGGCATCTGCAGTTATTGCATTAAGCGCATAGGATTGCTCACTAAAGTGAGTATTAATAAACTGTTGTAAACTCTCAAAGCGTGTCATTTTATAAGCTATCTATTTTTCACTAATTACTTTGCCATTGTTTTCCTTTATTATGTATAGCTTGTAACTAATCACAGAGCATAAAGGTCGATAAATGAGCAAAACCTGGGGCATTTTGATGCTAAGCGTACTGAGCGCACCATCGCTTGCCGAAACTGAACTGACACACAATTTTTGTGGCACTTCAATGCAAACCAGAGCTTGGCAACCGCTTGCTGGCCTTGAGCTTGGAACGGTTGATATCAGCGCTGATGACGTTGAGCTTTTAGGAACGCAAAGCGCTGAATTTACTGGCAATGTTGATATTAACACCGTTAACATGAGTTTGTCCGCACAATCAGCACTGATTGATAAACAACGTGGCCTGCTTAATGCCACTGGCCCAATTACCTATCGCGATTATGTAAGCCACGTACAAAGTTCGGGCTTAAATGCCGATTTAAATAACTCAGCATTTAGTTTATTAGGCGCACAATATAGCCTAACACAACAACAAGGCAAAGGCGGCGCGGAAAAGCTCACCGTCGATAAGTCTGGCTTAATGCTGATGAATGCAAGCTTTACTGCGTGCCCAGGTAATACGCCTGTGTGGGCTATTGAAGCCGATGAAATAAACTTATCACGTGAAGAAGGCTGGGGCGAAACCTACAATGCCGTGCTACGTATTTTAGATACGCCGGTACTCTATTTACCTTATTTTACTTTCCCACTCGATGAGCGCCGTAAGTCAGGCTTATTAACGCCCAGCTTTTCAAGTTCAGATCGCTATGGGTTAGAAACGATTACGCCTTATTATTGGAATATTGCCCCTAATTATGATGCCACTATTACCCCGCGTTATATGTCACGTAAGGGGCTACAGTTACAAACTGAATTTAGATATTTAACCCCAGAGCACCAAGGTTTAGTGGCTATAGAATATTTAAATAAAGATGACTCAGAGCCTGAGCTTAACGAGCGTTTTTTGTTTCATTGGCAACAAAAAAGTTATATTGGTGAAGACTGGCGAGCCAGTATTGATATTACCAATGTTAGTGATGATAACTACCTCACTGATTTAAACTCAACCTATGCAAGTAAAACCGATACGCAGCTTTATCGTACCGGCTCGCTAACCCATATGGGCGAAATGTGGCGTACTGATATAAAAATGCAAAACTTTGAAGTACTCGGTGACCACTTAGAATCATACACGGCGTTACCACAAATTAGCTTTACCCAAACCACCCCTTGGAAAATTGATTATTTCGATTTTAGTGTTTCAGGCGAGCTGAGCCATTTTACTAACAGCTCCGCGGTAATTGACCAAGCTACTCGCGTGCACATCGAACCTAAAGCACGCTTTGATTACAAAGAGTATGCCTGGTCATTTTTATCTGAAGTGAGCTTATTGCAAACTAACTATAAACAAGACGGTGATTTACAGGGTACACAGTATAGCGATAATGTTTCGCGTACTTTGCCTAAAGTGCGCTTATATTCTCAGCTTAACTTTGAGCGCGACACCTCAATTTTTATTGACGATGGTATTCAAACTCTAGAGCCACAAATTCAGTATTTATATACGCCTAATAAAGATCAGTCTGACATTGGCTTATACGATACCACCAAGTTACAAGATGACTTTTTTGGTTTATTCAGGGATGCGCGTTTTTCAAGTGTTGACCGAATTGCCGCAGCTAATCAATTTACATTAGGGGCTACAACGCGTTTATTTGATAAGAAAAATGAAGAAGTATTTAACTTCAGCGCAGGCCAAATATTTTATTTAAGTGATTCAGCCAAGCCTACAGAGCAAGGACTTAATAGCGATAGTAACTACAATGCCTTGTTTGCAGCGCAAACCATGTTACATTGGCACCGCCGCTGGTATTTATCGGGTGGTATTCAGTACGACACGGATGGCAAGCAAATTATCCAGTCAAATTTAACCTTAGACTATAAAGGTGACGATAATCAGCTGGTTCAATTGAACCATCGCTATGCAAATGATGTCTCAGGAAATACAATCGAGCAAGCGGGCTTATTTACAAGCATCCCTATCAGTGACGAGTGGCAATTTATTGCAAGTTACCATCGCGATCTTGATAATAACCGCAGTATTGAAGTATTTAGTGGATTACAGTATGAATCGTGCTGTTGGGCGTTCCAAATTACTGGCCATCGCCAAATTGAAACTGATTTAAATCAGTCAATTGGGCAACCCCAAGCCACTTTTGATTCGAGCATTCGTTTGAATTTTGTATTAAAAGGGCTTGGTAGTAAAAGCCGTTACGATGCTCAAAAATTATTACAACAAGGTATTTTTGGTTATCGTAGGCCGTATTTTCTTAATGACTAAACTGCTTTATTTATAGTAAAAATTTACAAATAACTATATTAATTTAGCCGTATTTAGCATTACAACAGTACTATTAGTAAGAGTAGTAAAAAGAATATGAATTTAAAAAAATTATTAACATCAGCAGTTTTAACGTTCAGCTTGTGCCAAAGTGCATTTGCCGCCCCTGTCGAAATAGACAAAGTAATTGGTATTGTAAACCAAGGCGTTATTTTAAAAAGTGAAGTAGACACTATTGTTGATCGCGTAAAAAAACAAGCAGAAAAACAAAACCAACAGCTGCCAAAAGACGAAACACTACGTGTTCAGGCAATTGAGCGTTTAGTAAATCAAACCTTGATGATGCAGATGGCTGAGCGCATGGGCTTAGAAATTTCAGATAGCCAGCTTGACCAAACACTTGCCAACATGGCTAAAGAGCAAGGCGGTACAATTGCTGATTTGCGTCGTACTATTGAAGCGTCGGGTGAGAGCTTTCAAGCTTACCGCGAAGAAATTCGTAAAGAGATAACCACGCAACAAGTTACACGTGCAAACGTAGACCGCCGTATATATGTAAGCGACCAAGAAATTGATAACTTACTAAAAATTATGGATAGCCAAGGCCAAAATGCCGAAGAATACGATATTGGTCACATACTTATCGATATTCCAAGTGGTGCTGCTGCAGACGACGTTAGCTCAGCAAAAACACGCGCAGACAAAGTTATTGAGCTGCTGCAAGACGGCCAAGAATTTAAACGTATTGCCATTTCATCATCAAGCGGCTCAAAAGCGCTTGAAGGCGGACAATTAGGCTGGATGGGCATTAACGAAATGCCATCGTTATTTGCAGAAGCTGTAAAAGGTAAAAAGAAAGATGCGATTATTGGTCCACTTCGTTCCGGTGCGGGTTTCCACATCATTAAAGTGCAAGACGTACGTGGTCGCCAAGTAGTAGAAACCACTGAAGTTAAATCTCGCCATATTCTTATTAAGCCTTCAATTATTTTAAGTGAAGAAAAAGCTCGCACTATGTTAGCAGGCTTTGTTAAAGATTTACGCGCCGGCGATGCTGACTTTGCAGAACTTGCTAAAGAGCATTCACAAGACCCAGGTTCAGCACTTAAAGGCGGTCAATACGATTGGACTGATCCAACCACCTACGTGCCTGCGTTTAGAGATACGTTACTATCACTTGATAAAAACGAAATCAGTGAACCATTTAGAAGTCAGTTTGGCTGGCACATTGTGCAGTTACTAGATAAACGTGTTGCAGATAAGACAGAGCAAGCTAAACGCAATCGTGCACATGGCATGTTGTTTAATCGTAAATTTAAAGAAGAAAGCTTTAACTGGCAGCAAGAAATGCGCGAACAAGCCCACGTTGAAATTTTCCCAATAGACGAATAATTATGACCTTAAGAATTGCGGTAACCCCCGGTGAGCCTGCAGGCATTGGCCCAGACTTGCTATTAAAACTGGCACAGCACAGCTGGGATGCGCAACTAGTAGCGATTGCAGATGCATCGCTACTAAAACAACGCGCTAAGCATTTGGGTTTAAACATTGAATTAATTGAATTTGATGAACAAGCCAAAGCAATGCCAACAGCGGCTGGCAGCTTATATATTAAACAAATTAATTTAGCAGAGCCCGTTGAGCTTGGCGTGCTTAATGACGCCAATGGACAATACGTGTTAGATACATTACGTATTGCCAGCGAGAAGAATATGGATGGCACATTTGATGCCGTTGTTACGGGGCCTGTTCACAAGGGTATTATTAACCAAGCCGGCATTTCTTTTAGTGGCCATACTGAGTACTTTGCTCAGCAATCAGGTACAGCCGATGTGGTTATGTTATTAGCCACTGAAGGTTTGCGTGTTGCCCTAGTAACCACACATATTCCGCTTGCTTATGTTTCTCGTGCCATTACGCAAGAGCGACTAGTTAAAGTAGCTAATATTCTTAATCATGACTTAAAAACGAAATTTGGTATTGAGCAACCACGCATTTTAGTCTGTGGCTTAAACCCTCATGCTGGTGAAGATGGCCATTTAGGCCGCGAAGAAATCGACACGATTACGCCTACGCTCAACCTACTAAGAGCTGAAGGGATGAACTTAATCGGTCCTTTACCAGCCGATACCCTATTTCAAGATAAATACCTAAATGAAGCCGATGCAGTGCTGGCTATGTATCACGATCAGGGATTACCTGTGCTAAAATATAAAGGATTTGGTAAGTCAGTGAATATAACTCTTGGCCTTCCATTTATTCGCACCTCAGTCGACCACGGTACTGCGCTTGATTTAGCCGGTACAGGCGATGCTGATGTTGGCAGTTTTGAATTAGCGATCCGCGAAGCAATTAAGCTCGCCCATGAAAAAGCACAGAATCAATGACCGATAAAGTACACTTAGGACACCGCGCCCGTAAACGTTTTGGCCAAAACTTTTTATTCGATGAGTCAATCATCGACAAAATCGTCACCGCTATCGATCCTAAACCGCAAGATAATTTAGTAGAAATTGGCCCAGGTCTAGGCGCTATTACCGAACCTGTTGCCGATTTAAGCGGCCATTTAACGGTTGTTGAGCTAGATAAAGATTTAGCCCAGCGTTTAATTGAACACCCTTTTTTAGGGCCAAAATTAACCGTAAACCAAGGCGATGCAATGAAGTTTGATTTTGCAAGCCTGGTTAAAGATGACAAAAAGCTAAAAGTATTCGGCAACCTGCCGTACAACATTTCAACGCCTTTGTTGTTTCACTTGTTTGAATTTGCCGATCATATTGAGCACATGCACTTTATGCTGCAAAAAGAAGTGGTAAAGCGCATGGTAGCAGGCCCAGGTAGCAAAACCTTTGGCCGCTTGAGTGTAATGACTCAATACTACTGTAATGCGATGCCTGTAGTAGAAGTACCGCCTGAGTGCTTCAAACCTGCACCTAAAGTCGATTCTGCGGTTATTCGTCTAATCCCTAAAAAGGCAGAACAGCGCACAGCTAAAAGCGTTAAAATACTAAATACAGTCTGTTTAGAAGCGTTTAATCAACGTCGTAAAACACTGCGCAACAGCCTAGGCAACCTTTTAACCGCTGAAGAGTTAACCAGCATTGGCATTGATATTACCTTGCGTGCTGAGAGCCTGTCGTTACAACAATTTATTGATATAGCTAACTGGATTTATGACAACAAGCAGTAATATGGGATCACCTGTAAAGGTATCTGTAGAAACATTTTATGTAGAAGAGCAATCGCAACCTGAACTTGATAAATTTGTATTTGCTTATTCCGTTACTATAAAAAACCACAGTTTATGTAGTGCAAAACTACTTAGCCGCTATTGGTTAATTACCGATGCCAACGGTAAAGAAGTAGAAGTGCAAGGCGAAGGTGTGGTGGGTGAAACCCCAGATATAGCCCCTGGTGAAAGTTACAAATACACCAGTGGTGCAATATTAGACACTCCCGTAGGCACCATGCAAGGGCATTACACTTTACGAAACGAGTTTGGTGCTGAGTTTGAAGCACCCATAAATGTGTTCCGTTTAGCTTGCCCTAATATCTTACATTGATTAAAACAGCGACTAATGGCTGATTACGCAATAGGTGATTTACAAGGCTGCTTTAACGAATTTAGTTTATTGTTAAAGCAAGTCGACTTTAACCCTAGCAAAGACCACCTCTACCTAGTAGGTGATATTGTTGCTCGCGGCCCAGACTCCAAAGCGTGCCTTGATTATATTTATCAACATCAAGACAGCGTTAGCGTCACATTAGGCAATCATGACTTACACATGATTGCCTGTTATTTAAACAATGTTGCACCCAACCCTAAAGACAAACTAACGACACTGTTCAACAGCAGTAAACTGCCCCACTACATCGCGTTTTTACAAACTCAGCCTTTAGCTCTTTATTTAGAGCAGTATGATTGTTTTATCTCTCATGCAGGACTTAACCCTGATTGGTCATGCGTACATGCTATTGAACACGCTCAATTTGCTCAACAGTGTTACAGTCAAAACAATGCCGAGTTCTATTTTAAAAACATGTATCAGCCTCACCCGATAAAATGGACTGAGCAACTTGATGATGCTGCTAAATTTCGTTACATCGTTAATTATTTCACTCGCATGCGCTTTATTACGCCTGATAATTTGCTCGATTTTAATGCAAAAGAAGCAACAACAAATTCATCATCACTAATTCCTTGGTTTTCTCATCCTGCCATTATGAACGCTCAACATGACCTAATTTTTGGACACTGGGCAGCACTTGAAGGCAAAACGCCCTACAACCACCTTTATGCTCTAGACACGGGTTGCGTATGGGGTGGCTCAATGACACTAATAGAACTACAAAGTAAGCAAAAATTTTCAGAAAAATCACAACTTTTGTCTAAATAAACTGAAAAAAGTTAATACATCTGTTAAGTTTAAAAGTGGATGTTAAATTGCATAATTACAAAACATTCACAATATTGTGTAAAAAAATAGCAATACTCTTAATTGAGTTAAACATAGGCAATAAACAAGTGTTAACGCCTTACATTATTTTTTATCCCTAATCGAAGACTTGTATTATGCATGCTTGGTTTGTAATTAAGTTTCGCGGTAAATTTAGCAACTAACTATTAACAGTAAAAATTAATTATTTTTAATTACTTAACTTATTGTTGAAAGCGCCGATAAGTTTTAATAGACGTATTTTTGAATGGAAAACCATATGAATCTAACAGTGAGTCAACGTATTTGGGGTGGTTTTATATTTATCACTTTATTACTTTTAATTATTGGCGGTAACTCTTTAATAAAAATAGCAAATATAGATCGTTCAACTCAAAAAGTTAATCAGCTATCGCTCCCTGCATTGAACAAAAGTGCACAATTACAAGCTGAATTTATTTTGATGAGTAAAGCCGCCCAAGCTAGTTTCCATATTACATCGGCTCAAGAACTCGCCTCATTAAAAGCTCAAATAGAAGAACAAAAACAAATATTTGATAAATTACACCGCGAACTACAACAAGTTGTTAAAGACGATCCACAATTAAACAAAAGTAGCCTTGAAGTTGAAAAAACCTATCAGAGCTTTTCAAATATCATAAGCAGCCTGCTTAAAGATAAAAACACCCAGCTAGTGCTTAACAAAAAGCTCAAAGCGCAACTAGACACCGTTGAGCTCGCGGCAGAAGATGCCAACTCTATAGTGCTTGATATTATTGATATTGATGGTTTAGAGGATAATCATCCACGCGCTTATCAAGCAGCTAATAATCTAGAAAATAACTTTATGTCCGTGGTTACCAGCAGCACCGACATGCTAACCGTTAAAACGCTTAACACGCTCGATATTATCAAAAACGAGCAAGTGTATTACTTTGAAGAAGTCGTTCGTACCGTTTCATTAATAAAGCCGGCGATAGAGCAAAGTCACAGCAGCTTGTTTAATGACTTAAAGGGTTATATAGATACCCTAGAGAGCAATATTTTAGGTAACGATAGCCTTTCAGCGAATAAAAAGCGCCTTATTGACGCAATAAGCACAACCGAGCGTGAATTAGCAGAGTCTGAAAAAGCGACTAAAACAGCGCTTAGCCAAATTGACGAATTAGTATTACAAGCCAGTGGCGTTGCATTTACATTACAAGAAGGCGTACGTAGTGACGTAAACTCAGCTAATTTATGGACATGGATAGGTATGATCATTGCGACTATTATCGCTGTGCTTGTAGCCATCATTACGGTTAGCCGTATTATTAAGCCATTAGCGGAAGTAAATCGTATTCTAGATATTGTTGCCAGTGGTGATATGACTCAACGCTTAGATGACAGCGCAAAAGATGAATTTGGTGAATTATCGAAAAGTTGTAATACCTTAATTGATAGTTTACGTAGCTTAATCACCGGTATTATTTCACGTTCAACACAACTTGCAGCCGCTTCTGAGCAAACCTCAACAATTACCGGTGAATCAAGCAAAGCAATCAGTAATCAGCAAGCGCAAGTAGAGCAAGCAGCAACCGCAACCACTGAAATGAGCAGCACATCACAAACAGTGAGTAATAGTGCACAACAAGCACTGAGCGAAATTAAAAATGCCGATAAAGAAGCGGAGCGCGTTAAAGGTATTTCAAATCAAAATAAAGCAACCATTGAGCAACTCGCCTACGAGGTAGACGAAGCATCAAGTGTTATCAATAAACTACACAAAGATAGCGCATCAATTGGTAGTATTTTAGATGTTATTCGCGGTATTGCGGAGCAAACTAACTTACTTGCACTTAATGCGGCTATTGAGGCTGCGCGTGCCGGCGAGCAAGGCAGAGGCTTCGCCGTGGTAGCTGATGAAGTAAGATCACTTGCAAGTAAAACACAAGAGTCGACCCAAGAAATTCAATCTATGATTGAGTCACTACAGTCGGGCGCTGAAGAAGCGGTTAAAGCTATGGAAAAAGGTAAAGAACGCGCGGTTTCGTGTGTTGAGCAAAGTGACTTAGCCAATAGTGCACTGGATTCAATTACCCTTGCAGTATCACAAGCGCATAATGTCAGTGAAGAGATATCAACAGCAGCACAAGAGCAACAACAAGTATCACAAGAGATCAGTGAGCGCTTAGAGTCTATTGTTGCTATTGCCGAGCAAACAGCAGAAGGCGCTGTACAAACGAATATTTCAAGTTCAGAAGTGGCTAAATTAGCCGAAGAGCTAAGAATATCAGTAGAGAACTTTAAAGTATAAATATCGCGCTGTAAGTAGCCTTAGAGCTACTTACAGCTCATACCCTAGTCAGTTACCGTAAAACCTCTTTCTTCCTCTTCAGGCATACTTAAATAGCTCATAACCACACTCTAAATACACAATACCCAACGACTTAGCCCGTAAAATTATTTAATGCTCATACTCTTTATGTTTTTTAGTTATAAACAACTGATGCCATTATCTACGGAATAATTCGTGGCGCTTAACAAAAGCCAATTAGCGATTTAATTCAATGGGTATCATTACGGTGATATGGTTTCGGTGGATGATAGAGCAGATTTTAAAAACAAAAAACCCAGCATAAGCTGGGTTTTTACATTTCTGAAAGAAAACTAAATTACTTGATTTTAGCTTCTTTGAAAATCACATGTTTACGAGCCTTAGGATCGAATTTTTTGATTTCCATTTTTTCAGGCATGTTACGCTTGTTCTTGTCGGTAGTGTAGAAAAAACCAGTACCAGCAGTTGAAACTAAACGGATCTTATCGCGCATAATTCAGTTCCTTAAACTTTTTCGCCACGAGCACGGATTTCTGTAAGAACCGTGTCAATGCCTTTTTTATCGATAATACGCATACCTTTAGTAGTAGTGCGTAATGTTACAAAACGTTTTTCACTTTCAACCCAAAAACGGTGTGTTTGTAGGTTAGGTAGGAAACGACGTTTAGTCGCGTTTCTCGCGTGTGAACGGTGGTTACCAACCGCTGGACGCTTACCTGTAACTTGACATACTTTAGACATGTCTATATATCTCCAATAACTTCGCTCGAGCTTAATTTTCCCTAAGGCCATGTATTTGTGCCCTAGAGATAAATCGAAGGGCGCTCTTTATACAGCTTTTACAGGCAAAGATCAAATACTGATCTTATCCAACCAGCTCATGTGTAAATTTGATAGCGGCTAATTATAAAGATCGAATGCCCTTAGGGAAAGTAAAAACTGCATTTAAATTAAACTAATTTGCCAAAACGCACTAAACCGCTCATTTTTAGCACATATCTGTAAACGATAAACTCAAATCAGTCCCCGTTCGGCAAACGAAACACTACTTTCACCACCAATAATAATATGATCCAACACATTTATGTCGACTAATTGCAGTGCTTGGCACAATTTATTAGTAATGAGCTTATCGGCCTGACTCGGTTCTGCAATACCACTGGGGTGATTATGTGAAAAAATCACCGCCGCCGCATTATTTTTCAGTGCCGCCTTTACCACTTCACGCGGATATACACTGGCTGCGTTAATTGTGCCGTAAAATAATATTTCATCTTTTAATAAACGATTTTGACTATCAAGGTACAACACCATAAATACCTCTTGCTGCAATCCACGCATTTGCAGCGTTAAATAGTCATAAACGGCTTGTGGAGAGTTAAAAACGGCGTCGCGCACAAAGCCCTCTTGCATGTAACGCTGGCTTAGCTCAAGTACTGCTTGTAGCTGAACATATTTAGCCATTCCCAAGCCTTTTTGCGCACAAAATTCATCCATACTGGCATTAAACAAATTATGCAGGGTTTTATTTTCGTTAATCAAATGCTGCGCCAACTCTATGGCATTCATGCCGGGTAGGCCCGTGCGCAAAAATATAGCTAATAGTTCAGCATCAGAGAGTGCCTTTGCGCCCTTTTCTAGCAGTTTTTCTCGCGGGCGGAGCGAATTAGGTAATGACGTTAATTGCATGATTCATCCTTGAAAGATTACTGTACTGTATAACTGTAATGCAAAATCAAAAATTAGCGCGATAAAACGCATTTTATTTTAGCTGTCACGCTCAAAATTTGTTATTTTGGCCACCATATTTTATAAAATTGATGAACAACCATGATTAATTTAACAAATAAAAAAATAGTGCTGGGTATTAGCGGTGGAATTGCAGCGTATAAATGTGCTGAACTCGTAAGACGCTTAAAAGACCATGGTTGTGACGTTAAAGTTGTAATGACTGAATCAGCAAAACATTTTATCACCCCGCTAACCATGCAAGCTGTGAGTGGTGAAATGGTGTCTGACTCGTTGCTAGACCCATCAGCCGAAGCCGCTATGGGGCACATTGAATTTGCAAAATGGGCTGATTTAATTTTAGTTGCCCCTGCCACCAGCAATATTATTGCGAAAATGGCCGCAGGGATTGCTGACGACTTGCTCACGACTTTATTACTGGCGACCCCCGCAAAAGTAGCCATAGCGCCGGCAATGAATCAGCAAATGTACGCACACCCTGCAACGCAAGCTAATTTAGCCACTTTAAAAGCACGTAACGTTGCTATATGGGGGCCAGGCAAAGGCGAGCAAGCTTGTGGTGATGTCGGTGCTGGGCGAATGCTTGAGCCGCATGAATTAGTGAGCTTATGCACTGAGCCTGCTAAACCTGCGCTATTGGCAGGTAAAATAATTACAATTACTGCAGGTCCAACTCGTGAACCTCTCGATCCTGTTCGTTTTATATCAAACCACAGCTCTGGAAAAATGGGCTATGCACTGGCGCAAGCTGCGTTATCATTCGGCGCACACGTAAACTTAATTTCAGGCCCGGTAACTATTACAGCACCGCAAGGCGTTAATTTAATTAATATAGAAAGTGCTGAACAGTTACTGCATGAGTCACTCAAATATGCGCCTCACTCAGATGCCTTCATTGGTTGTGCCGCTGTGGCCGATTATCGTGCAGCAAGTATCGCCACGCAAAAAATGAAAAAACAAGGCGATGAACTCACTCTTAGCTTAGTTAAAAACCCAGATGTAATAGCCGCGGTCGCAAACCTCACACAAAACCGCCCTTACACCGTCGGCTTCGCCGCAGAAACGCAGAACGTTGCTAATTACGCAAAGGGGAAACTAACCAATAAAAACCTCGATATGATTTGTGCCAACGATGTATCGCACAGTGATGTAGGCTTTAATTCAGAGCGCAACGCACTCACCCTTTATTGGCAAAATGAACAACTCGACTTACCTGAAACCAGTAAAATAGAAATAGCGGTTAAAGTGATCGAACAGCTTGCCAAGCGATTATAAAAAGGCTGGAAACAAACTGAATAAAACATTAACATGATGACGCCTTGTGGCCTTTTAGTGTAATTTTACTGCGCTAAAATAGCTTAACGCTTGCGCATTACTAATGTATCGCTGTAATACGTGCAAAAACACACCATTGAGTATTGCGCGCTGTAACACTTGGCACAAAGCTGTGTTATCGCACATTTATGTTGAAAAAAATAACTATTAAAAAAGGAATGTTCATGCCTGCGACAAAAAAAAGTAATCGCAAAGAGCAAATACTGCAAGCACTCGCACAAATGTTAGAAACCAGCCTAGGCCAGCGTATTACAACAGCCAAACTTGCCGCAGAAGTTGGCGTTTCTGAAGCCGCTCTTTATCGTCATTTTCCTAGCAAGGCGCGCATGTTTGAAGGGTTAATTGAATTTATTGAAGACACGCTGCTATCACGTATTAATCTTATTTTAGATAACGAGAAAGAAAGCAAAGCGCGTGTTTACAACACCCTATTACTGCTGCTAACGTTTGCTGAAAAAAACCCAGGCATAACCCGTATATTAACAGGCGACGCTCTACAGGGTGAACAAGAGCGACTTCGTGAGCGTGTACAAGGCTTGTTTGAAAAGCTAGAAACCCAATTCAAACAGATTCTTAGAGAGCGTAAATTACGTGAAGGTAAAAACTTTCAAAGTGATGAACTGACGCTAGCTAACTTTTTGCTTGCCTACGTTGAGGGTAAAATGAACCAATTTGTGCGCAGTAATTTTAGTGCACGACCTAGCGAGCAATTTGAAAAACAATGGCTAGAGCTTCAAAAAATTTGGTTATAAGATTCGAAGTAATACCTTGTTAGTGATGCTAACAAGGTATTAAATTAACCACTTCCACTCTTATTTTTACCGATGCCAAACACCTCACATCCCGTGGCCCGAAAATCTAACCTTTTACCTTTCACCTTTTACCTTTCACCTTTTACCTTTTACCTTTTACCTTTTATTTTTAACTTCTCATCTCTGCCCTGCTACCACTTATCGTATCTACTCGAATTGTTATTAAAACTCGTTACAATAAAATAATGTTAAAAAACGAGAATCTATAATGAAAACACAACTCACTCTTGTAGGCTGTGCACTTATTACCAGCTTAACGAGCGCCAGTGCTTTAGCTAATAAGCCATTAAAATTTAAAGATGTATTTGATTTTAAATCTGCAAAAGGCACGCAGCTTTCTGAAAATGGTCAAATCCTATCTTTAAGTGCAACCCCTTATCGCGGGGATGCTACAGGGAAAGTCTACTCACTCAATAGCAATAAGCTTATTGCTGAGGTGGAACGAGGAACCCGTCCTACCATTAGCAAAATGGCAAACTGGGTCGCATTTACGCAGGTGCCTACTCTGCTTGAAAAAGAAACCACTAAGAAAAAAAGTGACTTAAAAAATAACTTAGTATTAGTGAACACCCAAACCGGTGAGCAGCAAAGCTTTAATAATGTAAAAGATTACGTGCTAGCTAATAACGGCCAGTGGCTGGTCTATCGCAAAAATGAAAACGCTGAAGAAGACGATAAAAAACTCGACAACGATAGCGCTATCACTGCCGACAAAAAAGATAAAAGCTATCCGCTGGTTATCATCAACTTAAGTGATAAGCGCACTCATACTCTTGAAAGTGCCTTTACCTATGGCATTAGTGCCACCAGCGATCAGCTATTAGTGAGTCAAAGCTATGTTGATGGCGGCAATAATCAAATTACTTTATTCTCACTCGATGATTTTACCAGCACCGTGTTAATTGATGAGCCCGGTGTGGTTGCTAGCAAAATAGCCTGGCACCCAATCGAAAAAACCGTTGCGTTTACCTTAGGCAACTATGTAAACGATGATAAGCGTCGTCGTCAGTACGAATTAACGCTGTGGCAAAACGACACGCTAACCACTGTGCAATCACCTAACCCAGAATGGTTAATGGGCAAAACCGCGACATTAACTTGGGCCGAAGATGGTACACGTTTATACTTTGAAAACCGCCCAAAACTCGCTGCAAAAGTTAAACAAAAAGAATACACAAATGAGTCATCACTGTATGACTTTGAAGTAATTCGCGACCATAAAGGATTAAATGTATGGCACAACAATGACGCGCAAATTAAACCTCGCGAAGAGCAGCAATGGAATGAAAATAATAAAAACCGTCATTACATTGCGGTATACCATGTAAATTCACAGCAAGTCGTTCAGTTAAGCACGCCAAATATGCCTGAGCTGGCGCTTAATACTGAGCGTGCCACGTCATTGTTAGGCTACTCAAATTTAGCGCATCTTGAAAAAGTAATGTATGGCGGTTTTTTTGCTGACTACTTTGCTGTTGATATAAACACGGGTAAACAGACTTCTATCATTAACGACTATCCATTTAGGCCGAGCCTTGCGCCCAATGGGCAGTTTGCTGCTTACTTTGATAATAACCAAGTACAGCTTAAAAACTTAGGTAATAATAAAGTGAGCGTACTCAGCAAGGCGATTAACGCCACGTTTGCCGATGACAAACACGACTATCCATCCAAGCAGCCTGGTTATGGTTTTGCAGGCTGGCTTAACGATAGCAGCGAAATACTGGTTTATAGCAAATACGATATTTGGTCATTTAACGTCAATACCAAGCAAGCTAAACGCTTAACTAATGGTAAAAAAAGTAATACGCAATACAGAGTGATCAAACTTGATAAAAACCAAGTAGGCTTTAACAACAATGATACGCTCCTGCTTTCTGCAATTAATTTACAAAGCAAGCAAAGTGAAGTGGCAAAACTTAATTTAGCAACTCTTGAAGTCACTAAATTACTTACAGGTAATAAGCGCTTTGATGTAGTTAAAAAAGCCAAAAATGCCGATAAATACTTATTTACTGAGCAAACCTATCAGCAATTTCCAGACATTTACCAAACAGACTCTAACTTTAAACAACCACAACGCGTAACTAACCTTAACCCTCAGATAAGCAACTTTGCTTGGGGACAAACACCTGAACTCATTAGCTATAAAGGCTTTGATGGTGAAGATTTACAAGGGGTATTAATCAAGCCTGCCGGTTATAAAAAAGGCGATAAAGTGCCTGTTGTGGTGTACTTTTACCGCTACATGAGCCAGCGCATGTATGACTTTCCAAAAATGGAATTAAATCATCGCCCTAATTTCCCGATGTTTACCTCAAATGGCTACGCCATCTTTTTACCTGATATTCGCTTTGAAATAGGTCACCCTGGTAAATCCTCAACTCAAACCATGATCAACGCCACACAAAAGCTGATTGATTTAGGTATTGCCGATGCTAATAAAATAGGCTTACAAGGCCACTCTTGGGCGGGTTATCAAAGTGCATTTATGATCACCCAAACTGATATGTTTAAAGCAGTGGTATCGGGCGCGCCAGTATCAAACATGACCAGTGCTTACAGTGGCATTCGCTTAAAATCTGGACTTGCACGCCAATTTCAATACGAAACAGGGCAAAGCCGTATTGGTAAAAATTTATTTGAAGCACCTGAGCTTTATATTGAAAACTCGCCAGTTTTTTTTGCCGATAAAGTAAACACGCCTATTTTGATTATGTTTGGCGACAAAGATGATGCGGTGCCATGGCATGAAGGCGTGCAATATTACTTAGCGCTTCGTCGCGCAGGTAAAGACGCAACCTTTTTACAATATGAAGGTGAACCGCATCACCTAAAACAATTTCCAAATCAGGTCGATTTTTCAGTGCGTATGATGCAGTACTTTGATCATTACCTTAAAGGCAAACCGGCCGCTAAGTGGATGAAAAAAGGTGAAGCGTTTATCGAAGAGTAACCACTAGAAGTTAAAAACCCCGACTGCACTGCGTGATATCGGGGTTTTTAACTATGTAACCTTAACTTTGGTTAAGAGATTTACTAACGTATTGAATCAAAATTGATATTTATATTTATATTTATTTTCTCTAGCCAGAGATTTCCAGTGAAAACAAGGCGAAATTACGCGTCAATAGCTCGCCTATTGCAAGTAAATTCAACGTAGTTAGCGCTGTAAATAGCTGCTTGAGATAGATTTATTATCCAGAGTTCAGGTTAAATATATTTATCCAAAGCGAAAAGTCACTAAACCGACAAGAGCTGCAAATTTACTTGGATTAAAAGACCGTAAACATTTTAGAGAGCGCTACTTAAAGCCAGCCATTGATGCTGGAATTATAGAAATGACTATTCCCGAAAAACCAAATAGCAAAATGCAGCAGTATAAACCTACCCAGACGAGTTAAAAGCTTAAGTTATAAACAGAGCAGGAATAAACGCCACCTCAAAGATGAAGTGGCGTGTTAATACGCTGTTTCCAGCGAAATTTTATAATTGATTAAAAACGACTACGCGTACTGCCCGGCGGCAAATCCACAGCTCCACGCGTATTGGAAATTATAGCCTCCTAGCCAACCCGTTACATCGGTCACTTCGCCAATAAAGTATAAGCCTTTAGCTTTTTTAGCCTCAAATGTCTTTGAGCTCAACTCGTCGGTATCTACGCCGCCTAAAGTAACCTCTGCGGTTCTGTAACCCTCGGTACCATTTGGTTTAATTTGCCACGCATGAATATAATCAGCAAGCGCGTCTATTTGGCCATGCGTTAGTTGATTAATATTACAATCGGGAATGGCGTTACTGGCGTGGAGTATTTCTACAAAGCGCTTAGGTAGGATAGTCGCGAGGCTATTTTTCAACGATTTTTGCGCTTGTGTTTCTCGCCAATTAGCTAGCTGTTGCTTTAAATCTAGTTCAGGCAGTAAATTGATCGTTACCGCCTGACCTGCTCGCCAAAATGAGCTTATTTGCAATATAGCAGGCCCAGATAGCCCACGATGAGTAAATAAAATATTCTCTTTAAATACGGTGCCATCTTCGCTTGCAACTTCACAAGGAATACTAATACCCGAAAGCCCTTCAAAACGGTCTTTATCGTGCTGATGTAAGGTAAAGGGAACTAGAGCAGCCATAGTCGGCAATATCTTTAAGCCAAATTGCTCTGCAATTTTATAGCCGATTGGCGTAGCACCCAGTTTAGGCATGGTTAACCCACCCGATGCAACCACAAGCGACTCACAAGTAAGTGTTTCTTGTTCAGTTGTCACACTATAGCCGGTGGCTGTTTTAGCGACATTTAACACTTCGCTGCGCAGTTTAATAGTAACGCCCGCCCACTCACACTCGGTTAGTAAAATATCAACAATGTCTTGTGCGCTATTGTCACAAAATAATTGCCCGAGTGTCTTATGGTGATACGCCAAACCATGTCGGTCTACAAGCTCTACAAAGTCGTGCTGCGTGTAGCGACTTAAGCACGATTTTACAAAATGGGGGTTAGCGCATAAATAGTTGCTAGGGCTTGCATTTTCATTTGTAAAATTACAACGCCCACCGCCACTAATTAAAATTTTACGTCCTGGCTTTTTACCCATATCAAGTACTGTGACGCTTCGGCCGCGATACCCTGCTTGTGCCGCACACATTAAACCAGCGGCTCCGGCACCAATCACTATCACATCAACGTGAGTCATTTAGTTATCTCTTAAAAACTTTTGTGAATTATAACAAAGTTTCAATAATAACCAGATAGCCAGAGCGTGTTTATCTTGAGCGTAAACAGGATGCGTAAGCTTTGCTCGATTTTTACTTAGTCCACAAGGTTACAAATCGCGCGCCGCGGTTAACCTCTTCCTAGATTGAACTTATTTTAATCCGCAAAGGTCAACACCCCTTTTGTATTATTTTTAATTTATCAATAAAAGTTAATTAATAATAAAAAACCCAAAAAAAATATAATACATTAGGATTATTAACAATATAAAAACAAATACAAAACAACTGAAAGCGCACTAAATACGCGGTTATAACTAAATGAAATAGGTACATACGTATTTAATATTTCAAAGTGGTTAACAGATCATTTACCTTTGTACCCGCTTTGTGGATTTTCACAAATAATAATAAAACTAAGGGTAATTATGACTTCTAATAATTCATTCAAAAAATGCGCTGTTGCGCTAACAATAAGTACACTGTTTGCTGCCAGCTCAAGCATGGCTAACCTAGCGCAAGCAATCGCACCTTCAATGGCAGAAACCTCAGCCAAGTTACAAAATCAAGGTGGCTTTGAGACTCAATTCATCATTAAATATAAAAATAACAACGATATGATGAGCACCTCAACCGCTGATGTATCACCAGCAATGATGAATAAAAAAGCGCAAAGCTTTGTAAAAAACTTCACCTCAAAAAAAGGCAAAGTTAAAGCTAAGTATGTTCGCGCAATGGCACTCAATAACCATCACGTAATGCGTGCCGATAAAAAACTAAACGCTGAAGAGGCCCAGCAGTTCATGCAAGAAATGGTTAATTCGGGTAATGTTGAATATATTGAAGTCGATCAAATGCTAAAACCATTTGCGACACCAAATGACCCGCGTTTTGATGATCAATGGCATTACTATGAGCAAGCCGGTGGACTTAACTTACCAACAGCTTGGGATACGGCAACAGGCAGTGGTGTGGTTGTCGCTGTGCTTGATACGGGCTACCGCCCTCACGTTGATTTAAACGCTAATATTTTACCAGGCTACGATATGATCTCTAATCTATCAGTCGCCAATGATGGCAATGGCCGTGACAACGATGCTCGCGATCCAGGGGATGCAGTTGCAGCTGGTGAATGTGGTAATAACGGTGCACAAGGCTCTAGTTGGCATGGTACTCACGTTGCAGGCACTGTCGCTGCAGTAACAAATAACGGTGAAGGCGTTGCTGGTGTTGCTTATGACGCCAAAGTAGTACCAGTGCGTGTATTAGGTAAATGTGGCGGTTTAACCTCAGATATTGCTGACGGTATCATTTGGGCCTCAGGTGGTAATGTATCGGGAACATCAGCAAATGCTAATCCTGCTGATGTAATTAACATGAGTTTAGGTGGTGCGGGTGCATGTAGTTCAACCACGCAAAATGCCATAAATACTGCACGTAACAACGGCACAGTTGTTGTTATTGCTGCAGGTAACGATAACGATAATTCTGCAAACTACAACCCAGGTAACTGTAATGGTGTTGTTAATGTTGCATCAGTTGGCCGTAATGGTGGCCGCGCTTATTACTCAAATTACGGAAGTAATATTGATGTGGCAGCACCGGGTGGCGCGCAAAGCTTTGCCAATGATTCTGAAGGTGTTTTATCAACTTACAATTCAGGTTCAACAACTCCATCAAGCGACAGTTATGGCTTTTCGCAAGGCACCTCAATGGCGGCTCCTCATGTTGCGGGTGTTGCTGCACTGATCAAACAAGCAAAACCAAACGCGACTCCTGATGAAATAGAAAGTATTTTAAAAACAACCACTCGTCCATTTTCTTCTACGTGTACCAGCTGTGGTACAGGTATTGTTGATGCGGCCGCTGCGGTTGCTGCAGCATCAGATGGTACACCGCCAACAACGGGTGATAACGAACTTGTTGATGGAGAAGTCAAAACCGGTTTAAGCGGTGCGGCAAGTGCACAAGACTTTTACACTATGACAGTACCAAGTGGTGCAACCAATGTTACTTTCACTATGAGTGGTGGCACAGGGGATGCTGACTTGTATGTACGTGCAGGTAGTAAACCAACCACAACCACTTATGATTGTCGTCCATATAAAGGTGGAAACAGTGAAGAATGTTCTATTGATAATCCAACAGCCGGCACTTACCATGTAATGCTGCGTGGTTATTCAGCCTACAGTGGCGTGAGTTTAGTCGGTAACATCACGGGTGGTTCAACAGGTGGTGGTTCAGGCACACCTCAAGCAGGTGGTGGCACAGTGTCTGATATCACAGCAAATGCAGGTCAGTGGAAACATTACACGCTAGATGTACCGGCGGGTATGGCAAGCTTTACTGTTACAACGTCAGGCGGCACCGGTGATGCAGATTTATTTGTAAAATTTGGTAGCCAGCCAACAAGCTCAAGCTATGATTGTCGTCCATATAAAAATGGTAACGCCGAAACTTGTACTTTTAGTAATCCTCAAGCGGGAACATGGCACTTAAGTGTTAATGCGTATCAAACATTCTCTGGTTTAACGCTAAGCGGTCAATACCAGCCATAAAACATCCTCTTTAGATAAAAAAAGCCAATACACTGTATCGGCTTTTTATTCTCTGATTAAAGTCGTCAGTGTTAAAGCTTGGCTAAAACAGCTTCAGCACTGCTTATTACAAACTCTTTGCCTTGTTCTACAAATAGACCAGTAACAACACCATTATCAACAACCATCGCGTATCGTTTTGAGCGTATTCCACCAAAGCCTGCGGTATCTTTTTCAAGCCCTAAAGCACAAGTAAAACTAGCATCACCGTCTGCAAGCATATCTATATGTTCTGCATTTTGTGACTCACCCCACGCTTTCATCACAAATGCATCGTTTACCGATACACAATAAATAGCGTCAATTCCCTTGGCCTTAATTTTATCAGCCAAGCTAATATATCCAGGTAAATGAGCATTCGAACACGTTGGTGTAAAAGCGCCTGGCACTGCAAATAACACGACTTTTTTATCTGCAAATAATTCATTGCTTGTCAGTGTTTGCATACCGTCATCGGTTAGCTTAGATAGACTAACTGCGGGTATTGTTTGACCTTGTTCAATCATGTTAAATCCTTTGGGTAACTACGTAGACTTTTAGCATACAGGTTAATATTTACGGTTTCGAGTTTATACCGAGATTAAACTGCATCACTGTCTAAACCCAATCCCTTTTTAATTGTTGCCATTTGCAGCGCTAGCTGCGAGCGAATATCAGACACCAACTCACTCAACTCATTTACTTGGCTTTTCTTATTATGCATTGATTGAGTAAAGTCACTAAGGAAATTGCTTTGCTGTTTTTCAAGCTCCATTGCTTCAACTGCAACTGTGTTTGTCTGCTGAGCATTATTTGCGACCCCTTCCGAGTTTGCTTGAAGCTCTTGGGCATTTTCGGTTTGTAATTGGGCATCCTCAGTTAACGCATTAATTTGTGAGTAGACCATTTGAGAGTTCTCACTTAATAACGCCAGCTGATCGTTAATCTCTTTTAACGAACCTTGGGTTTGCATGACTAATTGCCTTACTTCATCAGCAACCACCGCAAAACCTCGACCTTGTACGCCGCTCAGTAACTCTTGCACACTGTGCATACCTTGTTCAATATGTTGCTGTGTATCAGAACTCGCATTAAGCATATTTTTAGCAAAACCAACACTTTGCTGCATTGCCTCATAAGTATTTTGAGCATTTTCAGCAGCTTGAGCGTTAATATGATTAACCTGCTCACCTATGTGTTGAATATTTACTAGTAAACTTTCATTTTTAACAACTGTTTTAGGATTATTCACTGTAATATTTTTTTAACTCATTACTTTCGATTAAAAATGCAAACCATCTCGTAGTTGCCTCAAAGGCTGTAAAACCTGTTTACGTTGCACCCAATAAATACCAAAAGCTAATATTACTAAACCACCTATTGCGATTCCGAACACCCAAAATACTCGTTGTTTAACGGTATCTTGCTGCGCTTTTAATGTTTGCTCTGCTTCAATCACTGTTTTTGATAACACGCTAATTTGTTCACGTAACTCATTCGTTCCAGAATTACGCTGCTTTGCTTGCGATAAAGTACTGCTTAAATCGCGCAAATAACGTTTAGGCCAACTCACCAACTCCGCTTTTATATCAGCATCCAGATCTTCTGGCTCTTCATCTACAAATAAAGCAAATTCATCAACCTCATTCATCACTCCTAAATTAGGCAACTGTGCAATTTTTGCAGCGAGTAAGTTTAAATTTTTTACACTTTGTTGCAGGCTTTTTTCAATTTCAGGCTGGTAATCATTTAGCAGTTGATAGGTCGATAAAGATAAATTAACCACTTCACTATAATAGTCACTCGCCAACTTATTGTAGCTTAGAGCATGGGTACTTAGAGTTGAGGCTTTTTGTACATAATTTATAAGCGATGACGCTGAGCCCGTCATTTATCTCAGTGCATTGTCTAAAAGCGCAGTATCGTTACCTGAGAGCTTTCCTAGAGCTCTGTATTTACCGTTAATGTCTTTATTTAGTGAAAATAGCTGTGTTGAAAGGCGCACTTCTAACTCAGAGGGAAGGATAGATAAAAGCTCAATGGAAGGATGTTTTAGGTAACTAATAAAAAACCGCGTATAAACGCGGTTTTTTTAAATTAAGCTTTTAATTAAAGGCCTGCGCGGTCTTTAATAATAGGGATTAAAGGTGATCCTGCATGATTTGCCTCAGCCCAGGCTATATCGGCACCATCTTCAAGTGAGCTCTTTGATAAGTTTTTAACAATGTACTCACCCGTATCAACCGCATTACTTGCAACAGCGTGACGCAATAAGTTATTACCATTACAGAAAACTGCATCATAGATATTACGAACTTTCACACGTGAACTTTTTAATTTGCTACGCAGACGGTTTTTATCATCACCAGCAATGTATTCACAGATTGAAACAGCTAACTGATCATTAGCGCTTGCAGGCGCAGTATAAGCGAACGAACCTGCTGCAATAGCAGCAATTACAACTAGCTTCGGTAATTTAATCATTGACTGGATACCTTATATCAATACTTTTTTCGTACTCGACTGTTTAATATTGTACCAACACGCTCAGATTTTGGCAATAATGTTAAGAAATTTTATTCAAAGTTACGAACTTATAACTATATTTATTTTTATCATCGGGCGTCATCAACATTTCATCTTCAATTTGCCAGTTTGCAACACTTTTATAATCAGGAAATTGTGTATCTCCTTCAACATCTAAGTCTATAAAGGTTAAATACAAGCGCTGCGCCTGCGCTAAAAACTGCTGGTAGATGTTTCCGCCACCAATTATCATCACCTCTGCAACATCATTAACAAGCTCAAGTGCAGCTTCTGGTGTGGTTACTGTTTCAATTCCTGATGCGTGATAGTCTTTATTACGAGTAATAATAATATTACGTCGCCCAGGTAACGGTCGGCCTATTGATTCAAATGTTTTGCGCCCCATAATAACGGGTTTACCAGAGGTTACTTTTTTAAAGTGCTGAAGGTCACCAGGTAAATGCCATGGCATTTTATTATCTAAGCCAATGACACGGTTGTTTGCCATTGCTGCAATCATTGAAATTATCACACTAAACACCTAATTCTTTATTATTAAAAAAATAAAAAAGGAGCGTTAGCTCCTTTTAAATATATACAATTATAATTAACGCTCGTAGACAACTTCTACGTCGTAATCATCTTCATCCCAATCATCCCAGTCATCATCATCGCCTTTAGTGGCTTTTTGATGGTAGGTATCCCACTTAAATTCAACCTCTTCGTCTGCCACTTCTACAAACTTCTCTTTAGGCATGTTATCAAGTAGCGTCATGATGTCGTGAATTAATGGCTGCGTATTTAATTTATTAATTGCAGCAATACTGTAAATATTTTCAGACTCACCCAACTCTTCTGCAATTTGCTCACATAAGGCTTTGGCTTCATCTTCAGGCAATAAATCAATTTTATTAAATACTAACCAGCGTGGCTTTTCAGCGAGCTTAGGGCTGTACTGGTGTAGCTCGTTGATGATTGCAAATGCATTATCAACAGGGTTAGAGCCATCAACTGGCATTACATCTATAATGTGTAAAAGCACACGACAACGCTCTAAATGCTTTAAGAAGCGAATACCTAATCCCGCTCCCTCTGACGCGCCTTCAATCAAACCTGGAATATCAGCAATTACAAATGATTTGTTTGCTTCAGGACGAACAACCCCTAAGTTAGGAATCAGCGTAGTAAATGGATAATCAGCTACTTTAGGTTTTGCAGCTGACACACTGCGGATAAAGGTTGATTTACCTGCATTTGGTAACCCAAGTAAGCCGACATCAGCCAGTAGCATTAGCTCTAACTTAAGGTTACGTACTTCACCCGGTGTGCCAAGTGTTTTTTGACGTGGAGCACGATTAGTACTTGATTTAAAACGCGCATTCCCCAAGCCATGGAAACCGCCTTTTGCAACCACAATTCGTTGACCATCTTGGGTTAAATCCCCTAATGATTCCTGTGTATCAACATCAATAATACGTGTACCAACAGGCACTTTAACGATCAGATCTTCACCTTTCTTACCCGTACAATTACGGCTTTGACCGTTTGTACCGCGTTCTGCTCTGTGAAAACGCTCAAATTGATAGTCAATAAGGGTATTTAAGTTTTCATCAGCTTGTAGATAAACACTACCACCGTCTCCACCGTCACCGCCATCAGGTCCACCATCTGGAACATATTTCTCACGACGAAAAGACACGATGCCGCTGCCACCGTCACCAGCTTCTGCGCGAATTTCTACTTCATCTACAAACTTCATGATTACTCACTTTAGGGATTGGCTTGTTAATAACTCTATTATATACCTAAGTGGCCTATAGAGCACACTGAGCATAAAAACACTTGGGTATATATTTAAACATGCTTAAAACAAAAAACCCCGCAAAGGCGGGGTTTTTTAACTACCTTACTGATTACTCAGCTACGATAGTTACGTATTTACGGTTTAAAGGACCTTTTTGTTCAAACTGAACTTTACCATCTGCTTTTGCGAAGATAGTGTGGTCTTTACCGATACCTACGTTTGCGCCTGGGTGGAAACGAGTTCCACGCTGACGAACAATGATGCTACCCGCTAGAACTGATTCGCCACCAAAACGCTTAACACCTAGGCGTTTGCTTTCTGAATCGCGACCATTACGAGTACTACCAGCTGCTTTTTTATGTGCCATTTCTAAGTACCTCTAATTAAGCGCTAATGCCAGTGATTTTAACTTCTGTGAACCATTGACGATGGCCCATTTGCTTACGAGAATGCTTACGGCGTCTAAATTTAACAACCTTAATCTTCTCACCGCGACCGTGTGAAACAACCTCAGCTGTTACTTTACCACCGTTTACGAACGGTACACCAATCTCGATCTTCTCACCATCAGCAACTAAAAGTACTGAATCAAATTCAACTGCTGCACCAGTTTCAACGTCTAATTTCTCTAGACGAATTGTTTGACCTTCAGTCACACGGTGCTGTTTACCACCACTTTGGAAAACCGCGTACATAATTAACTCCGTCTGTGCGCCCTCAAATCGACGCAACTAAAATATTCTTCAATAGGGCGCGAAGTTTACGCTAATGCGTAAAAACTAGCAAGCCTCTTTTTGTAATTAAATGAATAAAAAGTAGCTGCATTGAGAGCAATTCAATATTTCCCCTATTTTATATTAAAATCCCCCTTTGCCAAGCGCTTTTTAACGGTTACAGAAAATAAATTAGCAATAGCAAAGCGAGCCTATGTAGTTCAATTAACCACCAAGGGTGATTCAAAATTAAACCAGGGTGTTTAATCAATTATTCACAAGGTTAATAGGTTATTTAACCTAATTAAGGGTGTTTTTTTAAGGAATCATCACAAAATATCGAGCTAATGCATTTTTTGTTGTACAATCTGCGCCGTTCACACATTAAAATTGGCTCGGAGATCAATGGATATAAAAGCTATCCAGGCGTTAATCGAAAGCGATATGAATGACGTCAATCAACTAATACATGCGCAAATGCGCTCAGATGTGGCGTTAGTTAATCAACTTGGTTTGTATATTGTTAACAGCGGTGGCAAACGTGTTCGCCCTATGTTGGCTATTTTGGCGGCTAAAGCGCTAGGTTACCAAGGCAAAGATCACATTACGCTAGCAACTATCATTGAATTTATTCATACCGCAACGCTTTTACATGATGATGTTGTAGATGAATCTAATTTGCGCCGTGGCACACCTACAGCAAATGCTGAGTTTGGTAATGCTGCTAGCGTACTGGTGGGTGATTTTATTTACACCCGCTCGTTTCAGCTAATGGTGGGTCTTGGTAAAATGCAAATAATGCAAGTACTGGCTGATGCAACCAACATTATTGCTGAAGGTGAAGTGCTGCAATTAATGAACTGCAACGACCCTGATACCACTGAAGCCAGTTATATGCAGGTTATTTATTCTAAAACCGCCAAGCTATTTGAAGCAGCGACGGGCCTTGCGGCCATTATTACTGACCAAGACGATACTGTACTAGAGGCACTTAATTTGTATGGTATGCATTTAGGTACTGCTTTTCAGTTAGTGGATGATGTTTTAGATTACAACGCTGATGCCGACCAACTTGGTAAAAACATTGGCGATGATTTAGCTGAAGGTAAGCCGACGTTACCTCTTATATATGCAATGCAACACGGTAGTGAGCATCAAACACAGTTAATAAGAGACGCTATTGAGCACTGTAATGGTATGGAGCACCTTGACGAGATACTGGCTGCGCTCAAACATACCAATGCCCTTGAGTTCACCATGGAAAAAGCCGAGCAAGAAGCTAATAAAGCAATTGCCTGTTTAGATTGCTTAGCGGAGTCGAGTTACAAGCAAGCACTAATTAGCTTAGCTAGAATAGCGGTTGACCGCGACCACTAAGTAATACTGTGTAGATAATTCCGAGCAATAAAAAAGCCTGCAAACGCAGGCTTTTTTATTGGTTAATTTTGGCTATTACGCCATAAAATCAACACCTTCTTTGATATCTTTTTTCAGCGTTTCAAGCATGTCATTTTTAGCTTGCTCTTCAAATGCGCTTAAAGTGCCGTAAGAAAGAATTTCTTCTACGCCATTTTTGCCTAAACGTACTGGGTGTGCAAAGTACTCTGCATCGCCATTTTCAACAGCAACGTATGCATAATCTACAACGTCTTCACCTTGTAGGCCTTTAACTAGAGACATACAAAAACGTGCTGCTGCAGCACCCATAGATAATGTTGCAGAACCACCGCCCGCTTTAGCATTAACTACTTCAGTACCTGCATTTTGGATACGAGGAGTTAGTGTAGCCACTTCTTCATCAGTGAAAGTAACACCTTCAACTTGAGAAAGTAACGGTAGAATGGTTGTGCCTGAGTGGCCACCAATCACTGGTACTTTAACACTTGCTACGTCTACGCCTTTAAGTTCAGCAATAAACGCTTCAGAACGGATCACATCGAGTGTTGTAATACCAAATACACGCTTAGCATCGTAAGTACCTGCTTTTTTGAATACTTCAGCAACAATCGGTACAGTGCCGTTAACTGGATTAGTGATAATACCTACAAGCGCTTTAGGACAGTTAGCAACAATGCCTTCTGCTAATGTTTTAATGATACCTGCGTTAACATTAAATAAATCTGCACGATCCATACCTGGCTTACGCGGCATACCCGCTGGGATTAAAACAATATCACAACCTGTTAATGCTTTATCTAGTGCATCTGCACCAAAACCTTCAACTTTTACATCTGTTGGGATATGAGAAAGGTCAACAGCAACACCAGGAACTACTGGCGCAACATCATATAGTGATAATTCTGAACCAGCTGGTAAGCCTGTTTTTAATAATAAAGACAACGCTTGACCGATACCACCTGCAGCACCTAATACAGCAACTTTCATTGGAATTCTCCGTGATTTGAGGAAGGAAATATTTGTGGTTCATAAGATAAAGAAATTAGCGACTAAAAACAAATTTATCCTGCCTATTTTAACTATATTTTCGACCATAGTTGTAAACTTTGCTGTTTAAACGCAGCAAAACCTAAACAACTGCTGCATAAATATGCATTTTTGTGTAGAATTTGCAGTATCGACAACATAACTAACTAGACACTATGCAACCACAAGACAAACAAGAAGCATTGGTAAAAGCCTTTAAAGCACTTTTGAAAGAAGAAAATTTTGGCTCACAAGGCGAAATAGTCGACGCATTAAAAGAACAAGGCTTTGATAATATTAGCCAAAGTAAAGTGTCGCGGATGTTAAGTAAGTTTGGCGCGGTACGTACCCGCAATGCAAAACAAGAAATGGTGTACTGTTTACCTGCCGAAATGGGTGTACCAACCGCTAAAAGCCCGTTACGCCAGTTAGTTATTGACATTATGCATAACGAAATGATGATTATTATTCGCACCAGCCCAGGCGCTGCGCAGCTAATTGCCCGTTTACTTGACTCATTAGGTAAAGCAGATGGCGTATTAGGAACAATTGCCGGCGATGACACTATTTTTATTGCGCCAGCGAAAGTATCAGAAATAGACCTCACATTAGAGCGTGTGCGTATTTTGTTTGATACGGTTTAAACACGTTTGGTTATCATTGTTACGGCTATGCTAATACGTAGCCGTTACTGGCTTGTTTTATAACTGCTTTAAAAATCGCACTGAGGGTGCAAAAAACGCAGAGCCCATATCTGCTTGAGTAAAATCAAGCCAATGATCGTAATGCTCCCCCTGCCCTAAACGGCTGTTGAGCACTTTCTCGAATGCATCCCCTTTAGCCGAGCACATAATCATTAACATTCCCTGCTCATACACGTCGCCATAAGGCATACTTTGATTTAGTAATAATGCTTGCCCCTGTTCATCTTTTAATTCACTTCGGGTTGCATGGCTGCTTTCAAGTGCGGGGCTTATTAGGGTATTGTCGAGACGAGTACGCCCCATTATTTGTTCTTGTTCTTGCAACGACAAGTGCTGCCATAACGTTAAGTCATGCTTATAGCGCTGAACATGAATATAGCTGCCTTGATCTTCAAAGCTATCGGGCTTATTAACGAGGGCCGTTACCCGTTTTTGACGACCATGCGGAGTATCGCCCGCATAAATAAAACCATTAAAATCACGGCCATCTAAAAAACGAAAATTTCGAATTTGCTCCACCAGCTCAACATCAGGGTTGAAAAGTTTTAATATTTGCAATGCAAACAGGTGGTTTACATCTTCTCTGTCTGAGCGGATTTGCACAAATAAATCGCATGGCCTTGCACTCATCACAAAATCGCTATGGGTAATATTAGGAAAGCCTCGCAGCTCACTTGGCATATAATCAGGCAGAATGTGTGGCCAATATTGCGCGCCAATGGCGACCATACAAGAAAGCATAGATTCAGAGAACTGATCACTAAACTCATCTTCAATATCGCTCACTTTTTTAAGCTTAGCGCGAAGTAGTTCGTCGTGACCATCAAGTACATTAAAAAATAAGTGCAAACCGTGTAAGTTTGCTTCAGCACAAATCCCTGATTGCGCTTGCGCCATTGTTATTCCTTACTTTTTAGAGCAAAACACAGCGATTAATTACGATTCAAAAAAATTCACCGTGTGCGGTTTTATTTTTATTATAACCTGTTCATTAATTTCAAATGACTGGCCATACTGAGCTGCAACTTCTATTTCTTGCTCATCAATAACCACAGTGTATACATAAGCAGAGCCAATAAAGCGACTACTTAATATACTAACCCGCTCACATTGCTGTTGCGTATCGTTATTACTAACAAGTTCAAGTTGATGCGGACGCACATAAATAACGCCCTTATCGGCCACGCCATGCTGCTGTGGCTGTATTGATTCAACCACCCCAAACTGCGTTTCATATTCAGTGGCGGTTAATGCGGTGGCGCTTAAGTATATGCCCTGACCCAGAAACTCTGCAACCTCCTTTGAACGTGGTTTAGCAAAAAGCTGTTCTGGCGTACCTTGCTGCGCAATTTTACCTTGGTGCATAACCGCAAGCGTATCTGAAAAAGCAAACGCCTCTTCTTTTGAGTGAGTAACAAACACAGCCGATACTTGCTGCGCCTTAATAATGCGTCTAATGTCGGCAATTAACTCAAATCGTACTTGGGTATCAATATTAGAAAATGGCTCGTCAAGTAACAGTAAGCTAGGTTTATATGCTAATGCGCGTGCAATCGCTACTCGCTGCTGTTGCCCACCAGAGAGTTGATGAGGGAATCTATCGGCGCAGCCTACTAGGTGCACAAGCTTTAACATTTCATCCACGCGTGCGTGTTTATCTGCTTTGCTCATGCCGCTTAGCCCAAACGCAATATTATTAGCCACCGTTAAATGCGGAAATAACGCATAGTCTTGAAACATCATGCCAATATTACGATGCTCAGGTGAAACAAACGTATTAGCATCACTGACTAGCTTACCATCAATAAATACTTGCCCTTGTTTGGCTTCAATTAATCCTGCAATGGCTTTTAGTGTGGTGGTTTTACCGCAGCCACTGGCTCCGAGTAAACACACTATTTCGTCTTTACCTAAGGTTAAATCTAAATTATCTATCACCTTAGTCCCGTTATATGCATAGCTCACGCCTTGTAAAATCAAACTACTCATTTAGCTACGCTGCTCCATTGAACGGTTAATAAAATATAACGGAATAAACCCCACCACCACAATAAACAAAGCCGATATAGAGGCCAGCTCTAATTGTTCATCGCTTACATACTGAAACACATGAGTTGCTAAGCTTTCAAAATCAAAAGGCCTTAACAACAAAGCTGCGGGTAGCTCTTTCATACACTCGATAAAGACCAATAAACCGGCGGTTAATAAGCCTCGGCGTAATAAAGGTAAGTGCACTAAGCATAATGTGCGCCCTTGGCTTTTTCCCATTGACTGGCTTGCCATATCAAGGGAGGGACTAATGCGTGAAAAGCTCGACTCAATAGCTCCGTGTGCAACGGCGTAAAACCGCACTATATAAGCAAAAATAATAGTGAGTAAGCTACCAGTAAGTAATAAGCCAATATCTAAATCATAAGGAGCTAAAGTGCGGTTAATAGTATTTTCTAATAGGGTGAGTGGCAACAATACCGCTATCGCTAATACTGTGCCGGGTAACGCATAGCCCGTACTAGCCAAACGCCCGGGTATTAATGGATTTTTTTGTTTTGCAATGCGCTGATAAAACACCACTAAAACACTCAGTATAATAGTCACCACACTGACTACAGCCGCCACTTTTAAACTTTGCCATGCATAGCTAAAAAACTCACTATTCCACGCTTGATCAAAATACATCACTGCATATTTGAGCAATACAACCATCGGAATAATAAACGAAATAATTAAAATAAAGCTACAAAACCCAGTTGCTAGCCACGCAGACTTGCCTTTGAGGATATAAAGCGCTTCACTGTTCACGCTCGATTGACGCTCAAACACCGCTTGGTTACGACGGCTAAAACGCTCGGTGATCAATGCTAAGAACAGCAGTAGTAACATCATCCCTGAAATTTTTGCTGCTGCAGTTAATGAATAATAGCCAAACCAGGTATCGTATACGGCGGTGGTTAATGTACTGACAGCAAAATAGCTTACGGTGGCAAAATCAGCCATGGTTTCCATGCTGATCAAAGCAAGGGCCGCTACAATGGCACCACGGGATAATACAAGGCTGACTTTAAAAAAGCTTTTCCATGCATTTAGCCCCATTAACTGACTGGCTTGGACTAACTTAAAAGATTGTTCTCGCAGTGCAGTTTTAAAAATTAAATATAAATACGGGTAGAGTACCAGCGCAATCATAACAATAGCCCCTGGTAAGGTGCGTATATCAAAAAACCAGTAGTCACTTGGCGACTGCCAACCAAACCACTCTCTTAGAGTTATTTGTACCGGCCCCGCATAGTCGAGTAAATCAGTGTACACATAAGCAATAATATAAGTAGGCATGGCAAGAGGCAGCATCAATGCCCATTCAAACTGTTGTTTGCCAGGAAAACGACAATAAGCGGTGAGCCAACCCAGTGGTAATGCAATGGCGCAACTAAGCAGCCCTACACCTAAAACCAGTAATACGGTATTACTTATATAGTCCCACAGTACGGTATTCCACAGGTGGGTAAATACCTCTGAGTCGCCTTGTAAAGATTCTAATAGTAGGAAAAACAACGGAGTCGACAGCAATAACCCCGTCGACCACGCAATAAGCTGCCATTTCGACAGCTGAAATTTATAAGTCATTAAAGATCGAACTTCACCTCATCAATTAGCTTAAGGGCTAACGGACGATATTTGCTAATTTCATCAAGCGGTAAGCTGTCTTCCTTAAAGCTTCCCCATGATGCAACCAAACTAGAAAGTTTTACACCTGGCTTGACCGGATACTCCATATTGAGCGAGGCATACATATTTTGCGCCTTATTGTCGGTCATATACTCTATGAGTTTCAAGGCATTTTCAGGGTTTTTAGCATACTTAGTAATAACTGCACCCGATACATTTATATGTGAGCCTCGGTCAGTTTGATTTGGAAAGTTAATATGAACGGCTTCAGCCCATGGTTTTTGTGCTTCGTCTTGCAGCATTTTGCCCAAGTAATAACTATTACCTAAGGCTAAATTACATAAACCTTCTTTAACCGCTTTAACTTGCGCTCGATCGTTACCTTGAGGTTTACGCGCTAAATTAGCTTTTACACCCTCAAGCCATGTTTTCGTCTGTGCTTCACCATGATGAGCAATCATAGAAGCTACAAGGCCTAAGTTATATGGGTGTTTGCCAGAGCGAGTACAAATTTGTCCTTTGTATTGCGGCTCAGCAAGCGCTTCGTAGGTAAGGTTAGGCAATGCGCCTAAACGCTCTTTTGAAGAGTAAACATTACGCACGCGCTTAGTGAGCGCTACCCACTGACCATCGCCATCACGAAATGCCGCTGGGACATTATTATTAACCAGCTCGCTTTCTATGGTTTGCGTAAGATTTAGCTCTTCTAATTGAATTAAAGCACTAAAGTTTGAGGTTAAAACTAAATCGGCTTTGCTGTGTTTACCTTCACGCTTAACACGTTCTATTAAGCCTTTTTTAGCAAACACCACATTGGTTTTAATGCCCGTTTGCTGTGTAAAATCGTCTAAAATAGGTTTAATTAAAAAAGGTTGTCGAAATGAGTAAATATTCACAACATCAGTTGCAACAGCCGGTGCTGAGGCAATTAATCCAACAACAAACACGAGTGTTTTTTTCATATTGTCTTACCTAACTAATAATTATTATCATTAATTTTACCGCGATGTACTAAAAAGTGCACACTTTATATAATCACTTCGTGATAAATACACCCAAAAAAGAAAACCCCTGTAAGACATCTCTTACGCTTATGACAGCTAATGAGTAAAAACACTCTGTATAACACCACAAAAACATAACAAGTCATTGTATTTTATATAATTTAAAAATATTTCATTTGTAAGAACCCAAACCATAAGCGGTTTTATCCTACATTTACTGCAAATCACTCTCTATAATTAACCCATAAATAAGCAACGACGCTGACCGAGTAAATGGAAACGGACTAACTACTCGAATTCCAAGGTTTGGTTTTTAGGATAACAGGGATTTAAGGACAGGCTCAGGATGAGTATCGCAATGGATTGTTGCATAAGGGATAGCATCCGGATGATGCGTAATGGATAACAACACGGAAAAGTTGTTGCTAAAGGATAGGGAATAAGACGGACAGGCCATTAAGGCAACACAACGGAATGGTAGCAAAAGGAATGCACTCGGATGTGCAATAAGGATAGGTAATAGATTTTACCGTACAGGATGTTTCAAGGATTTAGGGAGACAGGCTCGGATAGCCTATGTTACATAGAACTAGAAAGTAATATTGTAATAACACGGAACGTAAAAATTGGAGTTGATTAGGTTCAATTGCAGGATGCAACAAAGTTAGAAGATTCCGCAAGCGCGACTAGAGATGGTTCGCGCTTTTCTTTTGCCTAAAAATCAGCGGTCAGCCAAGATTATATACATTCAAACTATGAACAAGCATTAAACTCAGTTTTTTGAATGTTCGTGCCCTGCCTTTTATTCGGGCCTGCCTTTATTGCGCTTACCGAGTAAATAGGCGTCGCGAAACTTAATAAAATGCTGTTCTAATTTAGTACTTGCATCAACCTCACCAGCCAATGTCAATACCATAATAGCCACTTCTGCCGTACCTAACTGGTGAGCATGGGGTGCTACACGTAATCGGTAATCTGAGAGCTTTTGTGCGGTAATAGAAAGCACTGGTAAGTTATCTAAATAAGGACTCTTACGAATCATTTTTTTAGCTTCACGCCATGTACCATCTAAGAATATAAATAAAGGCGTTTTACCTGCAACAGGCTCTACTTGCGTTACTACTCTATCTGTTTCAACATCTTCTGCCGGAAAAATCACAAAAGGCTGATATTTATCATTATTCAATAATGCTAATAAAGCAGGATCTGGGGAGGTTCTATCCCAGCGAAACGCATAATTGTCAGGGACTATTTCAGCAATTAAACGCCCTGTATTAGACGGTTTAAAACTTTCATTATGATACATCAGTAAACAAACCGCAGCGTCGCAACTTGCATACTCAGCGCCCTCACAAATACAGTAATGCTTGGCAATTAAGCATTGCTCACAGCGGTCCATCTTACCGCCCCGGGCATTAAACTCGCGTCGAGATTCACTTATTTGCTGGGCACGTAATGCTAAAACTGAATTTTTGAAACCTTGAGTCACTGTGGTTTATTACCTATAAATTGATGGCTGCGCATTGTAGCTAAAATAAAAGGAAATAGATATCTGCGGGCTGCGGGCTGCGGGCTGCGGGCTGCGGGCTGCGGGCTGCGGGCGCTAGTAAAATAAAACACCGAGCTTTTTGCAAGCATAACTTTTATGTTGCAGGCGTGAATTTATCTCGCGCAGGTTTAATTTTGAGGCTTTAAGCCCGTTGCCTGTTGCCCGGCACTCGCAGCTCGACATGCTTTAGTCTTTGTTTTTGCACCATAGAGACGCTGCGCTAGATAGAACAATCTTTTGCTAAACGCTGAGGCTATAAAAACAAAAAACCCAAGCCGAGGCTTGGGTTTTTTATCACGATTAACTAGAAGAAATTACTTCTTCTTTTTAACTGCTTTTTTGTTTGGTAAATCAGTGATTGAACCTTCAAAAATTTCAGCAGCAAGGCCGATTGATTCGTTCAATGTTGGGTGAGCATGAATTGTTAGCGCTAGGTCTTCACCATCTGCACCCATTTCAATACCTAGACCGATTTCGCCCAGCATTTCGCCTGCGTTAATACCAATCATAGCACCACCGATGATACGGCCGCTTTCTTTATCAAAAATAAGCTTAGTAGAACCTTCAGTACGTGAAGAGGCAATTGCACGACCCGATGCAGCCCAAGGGAATACTGCTGTTTCAATGCTTAAACCTTGCTCTTTCGCTTCTTTTTCAGTTACACCCGCCCATGCAATTTCAGGGTCAGTGTAAGCAATTGAAGGAATACACTTAGGATCAAAGTAATGTTTTTGACCAGAGATAACTTCAGCAGCAACATGACCTTCATGAACCGCTTTATGCGCAAGCATAGGCTGACCCACTAAGTCACCAATTGCAAAAATATGTTCTACGTTAGTACGTAATTGCTTATCAACGTTAATAAAACCACGCTCATCAACATTCACACCCGCTTTATCAGCGTCTAACATGTTACCGTTTGGTGTACGACCTACAGCAACAAGTACTTTGTCGTAACGAACTGGCTCTGCTGGTGCATTTTTGCCTTCAAAAGTAACATATAATCCGTCGTCTTTTGCTTCAACGCCAGTTACTTTAGTTGAAAGCATCACGTTAAACTTGTCTTTAACATGCTTTTGGTAAATTTTAATGATGTCTTTATCAGCAGCAGGAACAAGCTGGTCTGCAAATTCTACAACGTCAATTGCAGAACCTAGTGCACGGTAAACCGTACCCATTTCTAGACCAATAATACCACCACCTAAAACAAGTAGTTTTTCAGGAACATCTTTAAGCTCTAGCGCGCCCGTTGAATCAATAACACGATCATCTTCTGGGATGAAAGGTAAGTTTACAGGTTTAGAACCCGCAGCAATAATTGCGTTATCAAAGGTAATGGTTGTTTTACCGTCAGCGCCTTCAACGTCTAAAGTATTGCTACCAGTAAATTTACCGTAACCTGATACAACTTTTACTTTACGCATTTTAGCCATGCCGTCTAAGCCACCTGTAAGCTGGCTAACAACAGAGTCTTTCCAAGAACGAACTTCATCTAAGTCAATTTTTGGTGCGCCAAAAGTAACGCCGTGAGATGACATTTCTGCAGCATCATCAATCACTTTAGCTACGTGTAAAAGTGCTTTAGAAGGAATACAACCAACATTAAGACATACACCGCCTAATGTCTCGCGAGATTCTACTAATGTAACTTCTAAGCCCAAGTCAGCAGCGCGAAAAGCCGCAGAGTAACCACCAGGACCACCGCCTAGTACAACAACTTGAGTTTTTAATTCGTTGCTCATGCTATTACCTTTATTGTTTGAACGGGACACAGCCCCAAAATTTAACTGCCATGTTTCTGCAAGGCAGAAAAGGGCATTTGTGCAAATATTGTATCATTGCAAATGATAAAAATCCCAGCTAAAAACAACTGGCTGGGATTTGATTTTACTCACTCTGTAGTGATCACATCACTAACTGGCGTATATCACTCATGTAACTTGCAAGAGTAACAGTAAAGCGTGCAGCAAGTGCACCGTCAATTACTCTATGGTCGTAAGACATTGAAAGTGGAACCATTAGCTTAGGCTCAAACTCTTTACCATTCCACTTAGGCTTCATTTCAGATTTAGACACACCTAAAATAGCCACCTCAGGTGCATTCACAATCGGCGTAAATGCCGTACCACCAATACCACCTAGGCTTGAAATAGTAAAACAACCACCTTGCATATCTGATGAACTTAACTTGCCATCACGCGCCTTTTTAGAAATATCCATAAGTTCGCGAGAGAGTTCAATAATGCCTTTTTTATCAACATCTTTAAATACTGGCACAACTAAGCCATTTGGCGTATCAACCGCTACACCAATGTTGATGTACTTTTTAAGGATTAAGCTTTCGCCATCCTCTGAAAGCGATGAGTTGAATGTCGGGAACTCAGCAAGCGCTTTAGCTGCTGCTTTCATTACAAATACGAGTGGCGTAATTTTAACACCTAGCTTTTTCTTCTCATTAAGCGCGTTTTGCTCTTTACGGAACTGCTCAAGGCTCGTGATATCCGCTTCATCAAACTGGGTAACATGTGGAATTTGTACCCAATTACGGTGTAAGTTTTTACCTGACAGCTTTTGGATACGAGAGAGTTTTTTCTCTTCAATTTCACCAAACTTAGCAAAATCAACTTTTGGCCACGCAATTAATCCAAGCTCACCGCCACCGGCATTGCCTTTAGCTGCAGGCACTTGACCAGACTCAACTTGCTTAACCAGTTGCTTAACATAGTTTTGTACGTCTTCTTTAACAACACGGTTTTTACGGCCCGTGCCTTTAACGTTGGCAAGGTTAATACCAAACTCACGTGCTAAACGACGAACAACTGGCGATGCATGAGCATAAGCGCTGTTGTTTTCAAAGCTCTCAGCACTTGCTTTTTCAGGCGCAGCAGTTGGTTTTGACTCTGCTTGAGCTGCTGGCTTAGATTCAGCCTTTGCCTCGTCTTGTTTTGCAGGCGCGTCACTTGGCGTGCTACCTGCTACTTCAAATACAAAAATCAATGAGCCCGTTTTAACTTTATCGCCAGTCGCTACTTTAATTTCTTTTACAGTACCTGCAAACGGTGCTGGTACTTCCATGGCAGCTTTGTCGCCTTCAACGTTTAAGATAGATTGCTCTTCTTCTACGCTATCGCCAACCGCAACCATAACTTCGGTTACTTCAACTTCGTCGTCACCAATATCCGGTACGCTAACTTCTTTAGTGCTTGATGCCGATACCTGTTCAGCAGACTTCTCTTGTGCTTTTGAGTCAGCTGCTGGAGCGCTTTGATTATCACCACCCGCCACTTCAAAAACAAATACTAATGAACCCGTTTTCACTTTGTCACCAGTATTTACTTTAATTTCTTTTACTATACCGGCAAAGGGTGCTGGTACTTCCATTGCCGCTTTGTCGCCTTCAACGTTTAAGATAGATTGCTCTTCTTCTACGCTATCGCCAACCGCAACCATAATTTCAGTTACTTCAACTTCGTCGTCACCAATATCTGGCACAGTCACTTCTTGAGTGTCAGAACCTGAAGCTTCTGCAGGTGCAGCAGCTTCAGCTTTAGCCGGCGCTTCGGGCTCACTTTGTGAACCAGTTTCTTCGCCTTCAAAAATCATAATTAACGAACCGGTTGTTACCGTGTCGCCTTCGCTTACTTTAATTTCTTTTACTGTACCTGCTTGCGCAGCAGGTACTTCCATCGCAGCTTTATCGCCTTCAACACTTAATAGTGATTGGTCAACTTCAACTTTATCGCCAACACTCACTAGTATTTCGGTTACTTCTACTTCATCGCCACCGATATCGGGTACTTTAATTTCAATACTCATTGCAAACCTCTTATGCGTACAGTGGATTAAGTTTGTTAGTGTCGATGTTGAATTTTTTAATTGCTTCAACAACCACTGACTTTTCAACTTCACCACGTTTAGCAAGTTCAGATAATGTCGCAACTACCACGTAGCTTGCGTTAACTTCAAAGTGACGACGTAGGTTTTCACGGCTGTCTGAACGACCGTAACCATCTGTACCCAATACTTTGTAGTTATTGCTTGGGATAAATGAACGCGCTTGTTCTGCGTAGTTTTTCATGTAATCCGTTGCAGCAACAGTGACTGAATCGTTTAATACGCTAGTAATGTACGGCGTTTTTTGCTCGCTTTCTGGGTTAAGCATGTTGAAACGCTCAACATCTTGTCCATCACGGGTAAGTTCATTGAATGATGTTACTGAGTAAACATCAGACGCAATACCGTAATCTTCGCTTAAAATGGCCGCCGCTTTACGCACTTCAGTCATGATAGTACCTGAGCTTAATAGCTGTACGTTGGCTTTTTTACCTTCGTAGCTTTCAAGCTTGTAAATACCTTTACGAATACCTTCTTCAGCACCTTCAGGCATTGCTGGCTGATGGTAGTTTTCGTTCATTAGCGTTAGGTAGTAGTAAATATTTTCTTGATCTTCACCGTACATACGACGAATACCGTCTTGCACAATAACCGCTACTTCAAATGCATAAGTAGGATCGTAAGAAATACAGTTAGGTACTGTGTTTGCAAGAATGTGGCTGTGGCCATCTTCATGTTGTAAGCCTTCGCCATTTAGCGTTGTACGACCCGCTGTAGCACCTAATAAGAAACCACGTGCTTGTTGATCCCCAGCCATCCATGCCATGTCACCAACACGTTGGAAACCAAACATAGAGTAGTAAATGTAGAATGGGATCATCGGTAAGTCGTTGGTGCTGTATGATGTTGCAGCAGCAACCCATGACGACATTGCACCTAGCTCGTTAATACCTTCTTGTAGTACTTGGCCTGAGGTTGCTTCTTTGTAGTAAGAAACAATATCACGGTCTTGAGGGGTGTAATTTTGGCCATGTGGGTTGTAAATACCGATTTGACGGAATAAACCTTCCATACCAAAAGTACGTGCTTCATCGGCAATAATTGGCACAATATTTTTACCAATACCTTTATCTTTTAATAAAATATTAAGTGCACGTACAAAGCCCATAGTGGTTGAAATATCACGCTTTTGCTCTTCAAGTAACGGCTTGAACGCATCAACTTCTGGTAACTGTAACTTTTCAGAGAACTTAGCAATACGTGTTGGCGTGTAACCTTGTAATGCCTCACGACGCGCATGTAGATACTTGTACTCTGGAGAATCTTTTTCAAGCTCTAAGTAGGGTAGCTCTTTTAATTGCTCTTCTGATACTAAATCATCTAAGCCTAAACGAGAGCGTAAGTGAGCCACATGCGACATATCCATTTTCTTAACTTGGTGCGCAATGTTTTTACCTTCAGCCGCTTCACCCATGCCGTAACCTTTTACAGTTTTAGCAAGGATCACGGTTGGACGACCTTTCGTTTCTTCTGCTTTTTTGAAGGCGGCAAACAGCTTTGAAGGCTCATGACCACCGCGCTTAAGGGCGAAAATTTCTTCATCGGTCATATCAGCAACAAGTGCTGCAGTTTCAGGGTAACGACCAAAGAAGTGCTCACGTACGTAAGCGCCATCTTTTGCTTTATATGTTTGGTAATCACCATCAACAGTTTCGTTCATTAACTGTAGTAATTTACCTGTGGTGTCTTTAGCAAGCAGAATATCCCAACCGCTGCCCCAAACAAGTTTAATAACATTCCAGCCAGCGCCTTTAAATAGCCCTTCTAGCTCTTGAATGATTTTACCATTACCCATTACAGGGCCATCTAAGCGCTGTAGATTACAGTTAACTAAGTAACATAAGTTGTCTAGCTTTTCACGGGCAGCAAAAGAAATAGCACCACGTGATTCTGGCTCATCCATTTCACCGTCACCTAAAAACGCATATACACGTTGGTTTTTAGTGTCTTTTAAGCCACGGCCATCTAAGTATTTTAAGAATCGTGCTTGGTAAATTGAAGAAATTGGACCTAAGCCCATAGATACCGTTGGGAACTGCCAAAACTCAGGCATTAATTTAGGATGAGGGTAAGAAGGTAGGCCTTTACCATCTACTTCCTGACGGAAATTATCAAGCTGTTCAGCACTTAAACGCCCTTCAACAAATGCACGCGCATAAATACCCGGAGAAATATGACCTTGGTAATAAACTAAATCGCCGCCATCAACATCATTTGGCGCTTTAAAGAAATGGTTAAAACACACTTCGTAAAATGCAGCAGACGATTGGTAAGACGCCATATGGCCGCCTAAGTCGAGATCTTTTTTCGATGCACGCAATACAATCATAATCGCGTTCCAGCGAATAATTGAACGAATACGGCGCTCAAGATTTACATCACCAGGGTAGGCAGGTTCTTGATCAACCGGAATCGTATTAACGTAGTTTGTGTTAATGCCTGTTGGCATATCAACACCGTCTAAACGGGCTTGCTCTAACACTTGCTCAAGTAAAAACTGAGCTCGTTCAACACCTTCTTCGCGCACAACCGATTCAAGAGCTTGTAACCACTCTTGTGTTTCTAGCGCGTCTACGTCAATTTTATTGACTTCAGACATATGGAGGTTTCCTTATGTTTAAAATACTAATTTTATGTATTGAATACTTCACTGTTAAATCAAGTTAACAGTGAATGTACTTGCTTAATTTTGTTTGGTGCGTCTTAAACTACGTTCAATTCGCGAATGCTCTTTACCCGCTTCAAGCAATGCTTCTTCAATATAGGCTAAATGCGCATTACTCGCTAAACGAGCTTGTTCAGGATTACCGTCAATCACTGCATCCATTAATAAACGCCTGTGCTCGGCTAATTGGCTGCTTATATCTGACTTTTTAAGTAACACCGTTAAGTTTTGTAAAACATTCTGCTCAAGTAAGCTTTGCATCCCTCTTACTAAATGCAGTAACACTACGTTATGAGATGCCTCAGCAATGCAAAAATGAAAGTCATTAATCGCTTTGGCTTTTTGCTTTAATTCATCTTTAGCTAATGCAATCTGATCAAAGCTCTGTTTTACTTTTGCAAAATCGTTGCTTGTTCCGCGAAGTGCTGCGTAATAAGCCGCAATTCCCTCTAGCGCATGACGAAATTCTAATAAATCAAATTGCGATTCGGGGTGTTTACTGATCAAATCAAACAACGGATCAGTCAGCCTCTCTTCCAATTGATTTTTTACATACGTTCCACCACCTTGACGACGGGTTACGAGCCCTTTTGCCTCAAGCTTTTGAATGGCTTCACGCAACGACGGACGCGACACTTCAAATTGCTTAGCGAGTTCACGCTCCGGTGGTAACTTTTCTCCTGGTGCTAACGACCCCTCAAGAATCATGTTCTCAAGTTGTTGTAAAATAACATCAGATAATTTTGCCGCTTTAATTTTTAAAGACATCAATCAACGTCCGCGTTGTATAAATGCTAACAGCCCATTAAATAAGGCTTTTAACTGAATGACCTAACCAAAAGGTAAATTGGTCATACCAAATTTTGCCATACGTTATCAAAAACCGTAATTACTGTCAATTTACAGCAGTTTTAAAGCCGTAAGGCCAGCGTAAGGTAATTTAAACAAAATTCAAATAATACACAGAATGCAGAGGATAAAGAAAGGTTAATAAGATGAAAAACAAATGGTCAGACCAGCTAATTTTAATTTTCGGGGTTCGGGGTTCGGGGTTCGGGGTTCGGGGTTCGGGGTTCGGGGTTCGGGGTTCGGGGTTCGGGGTTCGGG
>NZ_JALNTH010000129.1:0-410 GCF_023161935.1 Pseudoalteromonas sp. 2CM28B
CCCTGTGCAGTTATCTTCTTTATTTGCTCTACGCGCTATATTTTCATTTAATAGGCGCATAAACCAGCTGATACTTGCTAAACGTTCTCGGTATTGTTTTACTGTTTGATTGAAAAAGATGAGTTCAACTTTACTTAGCTTCTCGCCTTGTATGTATTTTTGCGTTAGCAATGTGCCTTTACAGAGCTTATGCCAGCGAATAACAATCGCTTTATCATTCAGCCTATTTGCCTTTTTATCATCTACATACAGTACTAAATGGGTGTGATTGCTCATTACGGCATAAGCGCACACATCAATACAAAATACCCTAGCTAATTCACCCAGCTTATATTCAACCCATCCTCGTCGATGCTCGTAAGATTGACCAGTGAAACGGTCTTCGCCACATAAAAATGCACGACGAACAC
>NZ_JALNTH010000029.1:0-97401 GCF_023161935.1 Pseudoalteromonas sp. 2CM28B
GTGGGGTCGCATTATAGGGAGATCCGAAAACAGATCAACCCTTTTTTGAAGAAAACTTGAAATAAATGACTGTTCGCGTGAAATTAAAGCAAAGTGGTTACTTTAAACACTAAAAAGGCCCTTACGGGCCTTTTATATTAGTTTACGATGAGTTTCCAACCGAGTTTACTTTGCAATTTAGACTCTTGTTGTAGCTCACTAGCCATAAGAGGGTGTTCTTTTAACCAGTTATTGGCAAACTTTAAGTCTAAGGTGTCTTTTTCTACAGATAACTCTATTTTAGGAAGTACGTCGTCTTGTCGGCGCATCGATAATATTACGGCAATTCTTAATAACCTAACTAAGTATTGGGTAAGTGTACTATGTGCACCTAAAACGTCGAAGCTTCCTTTTTGAATATCGGAGCGATGAGCATTGGCAACAGCAGCAATCACTTTATGTTCAGATTGTGAAAAACCTGGCATATCGGTGTTTTCTATAATGTAGGCTGTGTGCTTGTGATATTGCTTGTACTCTATTAATAAACCAATTTCGTGTAGTTGTGCTGCGGCTTTTAAAAGCGGCAACGCATTTTCACTAACAAGCGGCCAGCTTTCACCTACTTGCTCTGCCAGTTGAATAACTAAGCTCGATACTCGATTAGCTTGCTTTTGATCAACATGGTAACGGTCCATAAACCCATCAACGGTGCGTTTACGAATGTCGTTGTTATGAAGCTCGGGCACCATACTGTAAAGCACACCTTCGCGTAGTGCACCGCCAGCTAATCCCATTTTTTCAATTTCAAGTGATTCAAATAGTGCAATTAAGATAGCAAGACCAGATACAAAAACTAATCTGCGCTCCTCGCTTAGACCAGGTAAGTCTAGTGCAGCGATAGTGCTAAACGTTATTGATTGCTCTTTTATTTTATTTAGCTTTTCTAGAGTGAGTAGTTCATCTAAGTGTTGCGCAACCATTATTTCTTGAATGGCTTGCACCGTGCCAGAAGCACCCGATGCAATTTGCCAACCTGCTTGTTTATACTCAGGGGCAATTTCATCAATGACTTCGTGGGCAGCTTTGATAGCAGCGTTAAAGTTTGCTTCACTTAATTGGCAATCTTTAAAATAGCGCTCTAAATAAGTAACGCACCCCATATTTAAGCTTTTATAGTGCAGTGCCTCAAAGCCCTTACCTATAACGACTTCGGTACTTGCACCACCAATATCAATAACTAGCTGCTTGCCAGTGCATGATGAAGTGTGTGCTACGCCTTTATAAATAGTGCGTGCTTCTAGCTCACCACTTATTACATTAATAGTGTGGCCTAAGATTTTTTCGGCTTGTGCTTTGAAAACATCGGCATTCGTCGCAAGACGTAATGTGGCCGTTGCTACTATGGTGATATTTTGTTTTGGAATGTCTTGTAGGCGCTCAGCAAAAAGTGCAAGGCACTCCCAGCCTCGCTGCATTGCCTCAGTGCTTAATACGTTATCTTTATCAAGCCCTGCGGCTAATCTTACTTTGCGTTTAACGCGGCCTATAGTTTGTAGGCCGCCAGCAATTGATTTAGCAATTAGCATATGAAAGCTATTTGAGCCTAAATCAATGACTGCATACACATTTTTTTGCGGTTTAAATTGCCCCACCGTTCAAAAACCTCTAGTTACTACTACGTACAGTAACGGCCGAGTTACGACCGTCCTTTTTGGTAACTATTATTTGGGCGACGTCCGTTATTATTACTACGATTACGTGGGCCTGTAGAATAGTTGCGCTTTCTTTGAATAGTAGGCTTTGTTAAATCATCTAGCAATGCGGTTTTATCATAATGTGATAAAGGAATGCTGTGCTCTATATACTCTTCTATTTCATGCAGGTTATAAGCGTACTGCTCACATGCAAAGCTAATTGCATGACCTGATGCGCCCGCACGACCTGTACGGCCTATACGGTGAACGTAATCTTCACAATCATCTGGCAGGTCAAAGTTAAATACATGACTTACCTCAGGGATATGTAGCCCACGTGCTGCCACATCGGTTGCCACTAAAAAGTCTAATTCGCCTTTGGTGAATTGCGCTAATATAGATTGGCGTTTTTTCTGGTTTACATCGCCAGTGAGCATACCTACTCGGTGGCCATCGGCTTTTAACCAGGCATACACTGTTTCACAGCTGTGCTTTGTATTGGCAAACACAATGGCTTTGTCTGGCCATTCTTCCTCAATTAAAGTTAATAGCAGCTTAATTTTATCTTCTTGAGAAGGATGAAATAGCTCTTCTTTAATTCGCTTACCTGTTTTAACGTCTGGCTCGATTTGAACGTGCTCAGGGTTGGTCATATGTTCAAAGGCAAGTTCTTGCACGCGATAAGAAAGCGTGGCAGAAAATAATAGATTTAATCTATCTGCTGTATCTGGCATACGGCGGAACATGTAACGAATGTCTTTTATAAAGCCTAAATCGAACATACGATCGGCTTCATCAAGCACAACTACCTCAATTTCATTAAGGGTGTAACAGCCTTGCTTGTACAAATCGATTAGTCGACCTGTAGTACCAATTAAAATATCAACGCCTTTTTCTAATTGTGCACGTTGTTTTTCGTAATCTTCGCCACCATATACTAAACCTAAGTTAAGATTACAGTGCGGCGCTAAAATTTTAGCATCTTTGTGTATCTGAATCGCAAGCTCCCGAGTCGGGGCCATGATCAGGGCTCTTGGATGTTTACTAGGTGCTTTGCTAGATTGTAATAACCGATGGCACGTGGCAGTTAAAAACGCCAACGTTTTGCCCGTACCTGTTTGTGCTTGGCCCGCGATATCGCGTCCGTCACAAATAAAAGGTAGGCATTTTGCTTGAATGGGTGTGCAATATTCAAACCCACTTTCGGTTAAACCGGCAACCACTTCCGGTGCGATAGCAAAGTCTGAAAACTTTTTATCGGTCAAATGTGTCTTAGTCATAGCGTTTAAGCATAACGTTTAAACTTGCAATAAGAAACAAGAGTGTTTAAATACGCACTAAATATTTCGCCTAACTAAATCGGAGAGCGCAATGAGCGAGAAAATAATCCAAATTACTGACGATAGCTTTGAAGCTGACGTATTACAATCAGACAAGCCTGTACTAGTAGATTTTTGGGCTGAGTGGTGCGGACCTTGTAAAATGATCGCCCCTATCCTTAATGAAGTAGCTGATGAATACGAAAGCCGTGTAACAGTTGCTAAATTAAACATCGACCAAAACGCGGGTACACCGCCTAAATTTGGTATTCGTGGTATTCCTACTCTGCTTCTTTTTAAAGACGGCCAAGTAGCTGCAACGAAAGTTGGTGCGCTTTCTAAAACTCAACTTATTGAGTTCTTAGAAAACAATATCTAAGTAAAAATTAAAAAAAGGGCGTTTTTGCCCTTTTTTTGTGTTTATTTTGTATAAAGACTGGACGCTATGCCAGTGAACTGCTAGTTTATAAAGCCAACTAATCCTTAGTTATATTCAACAAACCTCACTCAACTATCAAAGCGATTTTGAGTATGACAATTGTAATAAAGAACCCACCAATATGCATTTACGCGAATTAAAAGACAAGTCTATAAAAGAACTTGTAAACTTAGCTGAGTCCATGGGGCTCGAAAACGTAGCCCGCTTAAGAAAGCAAGATATCATTTTTGCCATTCTTAAAGCACACGCCAAAGGCGGAGAGAACATCTTCGGTGGCGGTGTACTAGAGATTTTACAAGATGGTTTTGGTTTTTTAAGATCATCAGAAGCATCTTACTTAGCTGGCCCAGATGATATTTATGTATCTCCAAGCCAAATTCGCCGTTTCAGCATGCGTACTGGCGATTCTATTTCAGGGCTTATTCGTCCACCTAAAGATGGCGAACGCTACTTTGCTTTATTAAAAGTAAATGAAGTTAACTTCGATAAACCTGAAAACTCTCGCACTAAAATTCTTTTTGAAAACCTTACCCCACTACATGCAAACGAACGTTTTCGTATGGAACGCGGTAACGGCAGTAAAGAAGACATTACCGCTCGTGTACTTGATTTAGCATCTCCAATTGGCCGTGGCCAACGTGGTTTGTTAGTAGCACCGCCTAAAGCGGGTAAAACAATGCTACTGCAAAACATTGCACAATCAATTACTCACAATCACCCAGATGTTACATTAATGGTTTTACTTATTGATGAGCGTCCGGAGGAAGTAACCGAGATGCAACGCCTCGTTAAAGGTGAAGTTATTGCATCAACGTTTGATGAGCCAGCTTCTCGCCACGTACAAGTTGCAGAAATGGTTATTGAAAAAGCAAAACGTTTAGTTGAGCACAAAAAAGATGTGGTTATCTTGCTTGATTCAATCACCCGTTTAGCGCGTGCTTACAACACTGTTATTCCTTCATCAGGTAAAGTACTTACCGGTGGTGTTGATGCTAACGCATTGCACAAGCCTAAGCGCTTCTTTGGTGCTGCACGTAATGTTGAAGAAGGCGGTAGCTTAACAATTATAGCTACAGCACTTATCGACACGGGCTCTAAAATGGATGAAGTTATCTACGAAGAGTTTAAAGGTACCGGTAACATGGAACTACACTTAAATCGTAAGATTGCTGAAAAGCGTGTATTCCCTGCCATCGACTTTAACCGCTCTGGTACGCGTCGTGAAGAACTACTTACTAAGCCAGATGAGCTACAAAAGCTGTGGATTTTACGTAAGATTGTTCATGAAATGTCAGAGATTGATGCAATGGAATTCTTAATTGATAAGCTTTCTATGAGCAAAACGAACGATGAATTCTTCGATTCGATGAAACGCCAATAAGCGCGTTTTCGTTATATAAAAAAAGCGCCTAGGGCGCTTTTTTTATGTTTAAACGACTAATACCAATCGGCTTAGATATTTAGCCTTTCTAGCATACTAAATAAAGCGTTAATGGCGTTATAAATTTCTTATGTAGAACAACTAGGTGTCAAAACTTATGCCTTATGACCACTCTATTTATCTGTCGCTATAAATGTCTAATAACCTAACACGATTGGTATAATTAACTCTCGTTATATTTTTTAAGTACACGCTGTAATTCATCTACAAGCTTTTGAATGTGTTCTTTACTTTGGCTTTGTTTATTGAGTAAAGCCATATCGAGATTTTTAGCGGCTTTGGCAATATCGTCTAACGCAAACATTTGCGCAGCGCCTAAAATACGATGGCTGTCTTTTTGTAGTGCCTCTAGGTCATTACTATTATGGTGCTGACTTATGGTTTCGCTTTCAAACGTGAAGCTTTGCTTAAAACTTGTTACTAAGTCGCTCATGTCTATCTTAGCTGTATAGGCTGCCTCTTGTTTTGCTTCACCTAAATGCTGGGCAAGGGTGTTATAAAACGCGTTTTTATCTAATGGCTTACCTAAATACCCTGTAAACCCTAGGGCAAGATAATCATCAACTTCATGGCTCATTGCATTGGCCGTTAAAGCAAAAATAGGCGCTTGAAAGCCGCATTGTTGCAACAACGAAAACGCAGCACGCCCGTCCATAATAGGCATTTGTATATCAAGCAGCACGAGGTCTGGGTATATTTGTAGGCACTTCTCAACCGCTTGCTCGCCATTTTCTACCGCAATAACTTCAAGCCCCATAGAACGTAAATAACGACTTATGAGCCTGCGATTGTCGGGATGATCCTCAGCCAGTACTACACGCCCGGTTAACTGCTTAACCTGTTCAGCTGTGTTTACATGTTCGTACTCATCTAGCTCTTTTTCGACCTCTACACAGGGTAAAAACAGCGAAAACTGACTTCCGCGTTTAAACTCACTTTGTACGCTAATGTAGCCGCCCATCATAGAGGCTAACTGTTGAGACAAACTAAGCCCTAACCCGGTGCCACCAAAGCGGCGACTAATACTGTTATCGGCTTGGCTAAAACATTCAAATATTTGTTTTAGCTGTGATGAATTCATGCCAATACCGGTGTCTTTAACTATAAAAACAAGCCCTTGCTCGGTTTTGTTTAAAGACACAACTACCTGCCCCGCCTGAGTAAACTTAACAGCATTAGCACATAAATTAATGAGTATTTGCTTCACCCGCATTAAATCGAGCTTGGTATAAAACGCATTGCCTACATGGTTATCAAAACGAATTTGTAAATGCTTCGCCTTAGCCTGCGTAATAAACATAGCATGCACATCGCTAACTAGCTGCACTATGTCAAAGCACGAAATATTAAGCTCTAATCTGTTTGCTTCTATTTTACTTAAATCGAGTACGTCATTAATTAAACTTTTTAAGTGATCGCTATGTCGTTGAATTATTTTTAATTCGTCTTGTAGGTTTTCAGGCTCGTACAAACCATTAATTAAATCATCTGTTTGGCCTAAAATAGCGGTGAGCGGGGTTCTAATTTCATGGCTAATATTTGCCAAAAACTGGCTTTTAACATCATTTGCTTCTCGCAACTCTTGGGCAATAGCTTGTAGCTCTGCTGTACGCTGCGCGACTTGTTCTTTTAATAACTGCTTAGCACGCTTTTCGGCGCCTCGACGATAAAGCGCCGTGCCCGTTACAATCACTAAAAATAATAAAACAAAAATAAAAACCGTAAGCTGCGAGCGTTGGCTCATTTTTAACTTTTGTACTTTTCGTTCTTGCTTCAGCTTTTGAATTTCTTGATTTAACTGAGTAGCTTTAAATTGATTTTGCAGTACAGCTAAAGCGCTGGTAATTGTTTCGCTATTTATACCGCGCTGCTCTGCTACAAACTTTTCGTGCAGAGTTAATGCCTCAGCGTAGTTGCCTTTGCTTGCCTCTAGGAGCGAGCGTGTACCAAAAGCATCGCGCTTTATACGCACACTATTATATTGTGTGGCCAAATCGGTTGCTTTATCTAGGCTTTTTTGCGAATCAGCAAGCTCGCCTCTCACAAATTGTATTTTAGCCAGTGCATGTAAGGCGTTAAGCTCTAAACTGTGATTAGCAATTTTAAGGGCATTTTGTACCCCCAATTTAGCTTGATCGTAGGCAACATCCACGTTATTAAGAATTAAATTGATGTTTGCTAAATTAGTATATTGGGTAGATAACTTATTATAATCATTGGTAGAAATATAATAGCGCAGTGCCATTTGATAATAATGCAGCGCTAAATCAAATTGCGAACTTTCGTAGTAAGCAACCCCTAAATTATTGTTAACTTGCGCTATGCCGCTGGTATCAGCTAATTTTTGATAAACTTTAAGTACTTCTTTATAAAATAAAATGGCGCTTTCGTAACGCGATAACCTTATGTACACCCCTGCTATATTTAGCAAAATATCAGCTTGGTCTTGAGCACTGCCCTTTTTCTCATAAATCTCTTTTGCTTTTAAATAATATTCGAGCGTTAGCTCCATATTATTCATTTCAAAGTACGCTAAACCAATATTACTAAGTAGGTTTGCAAGCTCTACTTGCTTATTGTTTTTTTCAACAATCACCATGGCGCGGCTATATTCAACAATAGCTTGCTGAAAATACCCCTGAAAATAAAACACAACGCCTTGCATTTTAATGGCTCTAAAATGCATATCTGGTAGGTAGTTTAAGGAGGTGTGCTGTTCTAATTTTTTAAAATACAGCAGGGCATTTTCAAAATCATCTGAGGAGAAGGCTAAATCAGCAAGTTCAGAATACACACTGACCTTTTGGGATTCTGTAATATTTTTTGCTTCAAGCAGTGCATTACCGAGCGTGAGTTTTACGTCCCACTGCTGCTCTTTTTTAAATTCATCAAATAAAGATACACTATTTTGAGCAAAGCTTGGCAGTATGAACACACAACATAAAACAAATAAAAGGCACTTCAATTTGCCTTGCATAATATTATTCCTTCAAACTTTAGCTTTAGTCAGTGTAATCTTTATTGAAGATACACAACAAAACGAGTGCAAACAATGCTTAACCCCCTGATTGATGAGATTTTTGAGCTACTTTTAACTCAGCGTGTTTGGAAAGTTCATATCTTAGCTGCAACGCTCGCTCAACAAGGGGTGTTACCACCTTTAGATGCAAACCCTGAGCAAAATTTATTTAAAAAGAATTTTTTAATTATGAATGCTTTATTTGAGCTGCAAACACAGCTATTACCCAAGCACTTAATTATATCGTCATTACATATTGAACTTACAGAGCCAAGTAGCAATGTAGCAACGCAATCCCATTTAAAAAGTTACTATTTAAACTGGGAAAACTACGACACCAGTGCCAAAGACATAGAGGCATTATTAGATAGTTTTTGGCAGCAATTTAACCCACTAATAAAGCAACCAGTTGGGCATATTGAGCCATTACTTAAGGCTTGGCAACTACCGCCAAACTTTAGCCTGGCTATGCTACAAAAGCGCTGGCGGCAATTGGCATTAAAACATCATCCCGATAAGCAAACTGGGAGTGCATGTAAATTTAGACAAATAAGAGCCGAGTATGAGCAGCTAAAGCTAGCTGCTCAAAACAGGTAATTAACGGGTAAGGCGACGGGCACGAATTTTACGCCCTTTAATATTGCCCTCGGTTAATTTACGAAGCGCAGGTTTTGATGCATTGCGCTCAACGGCTACAAAGGCAACGTTATCAAGTACATTTATTTTACCTACTTGGCGTCCTGCAACACCATCTTTGCCAGTAAGTGCACCTAAAATATCACCAGCGCGCACTTTTTGCTTTTTGCCCGAGTCAATCATTAGGGTAACCATTTCAGGCTTGTAAGGCGGCTTTTCTAATAAGCTAAAAGCAGGCATTGGCTCTGGCAAAAAATCTCGTTCGTAATGGTCGCCTATTTGCGCCACTTTAAACTGCTCAGCCTCACCGTAAATAGAACACGCAATGCCTTTTTTACCCGCTCGGCCTGTACGCCCTACACGGTGCACATGGGTTTGTGGGTCGTGTGCTAAATGGTAATTTATTACCATGTCCATGTCGTCAATATCTAAGCCACGCGCGGCAACATCGGTAGCAACTAATATTGAGGCGCTCTTATTAGCAAAATGAATTAACGTACGTTCGCGATCACGCTGCTCTAAATCACCGTGCAACGCCACTGCGCTAAAGCCTTCACTTGCTAAATCATCACAAACTTGTTGTGTTTCTACCTTGGTATTACAAAAAACAACACAGCTTTGTGGTGTATATTTAAGTAGTAATAATTTAAGTGTTGAGTAACGCTGTTTGTTGTTATCCATTTTGTAAAAGTATTGCTTTATTGTGCTTTTTTCTTGCTCTTCTTCTACTTTTATCATCTCTGGATTTTTTAATACGCGCTTTGCAATCGCTTCAATTGCACGCGGAAATGTTGCACTAAATAACAACGTTTGACGATTTTGCGGTATGTGCTCAATAATGGCATCAAGGGTATCTTGAAAGCCCATATCAAGCATTTGATCTGCTTCATCAAGTACTAACGTTTCAACATCGTCTAAACGCAGTGTACCTTTACGAATATGATCGTCCACTCGCCCAGGTGTACCCACAATAATGTGCGCGCCATGCTCAAGCGAGCCTATTTGTGGGCCAATTGATACACCACCACATAGCGTTAATATTTTAATATTGTGAATACCGCGGGCAAGTTTACGCATTTCTACTGCCACTTGCTCGGCCAGTTCGCGCGTTGGACAAAGTACAAGCGATTGAATACGAAAACGTTTTACATTTAATTTAGCTAACACACCTAAACTAAAAGCAGCAGTTTTACCTGAACCGGTTTTTGCCTGTGCAATAATGTCTTTACCTTCAAGTACAGGTGGCAGGCTTTGCGCTTGTACAGGCGTCATTTGCGAGTAGCCAAGTGTTGATAAATTATCAACTAAACCAGCAGGTAAAGCCAAAGATGAAAATGCAGTAGAAGTCACAATAAATTCCAAAATAATAAAAACAACACAGGGCTTAGCCCCAAAATATGGCTCTATAATAGCAGAATTCAGGTTAGGCAACCATTAATACCCGATGTGCATTATTTTACGATGCGTTAATCCTTGTTAATAAAAAAGTTGCAAATGATACTAGTTTTCATTAAGATCCTCGAAAAATTTTAACACCCTAACACTGGATGTAATTGATGAAACTAAACTCACTGTACGTAGCACTTGTTGGTGCCATTAGCACAAGCGCCTTTGCCGCCCCTACTGACTTAGAGCGAATTGAAGTTAAAGGTAGTTATTTTAACGACTACAAAGTCGACAACGCCAACGGAGCAATGAGAACATCAGCGTCATTGTTAGAAACAGCGCAATCAGTCACTGTTATTAGCGATACAATCATTAGCGAGCAATTAGCAACGACCCTTGGCGAAGTACTTACTAACGATGCAAGTTTAACTGCCGGCTCTCAACAACGTAACCGTGAAGTATTTAACTTACGCGGCTTTGAACTTAGCTCATCGACAGGCTACTTACGTGACGGACACCAACATTGGTCTCACTACCAGCAACCGATTGAAATTCTACAACAAGTAGAAGTTATTAAAGGTCCATCAAGTATTTTATACGGACAATCAGGCCCAGGTGGCTTGATTAACATGGTGACAAAAAAGCCTACGGCAACCACATTATTTAACGCCAGCGCAGATGTAGACCAACACGGCTCTACCCGCTTTATGCTAGACGCAGCTGGTGCACTTACCGACGCTGAAGATTTACGTGCACGCGGTATTTTAGTAAAACAAGATGTTGATTACTGGCGCGAATACCAAAACGGCGAAAACCGTGAACGCGACCGTTTTTTAGGTGCTGTAATTGTTGATTACGATTTAAGCGACAACGCATTAGTACGTGTACATTACGACCGCACAGACGACGAAGCAGGCCTTGATACAGGTGCATGGATAGATGACAACGCTAATGTGATTGGCGATGACAAAACCATTCGCGATATGTCTTGGGCGTTTACTGACATAACGGTAGAAAACTTAGGCGTAGATTTTGAAGTGTACTTAAACGATCACTGGCAAGTTAAGCTTGGTTACAACGAGCAAACATTTGAGCGCCAGCGTTTTGAGTCTGCACCTCGTAAGCCAAGCACATTCGTAGAAGGCGATAGCTATGAGTCGCGCCCTTACGACCGTTTTGACGATTGGCAGTTTAAAACCGCATTTATTGATTTTGTTGGCGAATTTAAAACCGGTAGTTTACAACATCAGTTTTTAATTGGTGCAAACTCACTAGATTACTATTACGGGCAACGCCGTACATCAGCAGAGTATTTTAATTTTGCTGCAGGCCAAAACGAGCCAAGCCGCCCAACAGTAAGCTATAAATCAGATGATACTATTAGCGAAACTGAATACGACTACTACGGTATTTACGTTCAAGACTTAATTACTTTCTCGCCACAGTGGCAAGTATCATTAGGTGGCCGTTACGATGAGCAAAATAGAGAAGGCGCAGATAACGAGTCGTTCGTACCAAAAGTAGGTGTGCTTTATCACCCTAACCCTTCTGCGACTATTTATGCTAGCTACTCAGAAGGTTTTGAGCCACAAGGTAGCGATACATTAGTAAGCGAAACTGACATCAACAACGGTATGAAGCTTGATGCTGTTACCTCTGAGCAAAAAGAGATTGGTGTTAAATGGCAACTATTTGATGACCGCCTAATGTTAAGCGGTGCTGTATTTGATATTAGCAAAAAAGGCACCTTAGTAACCGAAGCACTTGAAGTGCCAGTCGGCGAATTTACCTCTGAAACAAACCAAGTAGGCGAGCAACGCCATAAAGGGCTTGAGCTAAGCGCGCAAGGTGCAGCTACCGATCGCTTATTTGTTATGGCATCAACTATGTACTTAGATGCAAATTTTGAGCGTGACGAAGACCTACAAGGTAAACGCCCTACTGATGCTCCTAAATGGTCTGCATCACTTTGGACACGCTATGAGTTAAACGACACCATTGCATTTAATGCCGGTGCATTTTATGAAGGTGAGCGCTTTGCCGATAGTGCAAACACAGTAGTAAAAGATGCTTACACACGAGTAGATGTAGGTGCAACTTACAAACTTAAAGTAAGCAAAACCGATGTAAACCTTCGTTTAAACATTGAAAACCTATTAGACGAAAACTACTTAGGCGGCGGTGGCTTAAACAACGTTACCGTGGGCGAAGGCACAAATGCACGCCTAGCAGCTCAATTTAGCTTTTAAGTTATAAAACTTATACTTATAAAGCCCGCACAATAATAATTGTGCGGGCTTTTTACTGCCTATTAAAAACACCACTGCATTCATCTCATCTATTTTTTAAAGCCTTTAAAAAGTGCTCTAATACACTTAATTATAAAAAGGCTTACTCTATATGAAAAAAATTATTACAGCGCTACTAATGACTAGCAGCCTCAGCGTTAGCGCAAACAATGCAGAATTCACCACAATGCAATTACAACAGGTTGATGAGGTGCGCACTGCTGCACTTAAAAGCCATTTAAGCTACGAGCTACTCGAGTCACTCACAACAGAAGTTGGCCCTCGCTTACCCGGCACTGAAAACGATAAAAAAGCAGTAGCATGGGCTAAAGCAAAATTTAACGAACTTGGTTTTGATAAAGTATGGCTTGAAGAAGCAACATTTCCAAAATGGCGCCGTTATAGCGAAAGCGGAAAAATACTCACCCCAAGTGAGCAACCTCTGCATTTAACTGCGCTGGGTAACAGTGTAAGCACACCTAAAGATGGTATTAGTGCACCGGTTGTGTTGTTTAAAACATTGGATGAGCTAATTGCAGCACCAGCAAATAGCTTAGAAGGTAAAATTGCCTATATTAATTACCGCATGAACCGCGACATAGACGGCAACGGATACGGCCCCGCAGTAAAAGCACGTGCCACAGGCGCAATTGAAGCTGCAAAAAAAGGCGCGGTTGCTTACATGATGCGCTCAGTGAGCACAGCTCACCATCGCTTTGCTCACACTGGTGGTAGTTACTATAAAGAAGGGGTTAAAAAAATACCTAACGTAACTATTGCCAACCCGGATGCGGATCAAATAGCGCGCTTAGTGGCTTTAAACAAAAAGGTAACAGTTAATATAAATGTACAAACACAAAGCCTAGGAGAAGGCACAAGCTATAACGTTATAGGCCAATTTAATGGCACCGAAAACCCAGAACAATATGTGTTAATTGGTGGCCACCTAGACTCGTGGGATTTAGGCACTGGCGCATTAGATGATGGTGCAGGTGTTGCGCTAACAATGGCAGCGGCCAAACACATTAGCGATGTTAAACGCCCTAAGCGCAGTATTCGTGTTGTACTGTTTGCAGCAGAAGAGCTTGGACTTTGGGGTGCAAAAGCTTACTTTGCACAACACAAAAGTGACTTACACAATATAGTTGCAGCTGCTGAGTCGGACTTTGGCGCCGATGTAGTATATGGTTTTGAGTCAAATGTTAATGCGGCTTCTCTGCCAGTAGTGCGTGCCATAGCAAAAGAGTTGGCTGCGTTAAACATTGAGTACATTGGTAAAAACCAGGCTAACGGCGGGCCAGATTTAATCCCCTTAAAAAAAGCGGTGTCGGCACCTATATTTGAGTTGGCCCAAGATGGCACTGATTACTTTGATTACCATCACACAGCTGATGACACACTCGATAAAGTAACGCCTGCTAAACTGCGCCAAAATACCGCTGCGTATGCTGTATTTGCGTTAATGGCAGCAGATGCCAAAACAACAATTCAAGCGAAAGCGCAGGCTAACTAATAACTGACATACTTACTTACAGTTTGTCGCTTTGATAAACGCACTCCTTGTTTTACCTTTATATAAATTAAATAAAACAAGGAGTGTGCGGGCATGTTGCTTTTCAATACGAGTCAGTCGTTTCCTCATTTTGCACAAACACAGTGCTGCCCTAACTGCCATAGCCGCGCCTATCATCTAATAAACCAAAGTCGTTTTTTACGCTTTACGGTTATTCCGGTTCTACCTTTAGCACTAAACTATAAATACGAATGCTATCAATGCGGCCATAATGCGCCTGTAAAGTTAAAGCAGTTACCGATGTTTGAAATTTTCACTCTACCTAAATACTTTATAGGGGTATTTTTAGCGTTATGGGTGGGGTTATTTTTTTACCAACAACACGCTGCTGCGCAAGCGCAAAAGCAAAGCTACTTAACTAACCCTAAACCCTACGATACGTATTTAGTACACGCTGATAAATTTACTCATGAGCCATGGACACTCACCAACTTAAAAGTTGCGCAAGTTTTAAGTTTTGACGAGCAGTTTATTACGTTTCAAGTAAGTAACTACAGCTATAAGCGCAACAAAGGCATTACTACTGCAATGCGTACCAGCTTATTAGTACAAAGAGGTTACTTCTCAGATGACAAAATTACTTTGCCTCGTAGCGAAGTAAAAAGACTTTACAGCGACGGGGTGATTTACGACGTACTGCGCCCCTCGGCAAACAGTTTATATGGTGGTTTTGTAATGTTTCCGCCAAAACCAAAACCGCTATATAAAGGCTTAAAGCTCGACAAAAATAACCAACAGGGCATTACGTATTTTAAAAACGGACAGTATAGCGATGCGCTTGAGAGTTTTACTCTAGCCGCAAATGCCGGCTCGCAATGGGGGCAGCTCAATCTTGCGCAAATGTACCGAGATGGACAAGGCGTGACTCAAAATGTACAAACAGCAAAACATTGGTATGAGCAGGCAATAGCGCAAGGTAATAGCAAAGCGAAATATGAGCTAGAACAGCTTTGTGAAAACAGCCAATGTAAATAATCTAAGGCTGTATTTAAAATAATGATTAGGCTGCGCTTTGATGAAAATATAAAACAAAGCGCAGCCTAAAAATTCACACAGCAGTTATTTATTAAATATTTTTGTATAAGCTAAATGCAGAATAACAATGCATAGCCCTGCTACTACTCCTAGTAATCCGTCAAATATAAGGGGGGCTAATGTTTCGCCGGTGCCATTTAATAACGACTTGCCTATGGCTATTACTTCTAATTGCCAATGATGTAGTAGCTCAATACCGTGGGATAAAATGCCGCCACCGACTAAAAACATGGCCACCGTGCCGGCAAAGGCTAAAAATTGCATAAGCCTTGGTGCTGCAGCTAATAGCCCCTTACCAAGCATCTCTTTAAATTTATTAGCCGACACCTTTGATTGATTAAGCAAATACAACCCCGCGTCATCAAGCTTTACAATACCGGCTACAAGGCCGTATACACCTATGGTCATTAATACGGCTATAACACACAGTACAAGCGCCTGATTTACAAGTGTGGCACCTGCAACCGTTCCCAAGGTGATCACTATAATTTCGGCTGAGAGAATAAAGTCGGTGCGTATGGCTCCTTTTACTTTTTGCTTTTCATACTCAGCTGGGTCTAATTGTTGCGACTCATCAGCCTCTTTTTCGGGGTGAGGTAAAAACCCAGCAAATACTTTCTCAGCGCCTTCAAAACATAAAAATAAGCCACCGATTATTAGCAGCGGGGTTATTAACCAAGGCAGCCATACACTTATGAGCAATGCACCAGGCACCAAAATAGCTTTATTCAAAAATGAGCCCTTTGCCACAGCCCAAACTACGGGTAATTCGCGGTCGGCTGTAACCCCTGTAACTTGCTGAGCATTAAGTGCTAAGTCGTCACCAAGTACACCGGCTGTTTTTTTAGTGGCGACTTTACTCATTGTGGCAATGTCATCAAGTAAGGTGGTTATATCATCAAGTAATGTTAAAAGGTTAATGCCTGCCATGTTGCTTCCTAGCTAAAAAATAATGCTATCAACATAGCGTAATACGTAATTTTCACCAACGGTTAATTTTGCTTTGTTATGCTGATTAAACGCACTGATTTTTATCAATGGCAAACTTACTTAGGGGATATAAATGAAAGCATTGGTGGTTATTTTTACAAGCATGCTGGTTTTATCAGCCTGTAGTAATGAGTCTAAAAGTACCCACTACTTATGCAACGAGCGCGTAGTAGAATTAGCCCACCAAGGAGCGGGGGCAACACTTACTTTAAATGAGCAAACATATACGCTTAATAAAGAGCCGAGCGCATCAGGGGTAAAGTATATTAATGAGCGAGTGCTATTTTGGTCTAAAGCCGATGAAGCCATGCTGATTGTTTCAGGTAATAAATACCACTGCCAACTTCAACAAACGGACGCCTTATAATTTTGTCGTTCGCGATTTAAACTTTTTCTTTTTTCTCATCGTAATAAATAGCCTGTTTTTACGCTAAACAACTGCACATGCATTTGTTGTTTAGTTGGGTATAATACTTTCACTTTTTGCTTAGTAGCGGCCTACCATGAAATATAAAGATTTACGTGATTTTATCGATTTGCTTGAAAAAAAAGGCGAACTTAAACGTATTACTCAAGAAATCGACCCGTATCTTGAAATGACCGAAATAGCCGACCGTACATTACGTGCTAAAGGCCCCGCATTATTGTTCGAAAACCCAAAAGGTCACAGTATGCCTGTGCTTGCAAACTTATTTGGTACACCTAAGCGCGTTGCTATGGGCATGGGCCAAGAAAATGTAAGCGAGCTGCGTGAAGTTGGCAAGCTACTCGCTTTTTTAAAAGAGCCCGAGCCACCAAAAGGGATTAAAGAAGCACTAGGGCAAATTCCGGTATTTAAACAAGTACTCAATATGCCGGCTAAAGAAGTTAAAAAAGCACCGTGCCAACAGGTTGTTCTAGAAGGTGACGAGGTAGATTTAGCTAAGCTGCCTATACAACATTGTTGGCCTGGAGATGCCGCGCCCCTTATTACTTGGGGTTTAACTGTTACCAAAGGGCCTTATAAAAAGCGCCAAAATTTGGGTATTTACCGCCAGCAGCTATTAGGTAAAAATAAAATAATTATGCGTTGGTTATCGCATCGCGGTGGCGCACTCGATTTTCAAGAATGGTGTAAAGAAAACCCCGGTAAGCCTTACCCAGTTTCGGTTGCATTAGGAGCAGATCCTGCCACTATTTTAGGTGCGGTAACACCTGTGCCAGACACGTTAAGCGAATATGCCTTTGCTGGCTTACTGCGCGGTAGTAAAACCGAAGTGGTTAAGTCTATTTCAAATGACTTACAGGTCCCTGCCAGTGCCGAAATAGTACTTGAAGGCTACATTATGCCTGGCGAAATGGCTCCCGAGGGGCCGTATGGCGACCACACTGGTTATTACAATGAAGTTGATGACTTTCCTGTGATGACAGTGACCCATTTAACACACCGTAAAAACCCAATTTACCATAGTACATTTACCGGTCGTCCACCTGATGAGCCAGCTATTTTAGGTGTGGCATTAAACGAAGTGTTTGTGCCTATATTGCAAAAGCAGTTTCCAGAAATCGTCGACTTTTACTTGCCACCCGAAGGCTGCTCTTACCGTATGGCCGTGGTAACCATGAAAAAACAATACCCAGGCCATGCTAAGCGCGTCATGATGGGCGTATGGTCGTTTTTACGTCAGTTTATGTACACTAAGTTTGTTATTGTTTGCGATGATGATGTAAATGCCCGTGACTGGAACGATGTTATTTGGGCCATCACTACCCGTATGGACCCTGCGCGCGACACCACATTAATTGAAAACACGCCAATAGATTACCTCGATTTTGCATCGCCTGTATCTGGGCTTGGCTCAAAAATGGGCATGGATGCAACAAATAAGTGGCCAGGTGAAACCGACCGCGAATGGGGCGAGCCAATTGTCATGGATAAAGCAACAAAAGATCGTGTTGACGAAATTTGGCAAAGTCTCGATATACTTTAAGCACGCTAAGTGAATATAAACAGGCTATAAAATAACCCCGCAGATATGTTAATATTGCTCCACTTAACTGCATATCTGCGTAAACGCTGCTAAAAGGTAAAAAATGCAAACATTAAAAGCTGAAGTTGTTGCCATCAGCCCACTTACAGAATTTGTTCATAAAGTAATTTTAAAGCCTCAACAACCTGTTACGTTTGAAGCTGGCCAATACATGCAACTTGTACTTGGCGAAAAAGACAAGCGCGCATTTTCGATTGCAAGTCGTCCATCGCAATGTGATGAAATAGAGCTTCATATTGGCGCATCTAAAGCCGATTCATACGCAATGCAATCGCTTGAGCATTTGCGTAATGCGCATCAAAATAATACACCGGTAGATATAGAAGCTGGCCTTGGTGTATCGCAACTACGTCTACAATGTGAGCGCCCTATTATTTTATTGGCTGGCGGCACTGGTTTTTCTTATGCAAAATCAATGGCTGATCACTTAGCTGAAATTAACTGCGACCGCCCGGTACTGTTTTACTGGGGTGTTAAAGAAGAGTCTGCATTGTATGCTCACAGCGAAATGCAAGCATGGGCAGAGAGTAACGAGCACTTTAAATTTATTCCTGTTGTAGAAAACCCATCTGCTAATTGGCAAGGCCACACCGGGTTTGTACACAAAGCAGTCATGCAAGATATTGTGTCGTTAGAACCTTACGACATTTATATGGCTGGTCGCTTTGACATGATAGGCATTGTCCGTGATGACTTTATTGCTCACGGTGCTGTTCGCGAAAACATGTACGCCGATGCATTCGCGTTTATAAAATAAATTTTTATTTATAATACAAAGGCGCCCCATGGCGCCTTTGTTATTTCTATCAAATTTAAGCCATTAATTGGTATAACCTATTACTTTAATCAGTATAAACAATTTCCTAAATTCCTATCTATAAACCATACTTTGTATAGAACATCAGCGGGAGAGACCCAAATGTTAAATACAAAAGTAAAAGATTTTATGCAACGTAAGTTGCCACACATTACCCCAAATACCGAAATGACCACCGCCATTAGTGAGCTGCAAAAGTTTAACTTATTAGGTGCACCAGTATTTGATGACAATAAATCGCTGGTTGGTTTTATATCTGAGCAAGAGCTGTTAAAACCATTAATGCGAAGCAGCTATTTTTGCGATGGCGTTGTAAAAGTTTCGCAGCTTATGCAAACTGAGGTTGTAACCGTTAATGCCGATACCAACATTATCGAGCTTGCAGAGCAAATGAAAACAGGAAAGCCAAAAAACTACCCCGTTGTTGAGGGTGATACCGTAATAGGTCTGATTGGCCGAAGCGATGTATTAAAAGCACTGTTTGATAATTACGTGAGCTGCCAAACAAAAGTAAGCTAACATAAAAAATGCCGCAAATAAGCGGCATTTTTTGTATTAAGCGTGTTTAACGTGCTGCAGCAAGCGCAGTTAATGCGCTTTTATCGCTGTCGCTTAAAAATGCAATCTCTAAGGCATTCGCTTGTGCCTTATGCATATCGGCTTGTGTTAAACCCGCCTTTGGTGCAGCCACTAAATATTCATGCTCAATTTCAATGCCCTCTACAGCCGGATCGTCGGTATTAATACACGCTAAAATACCGTGATCTAAAAACTGTTTAAGGGGGTGTTTAGCTAAATCGTTTACGGTACTGGTTTGAATATTACTGGTTAAGCACGACTCAATACCAATGCGGTTATCGCGCAGGTAGTCCATTAGTTTAGGGTCTTCAATTGCTTTTACCCCATGGCCTATACGGCTTGCACCTAATTCATTCATGGCTTGCCAAATACTCGCTGCGCCCAGCGCTTCACCGGCATGAATGGTAGCGGCCAGGTAAGCGTCTCTTACTTGCTTAAATTGTTCGACAAAAAGCTCTCCCGGAAAACCAATTTCATCTCCGGCTAAATCAATCGCCACTAAATCATTTTTAAAGGCAAGTAATGCGTCAAGCTCCTGCTGGCAGGTTTTAACACCATAAGTACGCGACATAATACCAATTAAGTTTGCTTTAATATTGGCGCCTTGAGTAGCCGATTTAATACCATCAACCACGGCCTCAACCACCCCTTGCGGGTGTAAGCCTTGGCTTTGTGCCATATAATACGGGCTAAAGCGAAGCTCTACATAATCAAGTCCCTGCGCTTGAGCGTCTTCTATGTTTTCAACGGCGATGCGTCTACAGGCGTCGTAATCGCCCAGTACCGTTACACCCCAGTCGAGCTTTTGCAAAAACGCCATTAAATCAGGCTCAGGATCAATAACTTGCACATGAGGGATAAGCGCCTCTACGTTATCAGCAGGTAGCGTAATATTAAACTGTCGACCAAGCTCTAGTATGGTTTGCGCACGTACATTGCCATCTAAATGACGATGAATATCTAGCAGAGGTAATTTTTTATTTATCATAATAGCGACTCGGTTAGGTTAAAATTGCGCGCATGATACGCAGGTACAGTTATTTTTCAAGTGTAGAGCAGTTAAAGTAAATATTAGCGGTCATATGTCTGCTTTTTACTCAAAAAGTGAACAAAATTAGGTTTTTGTTCACTTATTTTGATGAGCTAAGTGATGCCAGAGTGTTTTAAATAAGGTATTTGCTTCAATGGGTTTAGTAATATAATTATCCATACCGCTGGCAACTGCTTTTTTAACATCGTCATCGTGGGCATTAGCAGATAAGCCAATAATAGGTAGGTCAAACAAACCAAGTTCATTACGAATAACTCGCGTGGCTTCAAGGCCATCCATTTTTGGCATTTGTATATCCATAAGCACAATGTCGTAGGTATGCTCTGTCAGCTTTTCAATCGCCTCAAAACCATCATTAGCAATATCAGCAACGCACCCTTTGGTTTTTAAAATAGCGCTCGCGACGTGCTGATTTAATGGGTTATCTTCAACAAGCAATAATTTATAATCTGCAAAAGAAAGCGTACTAACATCTATCTCATCATATTGTTGCTTTATTTGCTCAGCCTTTGGTAGCGGCGAATAAATTGGCAGGCTAAAGGTAAACGTAGAACCGTGCCCTTCGTGGCTTATTAAATCAATTTCTCCACCCATCAACTCTACAAGCTTTTTGCATATACTTAAACCCAAGCCCGTGCCGCCATATTGACGCGAGGTAGAGCTATCTGCTTGTGCAAACGGTTTAAAGAGCTGTTTTTGCGCCTCTTTACTAATACCAATACCGGTATCGTTAACGCTAAAGTAAGTCATTTTTTTAGATTGCCACACTTTGAGTGTGATGCTGCCTTTAGCCGTAAACTTAATGGCATTATTGATTAGGTTTAGCAAAACTTGTTTTAAGCGTATTGGGTCGGTGTTGATAACCAAGTTACTTGATTTATCGTAATCAAGCATAAATTCTAGCGACTTTGCTTCTATATCAAACTGCAGTAAATTAGCCACTTCTTCACTGAGTGTGCCTACATCAATTGGCTCTTGAATTAAATCAAGTTTGCCTGCTTCCATTTTAGAAAAATCGAGCACATCATTTAATACTCTTAGCAATACGCCCAGTGCCCCATCTGCTTGTTCAATATAGCTGCGGGCTTGCTGCCAATCGTTTTGCTGTAGGGCTAAATAATGCAGCCCTTTAATACCATTAATAGGCGTGCGAACTTCATGGCTCATATTTGCTAAAAACTGGCTTTTTATTTCATTGGCTTCATCGGCCTTTTGCTTTTCTAAGCGTAAAACTTTTGTTTGTTTTGCTACCTGCTCACGTATACGAATATTGGTACCCGTTACCGATATTAAAAAGGTAATAAGCAGCCAAACAAATAACATGCCTGCTATTTGCGCAAGCCAGTAAACTAACCATGACTCTCGTTGCATTGGCTGATGCAGCTCCACCTGCCACACCCGCTTACCTACCAATAACTTATAGTCTTTTAACGGCAATAGTTGTTGATGATCGGCAATAAAAATAGGCTGTGCATTATTCTCTGTTGTGGTGTCTGTAAAGCTCACTGCAACGCCGTTGTTTTGATCAAATAACACCGCGTTTGATAGTCTTTCTAAACTAACAACGGCTACCACAAAACCTTTAAAATCGTCTTCGGTAATATTGTTGCCAAACACCGGATGAAAAAACAACACGCCGCGCTCAGCTTCGTTTTGTACTAAATTTATTGGCTCACTGATCACCAACTCATTTAACACTTTTGCTTTTATTAATGCAGATCGCCTTACCTCATTTGAGGCAAGATCAAAGCCAATTACGTCTTCATTTCCCGACAAAGGATGTGCGTATTGTACGGGGTAGTAAAAATCTCGTGGGGGAGCGGCCTGCCAACTGCCATCTTTTGCTCTTTCTTTTAAGCTATATTTAGCCAGCTCTGTGTTGTTATTAGCCTCTATATACTGAGCTAGGTTTTCACTTGGTAAGTAGGGCACCCACTCAAATGCTAAAATTTCTTCGCTGTAACTAAGCTGCTTAGAAGTAAATTGCTTAAATTCAGTAAAGCTCACATCGTCACTACTAGAAAAAAAGGTCGCCAGTAAGGCGAGGTGTGCTGTTATTTCGTTAATTTTATTGTTGATAGCATCTTGAGTGGCTAATATTTTCAGCTCTTCTTTTTGAATGTTTTTTTCTTTTTTTACACTGGCCGCGCCATAAAAGCTAATACTTATAACCATATAAATTAACAGTGAGGGCAGTATAACTTGTAGGCGATAATTTACCTGTGAATAGTTAAATGCCGCTAGCATAAGCGGAGTAAAAACAAGCACTCCAATACTGTCGCCTATCCACCACGCTATAAACGTATCCCAACCGGCTTGAGACACAATAACGCCATTAAAAATTAATAAGCTGGTGCCTACACCTGCAGTTATAACACAGCACAATGGGCCGGCAACAACGAGGCTTTGAATACAGTGCTTTAAAGAAGATAAGTCGAGTGGTGCTTTAATCACTTTAGTGACCAATTGGCTACCTACCCATGCTTGTAAAGTAGCAGCAAAGGTAACAGCCGCAGCATGCATAAATACACTTAACTGAAATATCGCTGAGGCGCTTTCTAAATGAATGAGGTTAGTAAAAAAAGCCCCTAAAACAATACCTAGTAAGCTCTTTCTGCCCCAAATTAAAAAGCCAGCAAGCGCAATCCCTGAAGGCGGCCACACAGCCACTGCGTAGCCATCTATCGCTAATAGTAAATTACTAAAATATCCGGTAAAAAAGTAAGCGCACGCTAAACTTACAGTGACAATGAAAAAGTGTTTCAACCCAATGCTCCCGAATATCAAAGCTGCAAAAGTATAAGTGTAGCCTTTATTGATACAAAACGAGTGCTTTATCGGCTTGTGCGGTATTTTTATAGCTAAGCGCTGCTTGCTGAGCAAATTGCTTTTTGTTTTCGATATTCAAGGCTTTATCAAAAACCTTTGCGGCTAACTCATAATCGCCTTGAGCATTAGCTAAACACGCAAGCGAGAGTAATAATGCGTTGTTTGCATCATCTTTTTTCAGGCGCTCTTGAATACTACTTTGAAGCTTTACAGCCTCTGCCGAGGTGGCGTTACTTAATATATTAGCCAGCTGAGCATGTTGCTCGTCGTGCTTCACCATTTTAATTAAGTCACTTTCAATCGCACTTAACTGGCCCACTTTAGCCATTTGCATTAAGTAAGCTGTATTAGCATGAGCTTGTAGCTTTTTAGGAAGTTGTTTATATTTTTCAGTGATTTTATCGCTAGCTTGTGCATTAAAATAGCCATTAAACAGCTGCGTCCACTGCGCATCGTTGAGGACTTTTTTACGAAGTAAACGCGGTAAAAAGTCTTCAAGTGCACTAAAGTGCTGTTGCTGTACAAGTATTTCGGCGTATAGCTTAAGCTCAAGAGGTGTCGCTTTTTTTGAATCGCTGTTTGCACGCATTTGTGATTCTATTGCGCTGCTATCGCCACTGGCTATCCAAAGTTTAGCAACGTTAAGTTGCTGCTCTGGGCTAATTTCAAATAAACGCTCTAGTGCTTTGTCGGTTTGGTTATTAGCAAGCGCTGCTTTTGCTAATAGCGCTAAGCGTATATCTTCAAACTTACTGGGTACACTATTACCTGATAACGTTTGCTCAACAAGCTCGTAATCATCGTTTATCGCACTCCATAAGGCTTGCTCTATAGCTGCTTGCTTTCGCTCTTCGCTACGCGCAAAAAACCCATGTTTAGTATTATGATAAATCGACAATAAATAGCGCACTAATTTGTAAGTTAAAAACAAAATGGTTGCACTAATTACCGCCATAATACAAAACGATACAATCGTGCCTTCAATCGTGGTGTTGTTAAACGAGATCAGCACATAGCCTTTTTCATCCAGTACAAATGGCGTAATCGCTAAAACTAAAACAATCGCAACAATTAATACTATAAGCCCTATCATTGCGCCCACTCCTTAACCTGCTGCGTACTTTGTAGGTTTACTTCAGGGTTAAAGTTTAATGGCTCTTTTTCTAGGCTAGTTAGTGCATTTATAACCACTTTTGTCGCCTCGTCATCTTGTTTAAAGTACTCATTAACAAGACGCTTTGCCTCACTTATGGCACTAAAATAAATGCTCGCTTGTTTGCTCATTAATGCATCTTGAGCTTGCGTCACATTTAATTTAATACGTTGATTAATTAAGTGGCGCTCCTGATCGGTTAGCAGTGGCTCTATAGCAACCCCTTCGTGCTGGCGAATAGTAATAAAGCTATCAACTAGCTTATTCCAGCTATTACTTAGGTTTTGCTGCCAATCGCTTACATCTTCACTCAAGGCATTTTTTTCAATTTCTGTTGCTTCTTGCGGTATGTTAACGGCATTAAATGCAAGGTTATCTATGTTTGATAACACGCTATTAAGCTTTAAGTAAATGGCTTCTGTTGGGATAGGTTTTAAGCTATCTAGTGTTTGAATGTCTTGTGTTATTGCTTGGCGAACTGCAACAGTACCTGGGTGTTCACTCAATAAGGCATCTAAGCGTTTAAGTACAGCGCTGGCACCTTGGTAATCTTTTTCAGCCCACAGTTTAAACTCAGCCATACGTTGTAAGCTGGTTACTTCTTGCGGGTTTAGTGAAGCGCCTTGCTGCTGAGCTTGTTGCAATGCAGCTTTTAATTGTTGCTGGTTACTCTCTGCACTTTCATTAAGCGCTGCAGCCACTTTTTGTTCACTATTGAATAATGCTTGCTGAAGATTAGATTGCGCCGACTTGAGCGCCTGTAACTCTTGTGACAATAACGCGTTTTCTTCTTTTAGTTCATTAACAGCTACATTTTGGGCTTTACCTGCATTGAGTTTTTGGTAAAACTCATACCCCACACCACAGGCAACAATAAGCGAAATGATCAGCGCTAATACCGCTAATTTACTTATTTTTTGCTTATCGTTATGTGGTTTACTGTGTGCTTTAGCTGCCTCTTTTTTTTGTGCAGAGGCCGCTGCCTTAGTGGTTGGTGTGTTATCTGCCGTTACTGGCTTTGACTGTTCGCTCATCTTGCTACCTTGCTGTTTTATGCAGGAAAACATAGCGGTATCGCTTGCCCCTGCGGCAATGTGTATATTAGCCGAGCTTACCTGTTGCTGTTGTAAATAAGCGGCTATACGCTCGCTAGCAACATAAAATCGGCACTGTTGTAACCACTGTAACTGTTGTTCAGTCAGGTTATTAAATATTGCATCAACTGCTGCATTACTGGTTATGACTATACCTTGTACTTTCAGGCTTTGCCAGTGGTCTGTCCAGTTGGTTTTTTCAGCGCTTATTGGCTCGCGCTTGTATACCACACAGTTATTTAAAAATGCCCCACGCGCCTTTAAGGTTTTGGCAATATCTGGGCGCCCCGCTTGGCCTTTTACTAATACAATATTGCTACCATCAACCTCAGCTAACGAGTTTAGCGCCAATAACCCTTCAGAATCATGTAGTTTAGGCACTGCTGCTCGCACGCCAAATAACGCGTAAATAGTATCTGCAGTTTGCTGCCCTACTGCGTAAAATTGTGCTTTGGTATTTATTGTTGGCTTTAATTGCGCAAGGGCAGTAACGGCATCTTGAGAGATAAAAATAATTTTATCGGCATTAATTAGCGGGCTTAGCTCGGTAGTAGAAGGCGTAAGGTAGGATATTTTTAAAACAGGAAATAATGACGCCTGATAACCCGCTTGCTCAAGTTGCTGAGCAAGGGCTGCGCCTTTTCCTTCGGGCCGAGTTATCAGGATATGTGTCATTTATGCGTCTCTATATACTTCTGCTAATATTTTGTCGGCGCCTTGCGCTAATAACTTTTTAGCAAGCTGCACACCGATAGCTTCTGCATCATTTATATGACCGGTTACTTCGTCATGTAAAATTTCACTACCATCTACTGCGCCCACTAGGCCACGTAAATGCACTTGCTCGCCATCAACTAATGCGTAGGCACCAATTGGTACTTGGCAGCCACCTTCTAAATGACGATTCATAGCACGCTCTGCATTTACACGAATACGTGTTTGAGTATGCTCAAGCGGGGCCAGTAAGGCTTTTGTTACTTCATCGTCAATACGACATTCAATGCCGACAGCACCTTGTCCGTTAGCAGGTAGAGATACCTCAGGCTCAATATAATCAGCAATACGCTCGTCCATTTTTAAACGTAGCAGTCCGGCTGCGGCTAAAATAATCGCATCGTACTGGCCATCATCTAGCTTAGCTAAACGGGTATTAACATTACCACGTAAGTCTTTAATGACTAAATCAGGGCGCAAAGCTCTAATTTGGCACTGACGACGAAGGCTAGAAGTGCCTACTACAGCGCCTTTTGGTAATTCGCTTAAATTGGCAAAGTTATTTGATACAAACGCGTCGCGCGGGTCTTCACGCTCACAAATTGTGTGCAGTGCTAAGCCTTCTGGAAATTCTACGGGTACATCTTTCATTGAATGCACTGCTATATCCGCGCGGCCATCTAACATTGCCTGCTCAAGCTCTTTAACAAACAAGCCTTTACCACCAATTTTAGCAAGCGGTGTATCTAAAATAATATCCCCTTGAGTAGACATAGGGACTAATTCTACGCGCACATCAGCATGAAAATGCTCAAGCTGTGCTTTTACAAATTCAGCCTGCCAAAGCGCTAAAGCACTTTTACGGGTTGCAATGCGTACTAACTTTGTTTTTTCTGTCATAGGGGTATCCAAATAGTTACAGCTAATAGCCAAGCTTAATTAGCTAAAATTCTAAATTCTTTTTGAGCAATTAAATTACCTTGCTCATCAACAACATCTACACGCCAATGGCCTGTTTGTGTATTCATAATATTTTTGGTTGAGTACGTTCTGTAGCGCGGCGAGGTAACATTAAGCGAAATCTCAGCCATAGTTTCACCCTCATAAGACCATACATGCTTTACTTGTTGGCCTTGTAGGTTTTTAAGCTCACTAAAAAACGAAAGTGCCTCTTCAAACTGATTTAAGCGAATATCTGCAGCAAATACATTAGTGGGCTCGCGCTTACTTACTTTGCGAGTAAGCACTGCACGGCTAATTTTACCTGTATCAATTTGTGCGCCTAACGCAACACTGGCAATGTGCGCATTAGATGAAAAGCCTTCACTGCTGGTTAGCGAACCGTCGTCGTTTTCAATATCTGGAAGCTGTTCATTGGGTGATGCGCTTAACTGCGTGCTAGTAAGCGGCTGATTAGCGATAGGCTCAGCGAGTTCGGTATCTGATTGCTCAATAACAGAAACTTGATTGCTTTGAACGTTAGCAATTGGCTCTATATCCGTTTGCTCATTATTGCTTTGCGCTAACGAAGTATTATTAACGCTTTCATCTTCAAGCACCGCTGGCGCAACATCTGCTATATCATTTATAAGCTCATTTGGGCGCGTTTGCTCGTCATTTATACTCACCGTGGGCTCAACATTACCTGCTGTGTTGTCGCGCAAAGGTGAATACGGCGATTGTTCATTAGGTTGCTCGCCCTGCTCGGCATTTACCGAGCTAGTTAAGCCATACACAACCGCTGCCGAGGTCATTGCTACTAACATAGAAACACTCGCAATACGACGCCAATGCCACTCGTAGCTTACATTAGGTACACTATTTTGTGGTTCGCGTTTTACATTTGCTTTAATAACTATTTTTTGACTCATATTGACCTCAGCGGCTCCAAATTAGCTTAAACGGGCAATTAACCATTGGCGAATAGCTTGCAGTTCTTCTGCGCAAACCTGATGAGCCATAGGGTATTCTTGCCAGCTTACATCCATGTTATGTGCTGTTAATACTTCAAACGCACTTCTACCCGCGCTATGCGGCACTACATTATCTTGGCTACCATGAGCCATAAATACATTTAAATCAGTATGCTTTGCTTCTTGCGCTAGCTTTTCAGGCACGCACATATAAGTAGACAGCGCCATAACACCTGCAAGCTTGTGCTCAAATCGCGGCGCTAAATGTAAAGACACCACGCCCCCTTGCGAAAAGCCCGCCAAAATAATTTTATTGGCAGGTATACCATTTTCAATTTCTTGATTGATCAGGGTTTGCACTTTTTCGGCTGAATCTCTCACGCCTTGTTCATCGGCACGTTTGTCTAATTCTATAGATTTAATGTCGTACCACGAGCGCATTTCCATGCCACCATTTATGGTGACCGGTTGAATAGGCGCATGCGGAAAAATAAATCGTATACCAAGCTCACTGGGTAAGTTAAGTTGCGGTGCAACCGGAGCAAAGCCATCGCCCGAGTCGCCTAAACCATGTAACCAAATAACAGTGGCTTTGTGCTCACCTTGCGCTGGATATTGTGCAAACTCTAAACTCATAAGCTTGATTGCCACTTAATTTCTTGGCCAGCTTGGCGAGTAGACGCTTGGTTCATAAACTCCCAAAACTCTGCGCCAGAGCGGTTATCAATCCACTGGCCGTCACGCATTTCAAAATGGTGGCCATTAAATTTAGTCGCAACCCACACTTGATGCAAAGGCGCTTGTTTGTTAATTACAATTTTACTTTTATCAGGGAAAATTATTTCTAAAATACCCTCTGCCGATTCGTAGTCTAAATCTGCTTCGCAATCATCAACTTGCTCTTCAATTGTGAACATAAGAGCTTCGGCTAATTGGTGATATTCGTGTTCAGTCATTGTAATTTTCCTTTGCAGGCGAGCTGCCTAATATTGGATACGGTTTATATACAGCTAGTGTAACAGGAATAAAATCATCCGCGAATAGCTGCATTTTTTAGATATTCTGTTACTCTGCGATTATAAAGCCAGCAACCGTATTAATCTAATGAAAGCGACACATACCTTACAATTAAAACGACTATATATAAGTACTTTACTGCTAAGTGCATTAGCTGGCTGCGGCCAAAGCGGGCCTTTGTATTTACCAGAGCAACAGGCTGAGCAAAACACACCCCCTAATACGGCACTGCCAACGCCCGTAAAAAAAACCAACACCGAGCAAGTGCAGGAGCAATAAATGGATTATTTTAACTATCAAAACAATCAATTATTTGCCGAAGATGTCAGCATTGCCACAATTGCTCAGCACTATGGTACGCCGTGTTATGTGTACTCGCGTGCTACTTTTGAGCGCCATTATTTAGCCTTTGCAAATGCCACTAAAAATCATAAAAGTTTGGTGTGCTACGCAGTTAAAGCCAATTCTAATATTGCAGTATTAAATATATTAGCGCGTTTAGGCTCAGGGTTTGACATAGTGTCTAAAGGTGAGCTGGCGCGTGTAATAAAAGCTGGCGGTGATGCCAGTAAAGTGGTGTTTTCAGGTGTGGCTAAAACCGCCGACGAAATTGCTTATGCACTAAAGTTAGGTATTAAATGTTTTAACGTTGAGTCGACCTCAGAGCTTGAGCGTATTTCTGAGGTAGCGTGCGAGTTAAATTTAGAAGCCCCTATTTCTATTCGTGTAAACCCTGATATAGATGCCAAAACTCACCCGTATATTTCTACCGGTTTAAAAGAAAACAAATTTGGTATCGATATTCAAACGGCTGTGAGCGTTTATCAGCATGCGGCGTCTTTACCTGGTCTAAAAGTAACCGGCGTAGATTGCCACATAGGCTCGCAATTAACTGAGGTTAAACCTTTTTTAGAAGCGCTTGATAAGCTAATGGCATTAATAGATGAACTTAAAGCAAATGGTATTGAGCTTACTCATTTAGATATTGGCGGCGGGTTAGGCGTTCCTTACAATGATGAACAGCCACCTCACCCAAGTGAATACGCTGCGCAGGTTACCGAGCGCTTAGCCAATTACAAACACCTTGAACTTATTTTTGAGCCAGGGCGCGCTATAGCCGCTAATGCTGGAATTTTAGTAACGCAGGTTGAGTTTATTAAGCAAAACCAGGATAAATTTTTTGCCATTGTCGATGCGGGTATGAACGACATGCTTCGCCCTTCGCTTTATCAGGCATGGCAAAAAATCATTCCTGTATCGGTGCGCGATGACGACACCCCAACACATAACTTTGATATTGTGGGCCCAGTGTGCGAAACCGGCGACTTTTTAGGAAAAGACCGCGAACTAGCCCTTAAACAAGGCGACTTATTGGCGCAGCGAAGTGCTGGTGCCTATGGTTTTACAATGAGTTCAAACTACAACTCTCGCCCACGCGTGGCCGAAATAATGGTAGATGGTGAGCAACACCACCTTATTCGCCAACGCGAAACCATCGAGAGCCTTTATCAAGGTGAGAAAATTTTACCATAAACGTTTTTGTTAAGGCGCTGCTCTGTGGCATGATTAGCGCAGAGCAAACCCGAATTAGAGCGCTATGTTAGTTAATTTTTCCAAAATGCACGGCTTAGGCAACGACTTTGTTGTAATTGATAACATTACACAAAATGTATTTTTGTCTCGCGATCAAATCAAAAAACTGGCTGATCGCCACTTTGGTATTGGCTTTGACCAATTACTTATGGTTGAAGCCCCTTACTCCCCTGATCTCGACTTCCATTACCGTATATTTAATGCCGATGGCAATGAAGTAGAACAATGCGGAAATGGCGCACGCTGTTTTGCCCGCTTTGTGCGCATGAAAGGCTTAACTAACAAGCACAAAATTAGTGTCTCGACTAAGTCGGGCAACCTCACGCTATACATAGAAAAAGACGGGCAAGTGACGGTAAACATGGGCCATCCTAATTTTGAGCCTGCTAAAATCCCGCTTAAAGCCAGCAAGCGAGAACTAACTTATATAATAAGAGCTCAAGAACACACTGTATTTAGTGGCGCTGTGTCTATGGGTAACCCGCATTGCGTGTTAGAAGTTGACGATATAGCTACCGCACAAGTTGAGGTGCTTGGTCCGCTGCTTGAAAACCACGAACGTTTTCCAAATCGTGCCAATATTGGCTTCATGCAGGTGGTATCGCAAGATCATATTAAACTTAGAGTGTGGGAGCGCGGCGTTAGTGAAACCCTAGCGTGTGGCACGGGTGCCTGCGCAGCAATGGTAATTGGCCACATTCAAAGCAAACTTAACACCACGGTACAAGTTGATTTACCCGGCGGCACTTTACAAGTACGTTGGAGCGGCGAAGGTCACCCTGTCCGCATGACCGGCCCAGCCGAGCATGTATTTGATGGGCAAGTTGCCTTATGAGCGAGCTAACAAAAGAGCAAGTCGCTGAGTATTTAGCGCGCCACCCTGATTTTTTAATAGAACAGCCAGAGCTGCTTGCACAACTTGAGTTACACCACAAAACGCAAGGTGCCACCTCGCTTGTGCACATACAACAGCGCCAATTGCGCGAGCACAATACTCAGTTAAAAAATCAAATACACAGTATGAGCGAACACGCTACGCAAAATGAGCTAGTATATCGCTTGTTTAGCCAATGCCACCGCCAACTGTGGACAAACTACGACTTTAATACGCTTGCCGCTAATTTGCGCAATATTATTTGTACCAGCCCACATATTAGCGAGTGCAGGTTGGTTAAATACAACAACACTTTAGATGGGCTTATTGAGCACCGCCTTAGCCAATTTGGGCACTACTTAGGACGCGTTAATCAACAAGAGCGTGAGCTATTATTTTGCGAAAACACGCAGTCTTCTGCTATTTATCTTATTGGTTGCGCTGAAAAACCCGTCGCTATATTGGCCTTTGGTAGCCATGATGAAAACCATTTTGAACCCGCACAAGATAACCTATTCGTGCTTGATTTTGTTCATGCATTGCAACTTAGGCTGTTGGAATTGGCATGAGCGACGAGACGCCTAACACTGAGCAATTAAGTGAGCATTGGCGTACACCCATTCATTTATTTAGTGACTATTTAAAGTACGAAAGACAGTACTCAGAGCACACTGTAAATCAGTATGTTAGCCAACTAAACTTTGCCGCCCTGTATTTTAGTAAATTATGTGATGACTGGTTTGGCGTACAAGGCGAGCATATTCGCCGCTACAGCATGGCGCTTCGTTCAAAGCAATTAAGTGGGCGCACCATTAGTTTAAAATTAAGCTGCATTCGTAGTTTGTATAAATTTTTAAAAGCCAAAAACATTGCTCAGCACGCGCATTATCATAACCCAGCACAAGGCATTAAAGGGCCTAAATTTTCTAAGCCTTTACCTAAAAATCTCGATGTAGATCAGATGGCAAGCCTACTAGAGATTAACGATGACGACCCATTAGCCATACGAGACAAAGCTATGATGGAGCTTATGTATTCATCTGGGCTGCGCATTAGCGAGTTAGTTGGCACCAACTTACGGGATATAAACGCTGCAAGCGGCGAAATTTTAGTCAAAGGTAAAGGTAACAAAGAGCGCCTCATTCCCGTGGGTCGCAAAGCGCTCACAGCGTTAAAAAATTGGCTCAACATACGGGGGCAATTTGCAAAGCCTGACGAAATGGCGGTGTTTTTAAGCAGTAAAAAAAATCGTATTTCGGTTCGCCAAGTTCGCTTACGCATGCAAGAGTGGGGAATAAAACAAGGCATTAGCTCACAAGTGCACCCGCATAAACTTCGCCACTCGTTTGCCTCTCATATTTTAGAATCATCTGGCGATTTACGCGCTGTGCAAGAATTATTAGGGCACAGTAGTTTATCGGCTACGCAAGTATATACGCATTTAGATTTTCAGCATTTAGCAAAAGTGTACGACAACACGCATCCGCGCGCTAAAAAACAAACCGATTAGGAATGTAATTATGATCCGATTTAATCGTGCTCCTCGCCCTTTTTCAGTTATGAGCTTTGACTTAGACGACACCCTGTATAACAACCACCCTATAATAAAAGCCGCGGTTAAAGCCCAGCAAGATTATTTAAACGCGCTACCCAGCTACTTACAACAAGGCCCAAAATACTGGCAACAATGCCGCAACGAGGCTGTATTACAGTTACCAGAGCTTGCTGATAATGTAACTAAATGGCGCCAACATACGCTACGCTTAGCCCTTTCAAAGCTAGATTTTAATGAGCAAGAGGTAGTGCATCATGCCGATGCTGCCTATAACGCCTTTGCCGATGCGCGCAGTAAAATAGTGGTAACCGACGACGTACTAAAGCTGCTAGATAACTTAGCCCAGCACTTTACGCTGGTTGCAATAACCAATGGCAATGTTGAAATTGAGCGCTTTAACTTACGCGATAAATTTGCGCTAGTATTGCAAGCTGGTATGCACGGTAAAGCCAAACCCCACGGTACACTGTTTGATAAAGCCGCCGCGCACTTAAACGTGGCTAAAAGTGAAATTTTACATATTGGCGATAGCCTAGATACCGACGTACAAGGCGCTAATAATGCAGGCTGCCAATCGGTTTGGTTAAACGACCAAGGCGCGGCTTATCACTACAAAGGCCTTGCCGATGTTGAAATTGCGAATATTCATGCCTTAGCGCACTTTATCAAATAGCCTAAATAGAACGAAGAGGTTGCAATGAGCCATTATACCAAGCTAATTACCTTGCTATTAATAGGCTCGCTTAGCCTAAACGCTTACTTATTGTGGCCACAAAAACAGCCTGTAGTTGGCACACAAAAAACCCACAGCGGCAAGAGCATCAAAGCGCCAAAAAGTAACCTGCTCAGCCAAGCTCAACAGCAATTTACACAACACAAATTTGATGATGCTCTAAATACGTATCAGCAACTAAATCTAAACGCTCCAAAAAAAGCACATACTTTATACGCTTCGTGGGTAGCACAACTAAAGCAATGGCTAAACACAAACCTACCGCTTAGCCAGTCATTGTTAAATGCACTTTTAAATAAAGACCCTTACAATACCGAGTTACTCACTTTACACGTTGATTACCTAGTAAAAAGCGGGCAACGGCAAAACGCAATTATTGCGCTATTTGAGCTCTACCCATTATTAAATAAGCACCAACAAGGCCCTGTAGATAGGCGCCTTGTGCATTTAACGACTAAAGAACTGCATAGTTTGAGTGAGCAGCAAAATTGGCAAACAATTATTGAACAAACTCAAATTTGGCTCGACTATCAAAACGACAATAGCCATTTTTTATACGCACTCGCGCATGCTTATTATCAACTAGAGGACTTTATTAGCGCCTTAACAACTATTGAGCGCATGCCATCAAATCACCCACTACAAGCCGAAGTAACTGCCTTACACGCAATGATAGAGAAAGCTCAATCGCAAGATGACTTTATTGCGCTTACCCCCTACGGCGCACATTACTTAATTAGCACCGAGCTAAATAGCTCAATCCAAACAGAGCTAATGATAGATACCGGCGCAAGTATTACTTCTCTTTCGAGTGAAGTGCTTAACCAACTTTCACCCAGACCACTGTATTTAGGCGATGTAACCGTAAACACGGCTAATGGGCAAATTAGAGTAAAACGCTACCAAATTGAGTCGTTTAAAGTAGGGATGCAAACTATTTACGGTTTTGAAGTGCTCAGTATTGAAAACACCCGCGGCCAAGGTTTGTTAGGAATGAACTTTTTATCTAGATTTAAATTTAATATAAATCAACAAACAGATGAGTTAGAGTTGAGTGCTAAATAATTTAAATTTAAGGAAAAAACATGACCCTAAACGATTTTTTACAGCAACTTGCAGGTAACCCAAAAAGCATTCAATTTACCGATACAATGGCGGTGATAGAAGCTAATTACGATTTTACTGCATGTGGATTTAATAACCACGGCTTACTTAGCTCTGCAAGCGAGAACAACGGCTCATGTAAAATTTTTGCGTTTGCTAAATTAAACGATTTAAGCAAGCAAAATACATTGGATTGCTTTGGTAAGTTTTACCGCGAAGACGTACTACAAAACCCTAAAGGCGATGATCACATGAACATTCGCACGTTTATGTTAGCGCCAGAAGCGACTCCATTTTTAGGCCTGAGCTTTGATGGTGAGCCACTAAAAGAGAAATAACACTAAGCTACTAAATTAAAGCGTTTTTTCCATAAAGTAACGCGTACCAGAGCGCGGATAGTTGTTAAGCTGATACTTAACCACGTATCCGCGCTTTTCATAAAAAGGCTTGGCCTGAAAATCGAGTGTATCGAGCTGTGCGGTCGTTGCACCTAGTTCAGCAGCTGATTGTTCAAGTGCCGTTAGTAACTTATCTGCAAGCCCTTGACCTCGCGCTACACCGCTACACCAAAGCCAACTAATCATCAGCCAATTTCCAAACACACACCCACTAATACCTGCAACAAGCTCACCTTGCTCATCAACAAATTTATAGCCTAATGGCACTCTTTGCGCATCAAAATGCTGCGCGTTAAATTCAACTATTTTAGTGCGAAGCGCTGAGTTTAACACATCGGTATTATCTGCTTTTAATTGATACATGTACCGCCCTTAAAGAAGCAGATACTAGCAAACAAACTTAATTAAAAAAGGTTATTTTTTCCATAAGGTACTTCTAGCAAATTGCTGCTTGTTTTTTCGGGTTGGCCGCACATTTCATCGTAAGCGCTAGTATGGCGCAGTACCATTTCGGCGTAGGCTATTTTTTCAAAACGTTTTTGAATATGCAGCGGGCTGAGCGCTTTAACAAACTCGCCATTTTCTTCAGTAACGTAATACTCTACGTTATTTATAATGACAGACACTTGATAGAGCGCCATTTCAAGGGAGTGCGCGACCACTTTTTGTAATGGTTCGTGCTTTTTTAACTCAGAAAATTTCATACCCATAACAATCGCCTTTTAATAAAAAGTAACTTTATAGATACGCACCTTTGCTATAATCGCGATCAAATTATTACATCACTGCCTTTTAAGCTTATGAGCAATAAAATTCGACTCGCTAAATACATTGCTCACGCTGGTGTGTGCTCACGAAAACAGGCATCGCGCTTAATAGATGAAGGGGTAGTAACGGTAAATAATCGCCCTGCTAATCATATTGATCACGTTAATGAGCAAGACGACGTAATAGTTAATGGCCAAGCAGTTAAAGGGGCTGCCGATTTAGTTTATTTTGCGTACCACAAGCCTGTAGGTATCGACTGCAAATTAAATGAAAATGACCCTGCCAGCCTTATTCACCATTTACCTACCCTCACTCGGGTTTACCCCATTGGCCGATTAGATAAAGACTCTCGGGGCTTGCTTATTTTGACCAACGACGGAGATTTTTGTAATCAACTTATTCACCCTGACTTCCACCAGCCTAAACGTTATTTAGTCACGGTAGATAAACCTATTAATAATGCGTTTTGCGAAAAAATGGCCGCAGGAATCCCCGTAGATAAACAAGTAACCTTACCGTGTGAAGTAACAAAAATAGCTGACAACCAGTTTAGTATTATTTTAAAGCAAGGGCTTAACAGACAAATACGTAAAATGGCGCAGTACTGCGGCTTTAAAGTAATTGATTTATATCGGGCACAATTTAGCGAACTTGCTCTTTCAAGACTAAACCTACCTGAAAACCACTATATACAAATTAATAAAACAGATATTTCAAAAATCTAATCTTCGTTTAAATAGCGCACAAAAAAGTTAAAAAATAACCTTGCAAAAATAGATTACAGGTGTAGTCTTAATTTAAAGATTACATTTGTAGGCAATAAAATGATTGAGTTATCAAAAGCAGAATTCGAGGTGCTTGATGCGCTTTGGATTAATTACCCAGCAACCGCCAGCCAAATTATTGAGCGCTTAAGCGATGACAAACAATGGCACGAAAAAACCATTAAAACCCTATTGGGTCGATTAGTTAAAAAAGGCGCACTGACCTTTGAAAAAGACGGCCGCCAATATATTTATACTCCTTGTATGGAGCGCGCCGACTACACATTAAAAGAAAGCAAAAACTTTATTGAGCGCTTTTTTAGTGGCCGCATAGCGCCGCTGGTAAGCGGGTTTGCTAAATCAGAGCAGCTTTCGCAACAAGATATAAACGAGTTAAAAAAGGTCATTGATGACTGGGAAAAAAACCAAAAGTAAGGAGTGGCTATGGATATTCAAACCCTGTTTAACTGGTTACTAGAGCAGCAATTATTACTCAGCATAATGCTTGGCGGGTTTATTATATGTGAGCGTTTTAGTTTAAGGCTGCTTGGCCCAGGCTTTGTGTATAAATTAGTATGCCTAATCCCCGTATCGTTACTGGTTGCAAACTTACCAAGTAACATTAAGCCACTGCAAAATAGCGCCATTAGCCATTATTTAATAACGCCTAACCAGCCCCTTATTAATAACTTAGGCCTAAATTGGGCCGTGCTTTATGTAGTGGTTAGCTTAGTGCTGTTTAGCATAGCGCTTGCTGTGCATATTCGCTTTATAAAAAACCTGCAGCTCAATTATTTAATTAATAGCGAACACACTCTAACTTCACACATTAAAACCTATACCAGTAATCATATTGCATCGCCAATGGTGGTGGGTATTTTGCAAAGTAAGCTCATACTGCCTAGTAATTACAAAACCCAGTTTGATAAAGCCACTTTGGCACTTATTTTAGAGCATGAGGCTGTGCACATAAAACGCAAAGATAACCTAATAAATGCCCTGCTGTTACTGACTACTATTTTAATGTGGTTTAACCCGCTCGCTTGGATGGCTTACGCAAGCTTTAGACGCTTGCAGGAGCTAACTTGTGATCAGCGGGTACTTGCCAATAAAACCACACACCAACACATTTTATACAGCAAAGCCTTAGTTAACTGTGCGGCAGCAACGCCCGCAGGCCTAATGGCTTATTCACACTACGGAGATAAAAAAACCATGTTACAACGACTTACCAATATAAAGCACAGTGGCAGCAGCTCTCGCTTTGCCAAAGGTGGCTTACTGCTAGTTGCAGCAAGTATTTTAAGCACGCTCGCTATTGCAAAGCAACCGCAAGCAGAGGGCGCTAAAGAAGAGCATATTTCACCAATAATTCGTATTGAACCTCGCTACCCAGCCCAAGCAGCTAAGCAAGGCATTAGCGGATCTGTGGTATTAAAATACGATATTGCCGTCAATGGCAGAACAAAAAACATTAGTGTCATTCAATCTAAGCCGTCAGACGTTTTTGATAAATCAGCTAAAGAAGCGCTGGCAAAGTGGGAGTATAAAATCTCTGAGGCAGGCTTTAATGATGTACTTGTACAGCTCGATTTTGCTATAAACAGCGAGGTTGCTAATACCGATTTAATAGAGCGAATTAAAGTATCGCATTAAAGCTAATGAGTGATGCAAGAGCACAAAGCAAGCGCCATTTTAGGCCGCTTGCTTTGTGGTTTTAACAATAAAATTAAATACTCACTACAATCATGGCAATGGCAGTGCCTAAGCCAATAAACCATACAAGCGAACGTATAATATCTAAGTTCAACCAATAAAAAATGCAATACAAAGTGCGCGAGACTATATGGGTAACCGCCAAGGTTTCGGTTACTGCATTTACCGAGTTAGTTCCCAGTACCACCGCAATAGCAACGGCAAACACTGCAAGTGATTCAAAACAATTTTGATGAGCAGCGAGCGTTCGCGCACCAAAGCCCGTTAATTTTGCTTGTTGAGAGCGCGGGTGTTTATTGTCGTATTGGCCAAGCTTTGCCATTGCAATGGCCACTGGTATTTTTGCAAAATAAGGCATTAATACAGCAAGTAATGCGCATACTACTAATGTTGTCATAATTTATTCTCTTATTTTAAAACCTAGTTATTTAACCAATACATATAACACACATACACAAAAAAGCCGCCAACACGTTTTATGACATACGCAGGCGGCTAAACAATAACATCATACTTACTATAGCTAAGTTTACCTATAAAGCAGTGCGGCATAATGTCGCAGGTGATGAATATTCACTATCACCCTTAATGCATCGCATTAATAACTAAAGATTGTTAACTTATAGACCTTATTTTTTTACCGACGACCCCTATGACCTGGATCTTTTTCACTTTTTTAGCCGCCTTTATGCAAGCATGGCGAAATGCCCTACAAAGTAAATTAAGCGCACATGCAAGTGTGGCTGGCGTAACCCTTTCGCGCTTTATTTTAGCCGGCCCTATTGCTGCAGTGTATTTGTATGGCTTGTATCAATATAAAGACACAGCCATGCCTACCTTTAATAATGCCTTTTGGGGGTTTGTTATTGGCGCAAGTGTTATGCAAATACTCGCCACCGGCTTAATGGTAAAGCTGTTTAAAATGAATAATTACGCCATTGGTGCAGGGCTTGCTAAAAGTGAGGCGTTAGTAGCGGCTATTTTAGGGGTATTGTTTTTTGGTTCTGCGCTTAGCCTTCTTGGTTGGCTGGGTGTATTTTTAGGCGCTATTGCGGTGCTTTTACTTAGCGGCATAACCAGCGTAAAACACTTTGATGCTAAAACAGCGTTACTTGGCCTTGCCTGTGGTACCAGCTTTGCCCTTACATCGCTGTGGGTGCGTGAAGCGAGCTTAAATTCAGGGTTATTGTTTCCACACTCAGCTGCATGGGTTTTACTATTTGTAATAAGCCTACAAACGCTTATATTACTTGGCTATTTATTACTAAAAGAGCCACACACTGTTGGCAAACTTTGGCAATATAAAGGCACCACTGCCGCAATTAGTACTTTTAGCTGTGTAGGCTCTATTGGCTGGTTTAGCGCGATGAGTTTACAGCACGTAGCGTATGTTAAAACGCTTGGTCAGGTAGAGGTATTTTTTACCATGCTAATTGCTGTACTTTGGCTCAAACAGCCACTTAAAAAGCAAGATACCGCGGGCTTAATACTTATAGCCATTGCCGCTGTTTTAGTAATGCTACCAAATTGAGAACATAAAAAAGCGCAGGCTTTTAAACCTGCGCTACTATAGGCTGCTTATAACGTTTAAAGCGAGTATAAAGCGAGTATAAAGCGCTCTTTTTAAGAGCTAATTTTTAGCGTTATCACACCGCAAATAATCATTAATACACCAGCAATACGGCCAAACGTGGCTGCATCACCGTAAAGTAATATACCCACTAAAAACGTACCCGCAGCACCTATTCCGGTCCATACGGCGTAGGACGTCCCCATTGATATTTGCTTTTGTGCAAGCCACAACATAAAACCACTGGCTGTTAAAAATGCAATGGCCATTACTATACCCTGCCAGCGTGTGTCGGGATTTTGTGAAATTTTTAAACCAATTGGCCAGCCTATTTCAAGCAAGCCGGCAATGACTAAATAAATCCATGCCATTAAACATCTCTCTTTTTCAAAATTACGTCGTATAAGTCTTCGCGGCGATCTTTTAAATTGCGCACCGTACCTTCGCTATGAAGAATTTTTAGCTTATCCATATCGAGGTCGCTAAATAGTAACATTTCAGTATTAGGTGTGGCTTCATTTAATGTTGCATCGTGCGGAAAAGAAAAGTCAGACGGGGTCAATACTGCCGATTGCGAGTACTGTACGTCTAGGCTTTCTACCTCAGGTAAGTTACCCACTGAGCCTGCAATAACCACATAACATTCGTTTTCGATTGCGCGCGCTTGCGCACAGTGACGAACCCGTAAATAACTATTTTTAGTATCGGTCCAAAACGGCACAAAGAGTATATCAAGCCCCTGCTTGGCTAATATGCGCGAAAGCTCTGGGAACTCTACATCGTAACAAATTTGAATACCTACACGCCCAGCATCGGTATCAAACACGGCAATTTTGTCGCCGCCTTGAATCACCCAATCATTTTGTTCATGCGGGGTTATGTGTATTTTGCGCTGCTCGTCTATTTTACCGCTACGGTGGCATAAGTAACTTACGTTATAAATTTTATCGTCTTCGGCAAGTGGCATAGAGCCGGTAATAATATTGGCGTTATATTCTATTGCCATACGCGACATCGCGTTTTTAAATGTTTCGGTATATTCTGCTAAATAGCGGATAGCTTCGGTTTGATTATTCTGATCGCCTAAACCCATAAGTGGCGCGTTAAAAAATTCCGGAAATAATATAAAATCGCTTTTGTAGTCAGATACCGTATCTACAAAGTATTCTACCTGCTTGAGCATTTCGTCAACCGACTCTACACAGCGCATTTGCCATTGCACCGCACCTATACGCACTATCGATTTAGTTGATTCGAGCACGGTGTCGGTTGGCTCGTACATTATGTTATTCCACTCAAGCAAGGTGGCGTAACCTACAGACTCTTGATCCTCCGGCAGGTACTTTTTAAGTAACCGTTTTACCTGAAAGTCGTTAGAGAGCTGAAAACTTAAAATTGGATCGTAAAGCTCTTTTTGGTCAACCTTTTCAATGTATTCCATTGGCGTCATTTCACTGCTGTGATTGTAATAACGCGGAATACGGCCACCGGCTAAAATAGCGCGTAAGTTATATTGGCGGCACAACTCTTTACGGGCATCGTATAACCTGCGCCCTAAGCGCATGCCTCGGTGGGTTTCGCTAATTGCTACATCTAAACCGTATAGCGCATCGCCGTCGGAGTCACTAAATACACGGTCGTGCCCATCGGCTATGTCTTCGTATGTGTGAGGATTTGAAAAACGCGCGTAGTCTACTTGCACGCTTAGTGCTAAACCCACCAGCACGCCATCATCTACAATGCCTATTTGTCCTTCAGGGAACTGATCTATCAACCTAAAAATAGTATGGCTTGGCCACGCGCCACCTAAATCAGGATAAGCCTGATCCATTAAGGTTTTAATTTGCGGATACTGCTCTTTTGTTAAGTTACAAATTTCTAGGTGGGTTTTTTCTGCCGACATACACAACTCCTTTGGGCATAATAAAATAAAAGCCGAATGTACGCTAAAGTACACTCAGCTTTGTATCATGTTTTTTACGTTACGCGTACTACTTTAAGCTGCGATAAAAAAGTGTAGTCACTTTCTCTTTTGGCAACCAGCCTGCGTATTCAAGGCCAAGCTCTGCCAATGGATCGGCTTTAATTACTTGCTCTAAGCTTGCGTTATTTTGCATTGCTTTTAGCATTAAATCTTTGGCTTTTTTAACAAGTTTAGCATACGTTACCAGCCCTGAACGGTCACTTACCGGCCCATGCCCGGGTATCACTATGGTGCGCTCGTCTATTTGCTTAATAACGTCATTTACGGCTGCTAATATTCCGTCAACACTGCCGCCGCTATCTACATCAACAAACGGTAAACTGCCAAAGTTAAAGTAAATATCGCCCATGTGCACTATGTTATCGTTATTAAAAAATATCACCGAATCACCGTCGGTATGTGCATGGGCGTAGTGCACTACATGGGCATGTTCGTTGTTAAAATGCAGCTTTAAATCGTGGCCAAAGCTAATGCGTGGCAAATAATCTGAGTTTGCACCGTGTTTTTCTTCTAATCGCTTATGTACGTTGTCGTGCGCAATGACATGCGCACCGGCTTTGGCAAAGTTTTCGTTGCCGCCAGTGTGGTCGCCATGATGATGCGTATTAATTACAAACTCTGCACTACCGGGTTTTAAATCGCTAATTGTTTTTTTAATGTCGTTTGAAAGCTTAGCAAATTGGTCATCAATAATGTAAATACCATCGTCCCCAACACTTGCAGCAATGTTGCCGCCTTGCCCAAATAATACGTATACGTGGTCACTTAACTTTTCAGCGGTTACTGGGCTTTCATCTGCATGCGCTGCACTGCTAAGTAATAAGCCTGTGATTAATGCAGGTAGTATTTTTTTCATTTTAGTTCTCTGTTGATTTATTAATGATTATATAGAACGTGATTAACTGTAATTTAGTTCATCGTGCTGGCTCTATCACTATTTGATGTATTAGCGTTTGTGGCAATAAAGGCGTGTGCTTACCTTCAATGTAGTCACTAAAGCCTGCACGATAAAACGCGGATAGCGGATGCCCCGACTGCCCACCGGGCACTGCCATAATGGCGTTTTCTAAATGCCCTGGTTGGGCAATAAAGCGCTGCGATGCACCAAAGCTTTTGCCTTGTACGGCGGGCATGTAGCTATCGCCAAAAGCTGGCGCTACAGGCATATTTAAAAGCTTAGCCAGTATGGGCATTTGTTTAGCAAACGGGTGCTCAATATTAAGCGCATTAACTTTACCCCACTGCCAATTTTGTAAGTTATCCCCATACTCAGCCCCAAGTGCTGTCACTGTTTGGCTAAATGCACCTAATAACTGCTCGTCCCAATTTTTATACTCAGGGTTTACCCATGAGCCCGGTCTATCCTTAATAAGCTGCCATATAGCTGGTTCTAGATCGCGTTTTACATATTTGAGCGTGGCGTCTTGCTCATTAAGTTTGTTCTCCATGCTTGCAAATACAGTATTAATTAATGTGCTGCGGTAATGTTTAACTAAGGTATAACCTACCGAGCTTGCACATGCGCATTGCTGCCAGTTTTCAAGTGCACTTATGTACTGTGCGTTTTTGGCTTTGTCTTTTTTAAGCTGATTAAGTAGCAATGTGTGCCATGGCGTTAAAAAGCGGGCTTGGTTATCAAGCTGTAGCGCGTAAAAGTCGCTCTCAGCAAAGCTTTGTTTTTCAAATAATCTATCACGAATTTGGCTTGAACGTGCGCCTAGCGCGTACCCGCCATTGCCAAAGCGTGCATTATCAGTGGCCGACACCACGCGCGAATTACCTGTCCATAATCGCCCATTTTGCGGGTTTTTAACATAAGGGCGCTGATGCTCATTTTGCTGCCAGTCGGGTGAGTATTCGCTTGCATTAACACTTAGCTCGCTCGGTGTTTTACGTGCAGGTATAGCGCCAATATGTTGCCATGCGGCACTGCCTTGGCTATCTACCACCATTAAATTTTGTACCGGAATACCCACATCGCTTGCCACATCTAGCGCATCATCTACACTAGTGGCTTGCTCTAGTTTTAGCAGATCCATGTTTACAGCATAAAGTTGGTGTGCAGCCCAGCTAAGTGCATAAGGCTGTTTATTTATATATTTTACTGGGCCATATTCGCTTAACGTTAATGGGGAGTTTTCTACCTCATCATTTGGCAGCGCTATTGGCTCATTTACTTGCCATGTTTTATTATCGTTACTTAAAGCAACCCAATCGGCCGTGTCTATGTAGCCGTTAGTAAAGCCCCAGGCAATTTTATTATTTGTACCCACCACAATAGCGGGTGCGCCAGGTAGCGATACGCCAGTTACCTGAGCTTGCTCGCCATTTTGTGTGTAGTTAAGCTGCGTCCTGTACCAAATAACCGGCACCGCCATAGATAAATGCATATCATCAGAGAGCATGGCTGCTCCCGTTTGGGTATGCGCACCGGTTACTGCCCAGTTATTGCTGCCGCGCTCTTGGTTTGCCTGAATATTTTTAACCGTGTGCTGTGCTTGCTCTGGAAGTTGAGGAATGGTGCCTGTAAACGGGGCAAGTTTACTGCCATCAAGCGCTGCTTGGTATTGGCTAGGTTGTGTTAAAAAATCAACCATGTGTTGTCCGTATGCTTGCTCAATATGTATGAGCGCTTCATCTCGCTCAAAGGTGGCACTTTGCAAATCAAGGTACATGCTAAATATAACTAATAGGCTATCTTCACTTTGCCATGGTTTTTGCGCTCCGCCTGTAAGTAAATATTCAAAGCTTGCAAAGCCAACTTGTGCCAGCCCTTCGTTTACACCTTGGGCGTAGCTGTTTAATAGTTGTTTATCACTTTCGGGTAAGGTGTTTAATATAGCGCGGCTGCGTTTTCGCAATTGATGAAAGCGCATTTTTTTATCAAGCCCAAGGGCCGCTTTACCAAATAACTCACTAAGCTCACCGGCGGCGTTACGTCTTAATAAATCCATTTGAAAAAAACGGTCTTGCCCATGCGTATAGCCTAATCCGTATGCGGCGCTATTGCGGTTTTCTGCCTTTATAACCGCCTGCCCTAGTGCATCACGCGAAATAGTAACCGGCTTATTAATTGCTGTACTTTGGCCTTTACCATCAAGTGTGGGCATACTTAAACTTAATACGCCATACACAAGCGCTGTACCAGCTAACCCTAAAACCACAACGAGTAACACTAGCCATTTGATTACTTTAAACATTAATTTGTCCTTTGCACCATTTGTTGCACATATAATAACCATAGTTTTATTAAATAATAATGTTCTTACTCGCAAAGGGTGAAATAAACATCAAAATCCACGATAATAGCCATTCCACATTTTGTGCAGATCTAGTTGAGACTCATATGACTGAAAAAACATTTATCAAAGGTAAAGACCGCGACCTAGAATCGTCTATCTCTACCATGCAAAACAAGTTAAAAGCGCTAAACATCAATGTTGAAGAAGCACTTTGGCTTAACCCTGTAGCTAACTGTTATTCAGTTCATATAAAAGACAGCGACTGCGGTGTAATGTTTACCAATGGTAAAGGCGCAACCGATAAAGCATCTATCGCCTCTGCGTTAGGTGAATACTTTGAACGATTAAGCTGTAATTACTTTTTTGCCGACTTTTACCTAGGTGAAGAATTTGCAAACAGCGACTTTACTCATTATCCAAACGAGAAATGGTTTAAAGTTGAAGGCAATGAAGTGCCAGAAGGCATAATGGACGAGAGCCTCTGGGATTACTTTGACCCAGAGCGTGAGCTTAATGCCTCACACCTTTTTGACTTTAACTCAGGTAATAACGAGCGCGGCATTTGTACATTGCCATACACACGCCAACGCGATAACCAAGACGTATACATTCCGGTAAACGTAATTGGTAATATTTTTGTTTCTAACGGCATGAGCGCAGGTAACACTAAATTTGAAGCACGCGTACAAGGGCTATCAGAAGTATTTGAGCGCGCCATTAAAAACCGTATTATCGCAGAAGGTATTTGTTTACCTATCGTCCCTGAAGAGGTTGTAAAGCAATACCCTAAAATTCACGAGGCGTGTGAAGAGCTACGCAGCCATGGTTTTCATTTACGTATTGCCGATGCATCACTAGGCGGTAAATACCCTGTAATGAGCGTAACGCTTATTAACCCTGTTGATGGCTCTGTGTTTGCCTCATTTGGTGCTCACCCATCATTTGAAGTTGCCCTTGAGCGTACGGTTACCGAGCTACTGCAAGGACGTCGCCTTGATCAACTTGATGTGTTCCAACCAGCTACTTTTGATAACGATGAAGTTGCAACGCCTGAAAACATTGAGCTGCACTTTATCGACTCAAGCGGTTTAATCTCGCATGACTTTTTCCGTGCCGACGCCGACTTTGACTTTGTTCATTGGGACTTTAGCGGTACAACAGAGCAAGAATACAACTTCTGTACTGACTTAATTCACAGCATGGGCCACGACATTTACATTATGGATTACACACACTTAAACGTGTATGCATGTCGTATTTTAGTACCAGGTATGTCAGACATTTACCCAGTAGATGAACTAATTTGGCGTAACAACAACGAAGGCGCTAAATTCCGTGAAGCATTCCTATCGCTTGATCAGTACGATGCGCAGCAATGGATGGACATTTACGACAGCCTAGAAGAAGCAGGCCACAGCGATATTATTCGTGCTGCTGAATTTATTGGCCTTGCCACCGATGCCGATACACCATGGCATACACTGCGTATTGGTGAGCTTAAAGCGCACTTATGCTTAGCCGCAGGCAACGAAGAAGCCATTGATTGGGTAGACTGGATACTACACACAGGCCAAGTAAACGAAGATGCAATGCGTCACTTCCGCTGTTTAAAAGCCATTCTTGAAATTAAATACGATGACGAGCGTGAATACGCCGACTACCAAGATGCACTGGGTTTAATGTTTGGCAGCGATAACGTAACGCTTGCAATTGAAATAGCAGAAGGCCGTAAATTATTTAATGGTTTAACCTTCCCAGGTTTATCGCTTGAAGGCTTTAAAAAGCATGCAGCACTACTTGATGGTTACCGTAAGTTACATGTCGCTAAGCAAAACCATTGGGCACGTGAAGTAACCGACGCTTAATAGTTAAACTACTAATTATAAAAATAAAACGGCGCTAATTTATCAGCGCCGTTTTTATTTATACAATAAATTAGCTATAGTTAAATTGCCTAAAATAACAGCATGACTTAGCCAATGCCGCCAAAAAATAACAACAAAAAAAACACTATTAGCAACTATAAGCTGACCTTTTGGTTATCGCTTACGCTAATAATATTAGTGAGCATTGTGTTAGATAGAATTAACTACAATCGCGCAAAAGACGCCCACCGCCTACAAATTTTATCTCAAGTAAGTACATACCGTGCACAACTAGAGGCCACCTTGGTATCAAACATTCAGCTAGTTCGTGGATTAGCGGTTGCTGTATCAGCTGAACCTGAGTTACAACAAGCACGGTTTGAGCAAATTGCCGCGCCTTTGTTTAAAACCTCCAGTGAGCTGCGCCATATTGGTGGTGCGCCCGACATGATAATTCGTATGTCTTACCCACTAAAAGGTAACGAAAAAGCCATTGGCTTAAACTTTTTAGAAAACAAAAACCAGCGCCTAGACGCCATTAGAGCCCGTGATACCAATACTATTGTTATGGCAGGGCCACTTAAACTGGTTCAAGGCGACATTGCCCTTATTGCCAGAGTGCCTGTTTATATTCCGCCTGAAAACCGCTTTTGGGGGTTATTATCGGTAGTGCTCGACATTGAAAAAGTATACAAAAACTCAGGCATAAAAGAGCTTGAAAAAAACTACAACATTGCTATTCAAGGGCGTCATGGTTTAGGCAAAAAAGGCGAGTTTTTTTATGGCAATAACAATATAACCTCACAAGAGCCGCTTGACTTTACGCTTAATTTTCAAGGGGGAAGCTGGCAATTATACGTAGCCCCTAAAGAAGGTTGGAGCCCTGCACCTTCAACTATATGGCCGCTTAGAATCGCCATTATAATTATTTGCGGATTACTAATATGGGCGTTCTTATTCTTTTTAAAAATGCTAAACCGCCAGCAACAAAACGAAAAAATGCTGGAGGCAATGAGTGACCTTGCCCAAATTGGGGCGTGGTCATTTAATTTAGAAACCAAACAAGTGTATTGGTCAGATATGACCAAAAAAATCTTTAAGTACCCGCTAAACAAAGAGCCTACTTGGCCTACAAATTTAAATTACTTTAAAGCCGGTGAAAGCAGAGAACGTATCACTCAACTGGTTGAATCTGCAATTAAAGAAGGCAAAAGTTACGAAGCCGAACTTGAAGTTATTGACTCTGAAGGGCGCGAAATGTGGGTGCTTATTCATGGTGAAGCTGAGCGCAAAAACGAGCGCTGTGTAAGAATATTTGGCTCATTGCAAAATATTGATACCCGTAAGCGTATTGAGCTTGAAAACAGCAAAATTGCCCTACATAACGAAATTTTAGCGTCGCTTACAGCCAACGACCTTATTTTAAGTGGCCAATTAAGCCAATCTAAACAAGTTATTACTGAATCTATTTGCCATGCATTAAACATTGAGCAAGCCAGTATTTGGTTTTTTAATAGCTCAAAAACCTCATTGAGTCCTATAGCATCCCATAATATTGAAAACAGAATGGGTAATAATAATGCGGTTTGGCTTAAAAAAGAGGCGCCAGATTTTTTTGAAGCCATAGAAAAACACGCAGTGTTTAGCACCAGTGATGCCCAAAATCACCCACTACTAAACCCCCTTAAAGCGCATTACTTTGCGCCGCTCAATATTAATGCCATGCTGTGCGCAATCATACCGGCGGGAAATGGCACCATTGGCATAGTATGCGCTGAGCAATGTGCTTCAATGCGCCCGTGGTCACGTAACGAAGAAAGCTTTTTAATTGCTGTAGCCGCCCTCGTGGGCAGCTTGCATTCAAGTCAGCAACGTATTGAAACAGAGCAACAGCTAGTCACCGCCAAAGAGGCTGCAGAGCAAGCAGTAATGGCTAAAAGTGAATTTTTAGCCAGTATGAGCCACGAAATAAGAACCCCCATGAACGGCGTACTGGGCATGCTAAATATTATCAAGCGCACCCAGCTCAACCAACAGCAAGAGCACCATATTGAGCTTGCACAATCTTCAGCTCAGTCGCTGTTAAATATAATTAACGACATTTTAGACTTTTCTAAAATTGAAGCAGGTAAACTTGATATAGAAAATGTGCAATTTAACTTACCTAAATTACTTGGTGAAGTTGTTGAGTCGTTTGCGCTTAAAGTGGAGCAAAATAATACCAATCTCATTTTAGATGCCACCCAAATTACTATCAGCGAAATAATTAGCGATCCGAATAGGTTGCGTCAAATTTTAAATAACCTGATTGGCAATGCCGTTAAGTTTACTATTGATGGGCAAATTCTGGTGACCGCGCAGATAGATGAAACCACCGATGGCAGTTTTTTACATTGCTCTATTATTGATACCGGCATAGGAATAGACGCAGAAAAACAAAAAACTTTATTCGACTCATTCACTCAGGCCGATGCCTCAACCACCCGCCAGTTTGGCGGCACAGGCCTTGGCCTAGCTATTGTTAAGCAGCTTTGTGAACTCATGGAAGGCGAAGTAAGCGTAACCAGCATGCTAAATGAAGGCAGTACTTTTTCGTTTTCTATAAAAATACAGCCACGTTTAACTAAAGCGCAAGATTTACCCAGCCACTTAATTAATAACAAACATATTTTAATTATTGATGCCTGCACACTTAACGCCAATATTGCCGCCAAACAATTACGCGTTTGGGGCGCACACGTTAATATTTTAAATGACTATAGCGGCATCATTAATTATTTTGATAACTGCGATACCCAGCCAGATGCATTGCTAGTCGATTATCATTTTTTTGAGCAAGCTGCACACCCACAAATAAATACATTAAAAAACCGAGTAACCACCAAGCAAAGCAAACTGGTTGTTATGGCTCCAATGAGTTATTCGCAAGAGCATAACAACATTGGCATAAATATAGACTGCCTGATATTTAAACCGCTTACTCCGTCAGATTTATTTGATTCACTCACTAACGATAAATACATTGAGCAACAACAGCGCCAAGCACAACTGCAAAATGAGTTAACCGAAAAGCCCAAAGAAATATCAGCGCACGCGCAAGTGCTTTTAGTAGAAGATAACAAAGTAAATCAGGTGGTGGCCTCAGCGTTGTTAAAACAAGTTGGGCTTACCTTTGATATTGCGCAAAACGGCCAAGATGCACTAGATAAGCTAAACAGCAGCCAAGACAAAAAATACCAGTTAGTTTTAATGGACTGCCAAATGCCCGTGATGGATGGCTACCAAGCCACGCAAGCTATACGCGAAGGCAAAGCGGGTAAGCATAATAAACATATTACAATCATTGCTTTAACGGCAAACGCAATGCAGGGCGATAGAGAGAAGTGCCTCGATGCAGGAATGAACGATTATTTAACCAAACCTTTAGATTCCGCAGCACTAGAGCCTAAATTACAACAATGGCTTGGTACACAATAAAGGTGTAAGCTAAAAATACTGTTTACTAATAAAGAAAAGCCATGCATTTATCAGCAAATCAGCAGCGCGTTATTGGCTGCCTTTTAGAAAAACAAAGCACTACACCCGAGCATTATCCACTGTCGTTGAACGCACTGACGAATGCGTGTAACCAAAAATCAAATCGAGACCCGGTTGTAAACTTGAGCGAAAGTGATGTGCAACAAACACTTGATGAGCTTATAAGTCAGCGCCTTGTAACGCTAGACGAAGGGCTTTCGGGACGAGTTAATAAATACGATCACCGTTTTTGTAATACAGAATTTAGTAGCTTACAGTTGAGCACGCAGCAACGGGCAATTATATGTTTACTGCTGTTACGCGGCGCACAAACACCCGGTGAGCTAAGAACGCGCAGCGCTCGCCTAGCTGACTTTACAAACGTTAGCGAAGTAGAAACCGCCCTGAGCGCGTTAGCAAAAGATGACTACGTAACAAAGCTTGAGCGTGAGCCTGGCAAACGAGAAAGTCGCTACATGCACCTTTTTGCTGACCCAGCAGTAGCGCCAAGCCCAGTGCCAGCTACAGAAGTCGCAGAAGTTAAAAACGATGAAATTAACGAGTTACTTGCAGAAATTGAGGAACTAAAAGCCGAGCTTAGCCGTATAAAAGCACATTTAGGACTTTAATTAATAACCACTAAACCAGATAATGTAAGCCTATTTAAAAACAACTTATTAAATAACGAGGAGCTGGCCATGCGCGCCGAAATTATGGCTGAAATGAAAGTTCAGCCAACTATTGATGTAAACGCCGAAATTACCCGTCGAGTTAACTTTATAAAAGCACGTTTAGTGGCAGCCCATAGTGTATCGCTAGTGCTTGGAATTAGCGGCGGTGTTGACTCGTCGACCTGCGGGCGCTTGTGCCAATTAGCCGTAGATGAACTAAACGCAGAGCAAAACACTAATAAGTACCAATTTATTGCGGTTCGTTTGCCATACGGTGTACAAGCAGATGAAGACGAAGCGCAAATGGCCGTTGATTTTATCAAGCCAAGTAAACGCATGACCGTCAACGTAAAACCTGCTGCCGATGCATTACACGAGCAAGCTATGGCGGCGGTAGTAGGCAGTGGTGAAGAGCTACCTGAGCAAGCTAAAGTTGACTTTGTAAAAGGTAATGTAAAAGCACGCCAACGCATGGTAGCGCAATACGAAATAGCTGGTTTTTGCCAAGGCCTCGTTGTAGGTACCGATCACAGCGCTGAAAACATTACTGGTTTTTACACCAAATTTGGTGATGGCGCATGCGATTTAGCCCCATTATTTGGCTTATCAAAACGTCAAGTTCGCGCACTTGCAACTGCCTTAGGTGCGCCTGAACTATTAGTAACAAAAGCCCCAACAGCTGATTTAGAAAGTGACCGCCCAGGCCTCACCGATGAAGAAGCATTAGGACTGAGCTATGACCAAATTGACGACTTTTTAGAAGGCAAGCCGGTGGCTGCAGAGGTTGAGCAAAAGCTAACTGATATTTATGTTCGCACTCAGCATAAGCGCCAACCCATTCCGACTATTTACGATGATTTATAACGGCTAAACAGCTAGTGCTGCATATGCACTAGCTGATCTATTCGCCGTAATGTTACGTAAAACAAAAAACTGATTTATAGTTAATTTTAACGCCTGCCAAAGAGAAAACTGCATTACATGACATCTCCTATTTTAATAACAGGCGCTGGTCAACGTATTGGCCTTGCGCTTGCTAAGCACTTTTTATCGCAAGGCCAAGCTATTATTATTACCTATCGTACGCGCCACGATGCAGTCGACGACTTAGAACAACAAGGCGCCGTATGTATACACGCCGACTTTAGCAGCGATGCCGGTATAGCTAGCTTTATTGAAACACTCAAACAGCAAACTCACTCTTTACGTGCCATTGTGCACAATGCCTCTAGCTGGGACTGCGAAGCCAGTAACCCTGATTTTTCGAGTTTGTTTGATAACATGATGCGCATTCATGCCAAAACACCGTATTTAATTAATAATGCCTGTGCACAGCTATTAATGGCATACCAAGCTGATACTTGCACACCGGCTGACATTATTCATCTTACCGATTACGTTGTTGAAACAGGTAGCCCAAAGCACATTGCCTATGCCGCAAGTAAGGCTGCACTTGATAACTTAACCAAGTCGTTTAGCGCTAAGTACGCACCAAACATAAAGGTGAATTCGGTTGCGCCATCGTTGATTATTTTTAATCAGCACGATGACGAGGCTTACCGTGCTAAAACCCTTAAAAAATCTCTTATGGGTATAGAGCCAGGTTGCCAAGAAATTATTAATAGTATTGATTTATTACTGCGCAGCCACTACATCACAGGCCGCGCTTTGCCTGTTGATGGCGGCCGCCATTTAAAGTAGAACACACATTAAACTGAGAAATTTATGCATGACGATTTAAAGCAAAGCTACCAAAATATTATTACCGCTGTGGGTGAAGATGCAGGCCGAGAAGGTCTTCTCGATACACCAAAACGTGCAGCAAAAGCCATGGAGTATTTAACCAAAGGGTATCGTCAAACGCTTGATGAAATTACCAATAATGCGGTATTTAGCTCAGACGCTGACGATATGGTACTTGTGCAAGATATAGAGCTTTACTCTATGTGTGAGCACCACCTATTACCTTTTATTGGTCGTTGCCATATTGCTTATATTCCCGATGGCAAAGTACTAGGCTTATCTAAATTTGCACGTATTGTTGATATGTTTGCTCGCCGCTTTCAAATTCAAGAGCAGCTTACTCATCAAATTGCTAAAGCAGTTGAAGAGGTAACCGGCGCAAAAGGCGTAGGTGTTATTGTTGAAGCTAAACACATGTGTATGATGATGCGCGGTGTAGAAAAGCAAAACTCAAGCATGCGTACCTCTGTAATGCTAGGTAACTTTAGAAGTGACTCTAAAACGCGTAACGAGTTTTTACAGCTTATTAAGGGTTAATTATGGCCAACGCAATTATTAACGTAACCAACTTACGCTTACGTACATTTATTGGCTTTAACCCAGAAGAACGGGAAAAAAAGCAAGATGTAGTGATTAATTTAGAAATTCACTACCCTGCTGATGACGCCTGTAAAACAGACGAAGTGGACCAAGCGCTTAACTATAAAGTGATCACCAAAGAGGTGATAAACCTAGTAGAGCAAGGGCACTTTTTGTTGCTTGAAAAGCTGGTTGCCGAAATACTTGTAGTATGCCATACACATCCAAGCGTGCATTACGCAAAAGCCAGAGTAGATAAACCGCATGCACTGCGCTTTGCCGACTCAGTTTCGCTCACGCTTGATTGGACAAAGTAACTTTACAAAACCGCTTGTGCACCACTGGCAAGGGCAATAACGGCTAAATACCGCGCGCCTTTGCCAATGCTCACTAATAATAAAAACAGGCTAAAACGCACTTTAAATATGCCGCCAATTACCGTTAGTGGGTCGCCAACAATCGGCAGCCAAGCAAACAGTAAGCTATATACCCCATATTTTTTAAATTGAGATTGCGCTTTTTCAAGCCCCTTGGCCGATACCGGAAACCATTTTTTGTGCTTAAAACGCAGCACATGAGTTCCCAACCAATAATTAACACAACTTCCTAGCACATTACCTGAAGTAGCGGCTAACCACAGCAGCCACAGATTAGCTTTTGCTTGGCTTATCATGGTAACAAGTACCACTTCTGAAGAACTTGGTAATAAAGTAGCGGACACAAACGCACTAAAAAATAAGGTGATATAAAGCATTAAGTACTTAAAGTAAAAACCCAGCATACAGCTGGGTTTATTAAAGGGTCGTCATTTATTTTATCAAATTTAGACTCAGTGGGTAATTAAACTCTTTCCCTTCGTTGGCTTTAATACTGGCTAAAACCACCATGATAAAAGAAAAAATAGCCACTAAAGGCAGCAAAACGAGGCCGATTACGGCAAATACCAGTAAAAAACATACAAAGTAAGCTATAGCCATAGTAATTTGAAAATTAAGCGATTTTTTACCGTGTAAATCGACAATTGGCATTTCATCTTTTTTAATAAGCCATACCACTAATGGCCCAAGTATAGAGCCAAACGGAATAACAAAACCGGCTACAGCGCTTAAATGGCAAAGCATAGCCCATGTTTTTTCGTCTTTTGATAACGGCTCAAGCTGTTGATTTTCTTCCATTACGCTCTCCTTATTAGTTAATACATACTGCCTTTTTATTGAGCAGGTGTCTATATAGAGGCAGCTATATTGTTAAATAACACGCCCTAACCCGCTGTGATAAAAAAGTGATAACTTTGTGAGAGTTTCTTGAGGTGGTTATTCAATACTTAGCCTGAATCATCACTTACAGGAAATAATAATGAAAGCTTCAGCATTTACAGTTGCAACCCTTTTAGCAGTAGCTAGCCAATCAACATTGGCAGCAGAGCTAGAAGTAGAAATTACTAACCTTACTAAAGGCCTTTACTTTACACCGGTACTAATAACAGCACACGATAGCGAAGATCAACTATTTGAAGTTGCAACCGAAGCCTCTGCTGCACTGCAAGCAATGGCTGAAGGCGGCGATATATCAGCACTTGTTACTCAAGCGTCAGCATCGAGCAGCGATATTGCAGAAAACCCAGCGGCAGGCCTTTTAGCACCCGCGGCATCTGCAACAGCAGAGCTCACAACTACCGATGGCAACGAATACCTATCTGTAGCGGCTATGTTACTACCAACCAATGATGGCTTTGTAGGTCTAGATAGCTGGAAAGTTCCAACAGAAGCAGGCACCTACACTGTTTACCTCAATGGTTATGATGCAGGTACAGAAGCAAATAACGAACTTGTAGTAGAAGGCTCGGGTGCACCTGGTGTATTAGGTATCCCTGCTGCGCCGGGCGGCCAAGCTGGTACTAACGGCACAGGTATTACAACTGGCGATACAAATACGATGGTGCACATTCACCCCGGCGCCCTTGGCGATGATGACCTAGAAGGTGGAAACAGTGATTTGAATAACACTGTACACAGATGGTTAAACCCCGTTGCAAAATTAACTGTGACGGTTAAATAGGAGAGTTAATTATGTCATCTCTTTCTAATTTTAAAAAAAGTGCGCTTATTTTACTGTTAGCCAGCTCACTAGCCGCATGTGGCGATAACGATAATAACGACTCTATTGAAGAGCAAGAACCTGTGGTTGTTGAAGAGCCCGAACCTGTTGTTTATGAGTTTACTATCACTTTTAGTAACTTAACGGCTGGACAACCACTATCACCACTCTCGGTCATTGCATTTGATGAAACCCCACCATGGAAATTTGGTGAGACGGCTTCTGTTGCTTTAGAAATGATTGCTGAAAGCGGCGCTAATGAAGAGTACCTTAGCGATGAAAATGCACTTGCTTCAGCCTCGGCTGAAGGCGGCATTGGCCCTGGCGAAACAACCTCTGTAACCCTTTTAGTTGATGCACAAGATGTTCTTAATTTATCTTTTGCTGCCATGCTTGGGAATACAAATGACGCTTTTACCGGTCTTAGTTCTGTAGATGTATCAACATTGGAAGTAGGCAGTTCAATATCACGAACGACGCCAGCTTACGATGCAGGTACGGAGGCGAATACAGAAACAGCTGACACTGTGCCTGGTCCCGCTGCTGGCGGCGAAGGGTTTAACGAAATACGCGACGATATTGCCGATATAATCACAATGCACCCAGGTGTTGTGTCTAATCAAGATGGCTTATCAACCTCTGCACTAGGTGCTGAACATAAGTTTGATAACCCAGTATCAAAAATCGTGATCACTCGTACACAGTAAAAACAGCTTGTAATGGGGATGTAAGGCGACACGGATGTCCCTTTTTTACGAGGTTAACCATGCGGCACGAAAAAATACTGGTAGTAGAAGACGACAGAGAAATAGGGCAATTAATAACAACTCAACTTGCTGCGTTAAATTTGCATGTTGACCATGTTGTAAGCGCTGAGCTCGCACTTAAAAAAATAGCAAAACAACCTTACGGGCTTATTTTACTGGATATAAACCTGCCACAAATGGATGGCTTGAGTTTATGCCGTAAAATTAAAGAGCACTACCCTACCATTTCCGTTATTTTACTTACCGCGCTCAGTAGCGATATGGATCGTGTAATTGGTCTTGAAATGGGTGCTGATGACTATATTTGCAAACCCTTTTTTGCTCGTGAATTACAAGCCCGCGTTAAAACACAATTACGCCACCGCTCACAACTTCTAGCGATTCAAAATAACGAAAACGACAGCCCGTGCAACGAACAAACGCTAAATATAGGCTCACTCAATATTGAATTTAGCTCACATCAAGTTTATTTAGACGAACAAGCACTTAACCTCACCGCCACTGAATTTGATTTACTGGTATATTTTGCTCGCCACCCAAACCATGTTTTTAGCCGCCAGCAATTGCTCGACAAAGTATGGGGGTATCAGCACAGCGGGTACGAGCATACTGTTAACTCACATATAAATAGGCTACGCGCCAAACTTGAGCTACATCATCAAGCGCCTATTATCGAAACCGTTTGGGGCGTTGGCTACAAACTAAATCCAAGCCAACTTACTTAAGAGCCTTATTATGAACCTATCTTTATATCAAAAATTAGCGGTGTCGTTGGTGGTTATATTTTGCTTTATTTGTGCACTCGTTTACAGCTGGAGTAAACAACTAGAGCTCACCTCAAAACATCATGGCGAGCAAAACCTGCACTTAGCCCTTGCTGAGCATTTAGTACAAGATAACCCATTAATAAAAGAGGGTGTATACGACTACGCAGCCCTAGAAAACCTATTTCATACCTTAATGTTATTAGGCCCCGCATTTGAGTTTTATTTTGTGGATGAAAACGGAAAAATCCTCACTTACTCAGCAAAGCCTGGTAAAGTTAAACGCACTCATATTAATTTAGCCCCTTTAAAAAAGCTGATTAACAACCCAGCTGCAGCGCCAATTTATGGTGATGATCCAAGAAATAAAGCGCAGCAAAAAATATTCTCTGTAGCGCCTGTTTTTAATAACGATAAGCTGCAAGGGTACTTGTATGTAATTATTGGCGGTGAAGCTTACGATACCTCTTTAAACACAATTAAAAATAATGACAAACTATGGCTTGCCGCATTATGGCTTGGAGCTGCATTTGCATTTTTACTGATTGCGATGCTTATTTTACTGCGTTTTTTTACTAACCCTATTCAGCGATTAGCCCGTGATGTAAGCAATATTGAAGCAGCTAATTACAGCCTTACCGATACCAAGCTCAGTAACTATTCAACTCAAAAAAGTAACGAAGTGCACAGTTTAGGCCGTAACATTCAAGCTATGGTTACCCGAATTGACGAGCAATTTAAAGCACTTGAGCAAAGCGATAAACAGCGCAAGGAGTTGCTTACCCACTTATCTCACGATTTAAGAACCCCCTTAGCCTCCTTGCAGGGGTTTTTAGAGGTGCTTAATCAATCGGGGTCACAATTAAGCGCTCAAGAACAACAAGAATACTTACATGTATCCCTTAATAACTGCGCGCAGCTTAAACAGCTTATTGAACAAATTTTTGAATTAGCCCATTTAGAAAACGGTGAAATAAGCATACACAAAGAAACCTTTAATTTAGGTGAGCTTATTTACGATTGCATTGCTAAGTTTTCTCTAACCGCCGAGAAAAAAGGCCTTAACTTAACGGTAGAGCCTGCAATTTGCGATTTTCCTGTTGTAGCCGATATTGCAAAACTTGAGCGTGTTTTAAGTAATTTAATTGATAACGCAATAAGGCACACACCTAAAGGCGGCAGCATAGCTGTAAACGTTAAGCGTATTGATGAAAAGCAATTATTTGTGCAGGTTTCTGATACCGGCGTGGGTATTAAGCATGATGAGCTAAACGCAATTTTTAATCCGCATTACCAGGCTTCAAATTCAAATAACGAAGGGCGCCAACAAGGTGGCTTAGGGCTGGCTATTTGTAAGGGGTTACTAAAACTTATGGACAGTGAAATAAATGTACAAAGTGAGCTGGGCAAAGGCACTATGTTTAGCTTTAACTTGCCGCAAAAAATAAAGGTATAGCCAACGGCTATACCTTTAGGACATTACTTAATTTTGATTTTGTTAGTTTTTAATACCGGCTAAATCAAGCATAAATGCATAGTTTAGCGCAGTATCTTCTAGGCGTTTAAAGCGACCAGACGCCCCGCCATGGCCGGCTTCCATATCTATTTTAAACAGCAGTTTATTATCATCTGTTTTATAGTCACGCAGCTTTGCAACCCACTTAGCCGGTTCAAAGTATTGAACTTGTGAGTCATGTAAACCGGTAGTCACTAACATATTAGGATACGCTTGCTTTGAGACTTGATCATACGGCGAGTACGACAGCATGTAATCGTAGTACTCTTTTTCATTTGGGTTACCCCACTCACCATACTCATTGGTAGTAAGTGGTATGCTTGCATCAAGCATGGTGGTAACTACATCAACAAAAGGTACTGCTGCGACCACCCCTTTATATAGCTCTGGTGCTTGGTTAACCACCGCGCCCATTAATAAACCACCAGCACTACCACCGTAGGCAAATATTTCGTCTTTTGCGCCATAACCTTGTGCCACTAATGATTTGGTTACATCAACAAAGTCGTTAAAAGTGTTCTTTTTAGTTAATAACTTTCCGTCTTCATACCATGGGCGGCCTAACATTTGCGAACCACGCACATGCGCTATAGCAAACACAAAGCCACGGTCTAATAAGCTTAAACGTGAGCTTGAAAAAGTAGGGTCCATGGTGGCGCCGTACGAGCCATAACCATATTGCAGTAACGGGTTAGTCCCTTCTTTTTTAAATGTATCTTTACGGTACACTAAGCTTACGGGGACTTTTATACCATCGCGCGCATTTACAAAAATACGCTCCGAGGCATAGTTATCTGCGTTAAAATCACCTAACACGGCTTGCTGTTTAAGTAGGGTTTTATCACCTGATTTAAGGTCAATATCGTACGACGAAACCGGTGTCGTCATACTGGTATAATAAACACGTAATTTGTCGCTGTTTATATCGTTGTTGCCATAGCTTGCAATGGTATAGGCACTGTCGTTAAAGCTTAGCGTGTGCTCATCTCCAGTCGATAAATGGCGAACAATAAGGCGCGACTGACCCAGTTCTCGCTCTTGATATACAAGATAGTCTTTAAATAAATCAACGCCTTCTAGTTTAATATCATCGCGCGGCGCAATTACCGTTTGCCAATTTGCTTTATCATGCGCTTTATCTACATCCACCTTCATAAGCTGAAAGTTAACCGCATTTAAGTTAGTGACGATGTAATACGTATTGCCAAGCTTTGAAATACTGTATTCTAGGTCGTCTTCACGCTCAATTAAGCGCTTAGGTTTTGCTTTATTATCATCTGCGCTGAGTACCGACATACCAGAGGCATTGGTGCTGCTGTGCCAAATATATATTTCTGAGCCATCTTTGCTCTTACTAATACCCGTGTAATAACTTGTATCAGCTTCTTCGTAAATAAGTTCATCATCGCTTTGCGGTGTACCTAACGTATGGCGAAAAACTTGATAGCCAAGTAAGGTTTGTGCATCTTTTTTAATGTAGTAAAAGGTTTTATTATCGTTTGCCCAAATAACGCCGCCGTTTGTTCCCTCAAGCGTGTCTTCGAGTAATTGGCCTGTGGTTAAATCTTTTACCTTTATGGTGTAAATTCTACGGCTAACGGTGTCTTCCCCGTACGCCATTAAATTTCCGTTAGTACTTACAGATAAGCCACTTACAGCAAAGTAGTCGTGATCTTTGGCCAACGCATTTACATCTAAAATAACTTGCTGATCAGTGCCTTTAAAATCGCTACTGCGAACATAGGTAGGGTATTCGTTTTCGCCACGCGTTTGTGATGAATAAAAATAGTCGCCTTTTTTAACAGGCACCGAGTCATCGTCTTTTTTAATACGCCCTTTTAACTCTTCAAATAACTTATCTTGCAATGTTTGAGTATGCGCAAGCATTGCCTCGGTATAAGCGTTTTCAGCATTTAAGTAACTTATAACGTCTGGCGCTTTACGCTCGTCATCACGCAACCAGTAGTAATCATCAATACGCGTATCGCCATGAATCGTCATTTCATGAGGTACTTTTTTAGCAATTGGCGCCACGGCGCTCACTGGTTTTTCTGTTTGTTGTGTTTGCATAGTAGTTGCTGTATCTGAAGGTGTACTTTTTGGCGCATTATCACACCCGGCTAGCACAGCGAGTGATAACGCGGCTAGCGTGAATGAAGAACGAATCATTATGAAATCTCTATGGTTTTTATTATTGGTGCTATTAAATATACCTAATAATAAAGCGTGGTGTAATTTAGTTTGTGAAGCTATGTAAAAAGGGAGCCGAGGCTCCCTTTAAAATAACGTGCTAGTTATAAAATTACTTTTGTTTACGACGACGCATAAATGCAAACGGCGCAGCAAGTAATGTTAACCAAGCTAGTGAGCCCGATGAACCATTGCTTTCAGGCTCTGGTGTTGGCGTCACTGGCTGAGGGTCTGCAATGGTATCGTTAACAACGATTGATACCATAGTTTCTTCGGCGCTAGTGCCTGATGCTTCACGCACTGTGTATGTAAAGCTATCTTCACCAGAGAACTGTGCATTTGGCGTATAATCAATCGTGCCATCTTCATTCACGGTTGTAGAGCCATTTGCAGGTGCAGAAACCACCTCAACAGTTGATGCCACTAAGCTGCCTTTAATTCTTACACCTTTATGGGCAGAGAATTCTGCGTTTTCTGTTTCTGAAGAGGCTACTGCGTCAAATACAAAACGCGACTCAGCCATATCATTAGCTAATACATCAATAGTCACTGTTTGTTCTTCATCAACTTCTACTGCATCTGCGGCTGTGTAATGGCTGCGATCTTTTGCAAAGGCTTGATATTGAATATCAACAACACCGCCTTTGATTTGATCGACTAAGTAGCCACTACCAATAGCATTACCCGTTGGAACTGTGTCCAGCATTGCACCTACGTTGCCATCAGCAGACTCTACACCCGCTGAGTAAGGCGCAGGTAAAGCAGGCACATCAATGTAGTTCATACGAACTTCATCAGTGCCTTCTTTTAAGATCACTTGGAACGTGTACTTATCACCTAAAGAACTACCCCAAAGCTCAACGTCATGCCATTCTACAACTACATAGCCGCTATCAAATTTAGCCACATAAAGATCACCGCCACCGCTCGTGCCACCAGCTAAATCAAAGTCAGCCCAAAGCGGCGCAATAACACCATTAGGTGTACGTGCATTAGGCATTGCTTGAGGGCTCCAAGAGTTAGTTGTATTTACATCTGCACCAACAGCAATAAAGCCGTTATCTGAGATAGTAAATGCTGAGTACTCTTTCCCATCAAAAATAAAGTCAGCTTCAACCGTAATGGTTATCTCATCACACCCGTCAGGACATGCTTGTGGTTCAATGCCTTCATCAGCCAATGAGAAGGTACCTAAGAAATCACTGCTGTTAATAGCAAATTCTTTTGATCCCAATGTACCCGTCCAGGTTAGCTCTTTATTGTCTTCACTTAATGTTACTTCACCTGCACCATTAGTCACTTCAACAACAGGGGCAGCACCTTTAAGAAGCTCCGCATTTTCGTCAAGTTTTACATTTACTGATAGCTCGTCAGTGAACAGAGTATTATTAAATTGCACTCCTATTTTTGCAGGAGTAGAAGAATTTAAAGAATCGGCATCGACTGTTGCACTAAACACACTGCTATTTGTTGCTTCGTTATCGTAAATAGCAAATGGTAAGTGAGCGATTTGACCTGTCTCAGTATGAGTCCACACTACGTGGCCAAAGTTCCAACCTTTTACATCGTTAAATGTTGAATCAATATCTAAGTTAAATTCAGCCATGTCAGTGCTTGTTTCTGTACCTTCTGCATCCGTTGAAGTAGAACCATGCGCGCCAAGCATAACGGTGCTAGGCGAAACTGTAATTTCAGCGCCTTGCATATCAGTTACTACTTTTGCAGTCCACTCACCAGCAACATCAGTCATATTTTGCACGGTATTTGAGAAACTACAAACACTTAAACAACTAGGGTCAGCGTAAGAGCCATGATCAAATGTAAGTGCTGCCTCTAGCGCATTAGGCATATCTAATCGACCGGCACCTACATCAAATGCATCAGCTTTGGTTACTAAGTCTTCTTTATGTAGGCCATCCATTTTAGATGAGCTCATAAGCGCCGTTTTGATTTGTACCGCATTCCACTCTGGGTGAGCTTGCTTCATCAATGCTGCTGCACCAGCAACATGAGGGCTTGCCATACTTGTACCTGTAATGGCATTAAAGGTAATACCATTACCTTCATCTGGCGAGTACGCAGATAAAATATCTGTACCTGGCGCTGCAATATCAGGTTTTAAGAAGCTAGGCTCACCATTAGGACCACGCGAACTTGAAGAGTTTACTGCATCAGTAAATTTCTCTTGAATTGTTCTTTTAACACTAGGGTCGAGTGAAGCAATAACCGGCTCTTCAGCTGCAGTTAACAGCTCAACCAAGCTTAAACCATCTTCTTGACTAATCGCTGAGGCTGGAATTGTGGCGTCATCCATAGACATGCCCATTGCACCGCCAGCAACATTGTTGTGGATAATTACCGCTGTTGCACCTGCTTTCGCCGCATTTTCAGCTTTGGCTGAAAACGCACAGCTACCACGAGAGATTAATGCTACAGAGTCTGCAAATGAGATATCTTCAGCAAACTCTTCACACCCTTCAAAATTATCAGGAGCAATCACTTGCGCCGAAATAATAGGAAGTGAAATAGGGTCTGTTAATAAACCATTGCTTCCTTCAATGCTTAAATAGGTTTCACCTGCCACTTCAATTTGTTGAGAGAAGAAACGCCCTGTTTGCGTATTGGCAACTGTTAAACCAGACTCAATACAGCTAGGGCAACCAATTGTTTGTGCGCCGTTACCATCGTTACCCGCTGCAGTTACAACCACTACACCCGCTTCTTCTGCAGCTGTGAATAAATCACTGTATGCACTGCTTGATGGATTACCACCTGCACCACCGCCCCACGAGTTATTAATTACGTCTGCGCCATCTTTAATGGCCGCTTCTAATGCCCCCATTAGTGCAACGGTAGTACCGCTGCCTCGTCCATCGGCTGTGTGCCAAAGCGCTTTATAAGCCATTAACTGTGCCGCTGGTGCAACACCTGAAATTGACACGTTATTGTCTTGGTAAGTAATTTCAATTGGGTTACCTACAGCAGTACCAGCAACATGCGTTCCGTGACCGTCGTAACCGAGTGGAGAACCAATATATTCATCAGGGTGAACATCGCTTGGTGTTGGGCCAAATGCACGCGCCACTATTAATTTATTATTACAAAAATCGGCTTCACCACCCTCTATACGACAGTAATCGGGGTTTTCTGCGATGTAAGCCGCTTCTTCTTCACTAAACTCTGCAGCTGCAAAACCCACATCTGAAAACATAGGGTTTTCTGGGCGAATACCCGAGTCAATAATAGCAACTTTAACGCCTTTACCAGCTTCAGATTGACCACCAAGCGCCTGCCATGCCTCAACGCCTCTAATCACATCAATAGAAGCATCCATTAATGTGTGGTACTCAGTATCTAAAAATACTTTTTTTACACCCGCAAGTTTAGCGAGCTTTTCACGTTGACCTTGCTCACCTTCTACCACAATACCGTTGAATAACGTACTAAATGAATGTGAAACTGAGCCACCGCTAACAGATGCGGCTACTTGCGCTACACTTTTTTGTTTTGCTTTTAAGTAGCTGCTGTACTTTAACGCAGGTGCTGAAGATAGATTAACTTTACTATCCCCAGTTACTGCTGCAGAGGTTGCTTCAAGCCCTGCAATGCCGCCTTTGTAGGTTGCTAGCGGCTCGTCTTCAAGCTGGATAATATAGCGTGCTTTAGTAGAAATGGTTTTATCTTGAGAGTATGTTTTTACACTTGATGTTTCTGGGACATATCCTTTAGATAAATCAGGTGCGGCGGCTGCACCGTATGACATCATAGCTAAACCTATAGCTGATGAAATAGCGGTTCTTTTCAGTGTTATATTAGACATTATTTCCCCTGGAGTGAGTTTTATATTATTGTATTTACTCAATTCAATGTGATTAGAATTGTGATTTTAATATAGAACTACAGCCCTCAGGCTAGCAACAACTCAATTACAAGTGGATTACAAAACTGCAGGAATAGCATCGCAAAAACATCACAACAAACTAATTTTAAATAAGTTTTTCTCTTTCTGTAATTTGTAAATCACTGTAAACAAAACCTAACTTCTCTATGGAAAATGAATGAGTAACGACGTTATAAATATTTTAACCATGGCTAAAGTAATTCAGACAGCCGTCGCCCCAGTCTTTTTAATTACGGGTATTGCTGCCACGCTCGGGGTTTTATCTAATCGCTTAGCCCGCATTACTGACCGTGCGCGACAACTTGAGCGAAAACTCAAGGTAAGCACCGATGAAGACTTTAATAAAACCCTAGCCACAGAGCTGCGAGCCCTGTTAAAGCGCTCTCGATGTATTCATATTGCTTTTAGTATGAGCGTGCTAAGCGCCTTGCTAGTATGCGCTGTGGTTATGCTGTTGTTTTTATCACACATTCAGTCTATTAATTTAGGGGTAACAATTGCCAGCTGTTTTGTGGCTGCAATGGCCTTATTAATATGTGGTTTTATGTCGTTACTTGGCGAGGTATTTTTGGCCACACGTAGTATGCGCCGAGGGATGATATTTGCTGATATTAACGATTAGCAATAAAAAAGCCCGAGATTTTCTCGGGCTTTTATCACAACATTTTAATTTTATTGTGCAGTATAAATAGTCTCTAACACTTCAATTCGCGCTTCTTTAGTATAATCAGTTGACTTTAATTGCTCTGCAGCAGCTAAAATATCTTGACCCTCATTAACAGCTAAAACCGCTATTTTAGTACCTGGGAAAACAGACACTACCTTTAAGCCAGACAGCTGAGCTACCTCTGTTGCGTTCATGCCATCTTTAAGCAAAACAGTAATATTGCCAGAAAGCGACGTTAAGTTGTTTGTTAGGACATTACGTACCAGTGTACCTTTTGTTACTAACGATGAAGCCTCAGAAGACTCAACAACCGCCATCTCACCTTTGGTAGAAACAACATACTCATCAGCAGCAACACTTGTTGGTACTAAACGTAAGTTTTTTTCTACAACGTAAGAGCCAAAGTCGGTTTTGCTGTATTTCACACTATTTACCGGCTTTTTTGGAAGTTGCAGCTTTTTATCTGCTACTGAACTCGCTGTTGCACTTAGAGAAATACACGCAGCAGCACCTAAAATAACTAATTTATTCATTTTCATATCTATATTCCTTACTCTTGACCTGCGTGACCAAATGCTCTCAACGAAACGCCTTCTAAAACGCTTGCGGCACGGTTATTTGAAATACCTACGGCACCAAGTCCGTTATCCCCGCCATCGCTGAATGCAAAGCTATCTGCTGCTGCATCAAGAACACGAATAGTCCAAGTACCTTTTGTTGTCTCGCCATAGAAAGCATTAGACAGTAGTACCGCATCTTTTAAAACATAGCCTGTGTTCCAACCGTTAGTAAAGCTATAAGCTGGGTAAAATAGAGCTTGCTTAGACGCTAGTAATACACTGCGTGTGCCTGATGGAGACGTCACTTCAATTGCTAAATCGGTACCAGCAGAGGTTTGCGTACCATCCGCTAAACCAAAGCCCATTTCAGTATTGCTCACATCAAACTTAAACTGCATTGCTTCAATGTTTAGCTCTTCTTCAACAGTGATTTGCTGTGTAACACCCGCGGCACTGTTATCTGGGATTTCTAGCGTAAGGGCATCTTCTTCAACAACAGAGCCAACACCACTCCAATCTGTAATAACTTGCTCACCTAATGCTACGTCGTACTCTTTTGCCATCGCAACTGCAGCACCAGCATCTACACGTCCAAAACCATATAAGTTATTAAAGTTATAGCCTGCTGCATTTTCAACCCAGCCGTCATGCGCTACAAATTCACCTTCACCAACGCTAAGCGTTACAACTTCATCTTCTGCATCGTTAACTGTGCTTGTAGTAGCTAAGATATGACGAACATCGCGCCATGTTAGCTCTGAATTAGCTGATAAAATCAGTGATACTACACCTGACGCATTAGGTGCTGCCGAAGAAGTACCATTAAACGTTGAGGTATAGTTACAGCTAGCGTTATCTTCATGTCCTGGGTAGTTGAATGGGTATTGCGATGCAGCAAAGTCTTCGCCATATGCTGCAGCCCATGCCGTAATCGAGCTACCATTAAAGCCTGAGTACCCGTTAATACAGGTCATTTGGTCAGTTGTTACCATGGCAGGTGCCCAGCGCCCGTATTCACCCGCAGGGGCTGAAACCATTAAGTTAGCACCACCGCTTGAGTAGCTTGTATGCGTACCATCAGCATTTACAGCTGCAACGCTTAAGTAATATGGATGACCTTGGCTTGGCTCAAACGCGCCGTTATAACAAGTAAGGCCTAGCTCATTTGCGCCGTTATCAGCACATAATGACCCTTCACCGCTACCATCGACAAACGAGTTACCGCTCGATTTCATGTTTAGGGCACCTTTACCATCACGAAGGTTAAGGTTAGGGTATGACTCGATAGCTTCATCTAGCTCTGAGTAGCCAATAAACGTTGGGAATGTAATACCGTAGCTGCGGTTAAACGCAGAAATATTTTCTGATGTGCTAATACCGCTACCTGGGAAACCATGCGCGAGTAAATCAGTTTGCTCAATTTTATCGCCACCTAGGTAGTTCATGCCAATTAGACCAGCATCTGGTGCAACACCGCGCCCGCCCTTACCATTCCAACCTTTCGCTGCAATTAAGCCTGCAACACTGGTACCGTGGTCGCCGCTATTTGACAGGCTAGTAGGGTCGGTGCGATCCAACACATCAACATCTAAATTTAAAGAACGGTTTGGTAACACGTTATCAACTAAGTCTTCGTGACGAATTTCCATACCAGAGTCAACAACAACCGCCGTTACGCCAGCACCTGTAACACCTTGAGCGTACGCAGCTGCTACGTTCATATCTTCGCCAGCAACCAATTCTTCTGCTTCTGATTCAGCAAAATCCTCGTCAAAAATAGTTTGCGCTTCTTCTTCGCTGTAACCTAATTGGTTGACATATAAATCAATTAGGCCTTGTTTCATTTCATCGCTTAGAGCGTACGATTTTTGACCTGTGTTACGCAGGTGCCATTGCTGATTAGCTAACGGGTCAGTTGCAATATCACTAATTGTTAATTGCGCAGACGCCGACTTACCATTTGCATTAGCGGTGTAATCAATTACCGCGTCTTCGCCTGAAACAGGAACGTAAGTAAAGGTATCGCCTTCAACTGTTAGTAAGCCATGGCTAAAAGTATATACGCCATTTTGCGCTTCAACCGCTTCACCATTTTCAGTAAATGTATAACTAAGTGTATCGCCATCGTTATCACTTGCATTAAACTCAGCAGTTACAGGTACCCATTGCTTTAAACCGGCAACGGCTACATCGCTTGCTTTTGGTGCAACATCAGTTACTACAGCAACTTGGCTATTATTGTCATTGTCGCTGCCACCACACCCTGCTAGCGTCATAACTACTGCGGCAGAAAGTGCCGACATTTTAAAAATATTATGCTTCATAAACTTCCTTCGTTAATTATTTTTATGATGACTCAAGGTACACAACAGGGGTATTAATAGCAACTCACCGTTTACAGTCGTTAACAATAAACTGACAAGGTGTAATGATATATTCAGAAAACAAGCTGCGAGACATTAAAGTTTCACTTGAATAAAATATATAATCGATTCAAGATGTCTGATTAGTAGATATAATTTCTTACAGGGGCAAAACATGAAATTAAAACAATTTTTAGCAGGGGTTGCTTTAGCAACATGTACACTTAGCGTATCTGCAAATACTGCATTTAAAGAGCCAAGTGATGCTATTGAATACCGTCAAGCTGCATTTTCTATGATTTCAGTGCAAATTAGCGATATGGGCGCGATGCTAAAAGGTAAAATTCCTTTTGATGCAGAGCAATTTAAAATGCGCGCTAATAACGCAGCAGCCCTTTCTAAAATGCCATGGGAAGCGTTTTACGAAGGCACTGATAAAGGTGATACAGCAGCATTAGCTGATGTATGGTCTGATAATGCAACCTTTGTTAAAAAAGCCAATGCCTTTGCTGCCAATGCAGATAAGCTAGCTTTAGCAGCTCAATCTGGCGATAAAGCGGTAATTGGTAAAGCATTTGGCGCATGGGCCAAAGGCTGTAAAGATTGCCATAAGCAATTTAAAGACTAATTACAATTAAAACAATGCACACTAAAACGGCGCTTTATGCGCCGTTTTGTTTTTTTGTTAGCTATTAACTTAGCAAATAACTAAGTGGTTCTTTGCCCCACGTAACAGCCAGTAGCACTAACAATCCAGCAAAAATAGCCCACGCCAACCAAGGAGCTTTCGTGTTGTCTATATTAGTTTGAGTGGCTTGCTCGCTGTTAGCCTGTTTACCGGTGATCATTGCTTTGACAAGTGGTTTTCCTTTTATTTTATACACAACAATGGCTGTAACATGCAGGCAAATGGCATAAAATAAAATATCGAAATTAAGGCTGTGCAGCCAATTTGCAAAATCAACTGTTGAGCTCGACACATACTCAACCAAAGGCCCATCAGTCAAAATGCCATCACTGCTCATTAGCCCGGACACTAACTGCACTATAATGAGTACAAAAAACAACAAAACCATGTAGCTACCTGGCGCCGAATGACCCATACCTTTACTGGGGTTTTTAAACTCTTTAAATACTGCTATTGGCGAGTGCAGTAACGCGCTTAACTTTGCCGTTTTACTGCCCACCAGCCCCCAAACTAAACGGGTCACTATTAATGCGATTGCGAAAAAGCCAGCCACAAAATGAAGCTCAATCATGCCCTCGTCAATGCTAAAGTAAAGCACAGCAATATTAATCACTAATAACCAATGAAAGCTTCTTATAAAGCCATCCCATACTTTTATACTTTGCATATAAATCCTCAACTAGTTGCCAGGCTCTGGCACATTATTTTGATACTAAAGCCATTATTCCAAAGTTTTACTACCGCTGCATTAATGATATTACATAAAGCGCTATTTATGGCACACTAAACGCACAAACTTATTACTTACTTGTATTAATGAATATAACTAAACGCGCAGTATTAAAAGGTTTTTTTGATATGCTCCCGCTTTGCCTGGCGGTCGTTCCTTGGGGAATATTATGTGGCTCTTTAGCGATTCAAAATGGCTTTAGTGCCTTTGAAACACAAGCAATGTCATTACTTGTATTCGCGGGTTCTGCACAATTAGTTGCAATTGAACTAATGGCCGGTAACACCCCTTTACTGACTATTCTATTTACCACATTTATTATTAGCTCTCGGCATTTTTTATACGGTTTAGCCGTACGCCATAAAGTTATTTCACAGCCATTACGGTGGCGCTTACCAATAAGTTTTGTACTAACCGACGAGCTGTTTGCCTTTTCGCATCACCGCAAAGCCTATAAAACAAAAGCGCGCCTAATATACGCTTTAAGCGCGGGTTTTAGTTTTTATATTGCATGGAACCTTTGGACACTCATAGGCATAGTTGCAGGAAGTGTGCTCCCTGATTTAACAAATTTAGGGCTCGACTTTGCTATTGCAGCTACATTTATTGCGCTTGTGGTACCGGGCATAAAAAATTTAGCCTCGCTGGTTACTGTGATTGTTGCGGGTATTAGCGCCACAGTTTTAAAAAGCACGGGGTTTGAGTTGTGGTTGGTTTGTGCTGCTCTACTTGCAATGAGTGCAGGCTACTTTACTGCAAGGCTTACACAAAAAAAGGACAGCCCATTATGATGCTCACTATATTATTAATGGCGTGTATTACCTTTTTTACTCGTTACTTATTTTTACATCAACGCCTTGGTTTTAAAGTGGGCCCTAAAATGCAGCAGTTTTTAAGCTTTAGCGCACCCGCTGTACTAACCGCTATTTGGGTACCCATTATTTTTATAAATGAAGACGGGCTCAACCTTAACTGGCACAACCCTTATTTAAGCGCAGCCATCGTTGCCATTATTGTTGCCTATAAAACACATAATATTTATTACACAACGCTTGCCAGTATGGGGTTATTTTTAATTTTAAACTAGAGCGTGTTGACCTTTGGCGTTTGAATTTGCAGCAGTATGTTTGGTTTTTAGGCAAGGCAGAGCCTGTGAAGTGTGGTTATTCCCCATAAATAGGCGATAACGTAGCATAAATGCCAAACATGCGCTGCCCTTTGGGTTCTGCCTAGGGGCGATAAACTCTTTGTTGCTCGGTTTTTACTTAGCCCACTAGGTTACAAACCTCGCGCCGCGATTTGAGCGCCCCTAGGTTGAACAAATTTCAATCCGCAAAGTTCAACACGCCCTAAATAACAGCCAACCCATTAGCGCATAGTTAAGCGCGGTATTAACAAGCCTAAATTTTATACTTTTAGTAACGCGCTACAGCGGGTAGAATGTAACTAACAACAATAAAAAAGCATCCATCATGCATGAATTTCATCAATTAACGGCTACTGCGTTAGACGGTAAAACAATTAATTTTAGCGACTTTGAAGGCAAGGTTGTGCTTATTGTTAATACCGCAAGTGAGTGTGGTTTTACTAAGCAGTACGAGTCGCTACAAACTCTTCATAGTAAGTACGCGAAAAGCGGATTGGTTATTATTGGTTTTCCATGTAATCAATTTGGTCAGCAAGAGCCAGGCGACGCAACGCAAATACAACAAGGTTGTTTAATCAATTACGGGGTAAGCTTTTTAATGGCCGCTAAAGTGGATGTAAACGGTCGTCACGCCCACCCTGTATTTAGGTATTTAAAATCGGCCTTACCCGGCTTTTTAACACGCAAAATAAAGTGGAACTTCACCAAGTTTTTGATAGCGTCCGATGGCACACCTATCAAGCGCTATGCGCCTTTTACAAAACCAGAAAAGCTAGAAACCACTATTCAACAAGCACTCGCTAAATTAAGTACACAATAAGTAATAAAGAGGCATAAAGCCTCTTTATTGCCAATGTTTAGCCTTTAAACATGCGTAAACGCACATTCAAACCCTAATAAAAAGGCGCATTATTTTAACTAGCACAATTTAGTCTATGTAATCGTTTAAGTCGTCTTCACCTAGATTTTTACGCAAACGTTTTTGCTCAAGGTAATCTTCCAACTTCTTTTTCACCTTTTGCTTTTTTTTGTCATGCTGATTACGCCCGACCATTTCGTACTCGTCTTCAACAAAATCATCATCTAGCGCATCGTAACTAAATGTCTTACCCACAACCCACTCCATAAAGTGTTTGAGACCAACTCAGGTTTATTCCTGCACTTGGTAAATTAAAAAAATGTTTAGCGCTAAAATACGAACAAATTAGCACCAAAATAAAGCCACGTGACTATCGTAAATAGCCTTCATGTCAATATTGTGAATAAATAGCGCTAAATTAAGAAAGTGGAAAGTGAGAGTTTTTTATCGTTTCGACAAATAAAATTTATCATTTATTTATTTTTAGTGTTTTTGACTAAAAAGTAGTTTATTTATCAAAATTAAAAATCATTAAAAACACACAAATTTCATAACCTACTGTTTTAAAATAAAAATAAATAATGGCACCAAACTTGTTTGTACTTAGCTGTCATCAACAATTATTAGAGAATAAACATGAAAAATTTACTATTAGTAAGCGCTTTAATTTGTACACCCGCTGCAATGGCACATAACGATAACAATGCGGGCATTTCGTTTAGCAATGAGCAGTGCAATGTAGAGTTCAAAAACGATGTACGCATTAAACCTAGCGAATTAGAAATTTTTACCGCATCTAATCAATTCATGCGCTTTAACAGCAATGGCAACTTAACTATAAATGGCGAACAAGTATCCATTAATAGCGAACAGCGCCAAGCGCTTACCCAGTATTCTGACAACTTACGTACGCAGCTACCTGAGGTCGCTAATATTGCCCTAGACGGAGTAAAAATAGCCGGTGTAGCACTAGAGGAAGTAGCTAACGCATTTAATATTGATGGCCTTGATGACTTATCTGGCCTGATGGACGATATAAGACTTGAAGTAGAAAACACCTTTTATCAACAAGGTACGTTTGTAATGGGCCAACAAAGCTTTAATCAATTTGGTGAAAACTTTGAACACCAATTTGAGGAGCAAATAGAAACCGTGGTTGAGTCTGCCGTTATGCAATCAATGGGCAGTATTTTAGTTGCTTTAGGCTCTGAGCTGCTTGGTTCGGGTGGAGATATGGATGCATTTGAGCAACGCATGGAAAATATGGGCGCGCAAATAGAAGAAAAAGTAGAGCTGCATGCCAGTGCGCTTGAAAAGCGTGCCAACTCTTTATGCGACAGCTTTGCCAACATTGCACAGCAAGAAGAGCAATTAGTAGCGCAGTTACCGCAGCTAAAAGGCTACGAGCTATTTACCATTAAACAAAATTAATACACCGCACCGTATTTAACATCCCTTTAGCAGCACTTGTATATTAGGTGCTGCTTTTTTATTCTTTTAGCGTGTGAGCCAGCGCACCTAACGTGGTAATAGCCTGCTCTATTTTTTCGCTCCACTGCACCCCGTAACTTAGCCTAATACAGCTTTTATACTTATTACTTGCTGAAAAAATAAGTCCGGGGGTTATGCTAATACCAACTTCTAACGCCAGTAAAAATAACTTTTGACTGTCTACCCCTTGGCCTAAATCAAGCCAAATAACACACCCACCTTTAGGGTCACTAATACGTGTATTTTTAGGCATCGCGTTTAATAAGCACCACCGCATGCGCTCTTTGTTATTACGTAAGCGTTGCCTAAGTACTTTTAAATTACGGTCATACTCACCACTGGCTATAAACTCAGAAAGCGTCCACTGATTTATAAGTGAGGCAGAGCAACTTAATGCACGCTTATGCCGGCGCGCTTGTCCAGCAAACTTGCCAGCTATTAACCAACCAACTCGATAACTTGGCGCAGCCGTTTTTGAAAACGAGGCGCAGCTGATCACAAGCCCCTTTTTTGAATACGCTAAAGCGGGCGTGCCACGCTTGGCAGTAAAGTGCAGATCACCGTACACATCATCTTCTATAAGAACAACATTATGTGACTCTATTAAGTCCACCATTTGCTTACGGCTTTCATCGCTCATAAAGCTGCCAACCGGGTTATTTATGGCGGTCGAAAACAAGCATGCTTTTATATCATGTTGTTCAAGCGCTTGAGCTAGGTCGTTAAGCCAAATACCATTGTCGGGGCATAGCGGAATTTCAAGCGCCTTTAATCCTAAGCTCTCTATTAGTTCAATAATGCCGTGATAACATGGGGTTTCAATTGCAACCACATCGCCGGGCTTAGTAACACACTTAAGTGCGATAGCCAGCGCCTCTTGCGCGCCATTGGTGATCACCAGTTCATCTATATTTACACCAATACCAAAGCCTAAGTATCTATGCACTAATTGCTTTTTAAGCGCAGCAAAACCATCAATAGGGCCATAATTAATAACACTCGCCCCAGCAATTGTCATAACCCGACGCATGGTACGGGCTAAAGCTTTATCGGTAGGCGCGGCAGCAACGGGATTGGCAATACCAAAGGCAATTACATTAGGTTGATGAATAGCGCTGTATACCTGCTCTATTAATGCTTGTTTATTTACAGTGACAGGCTCGCGGCTTAGTTTTACACGCTTTGGCAAACTGTAAACCGTGTTAAGCACCGTTAAAAAGTAGCCCGATTTTTCACGTGCCTCTACTAACCCTTGATCTTCTAACGCTTGATACGCTTGCTTAACCGTCGGAATGCTAATATTTAAGTTACTGGCCATTTTACGAAGCGAAGGAAGCTTTTCCCCAGGTAGTAACACCTTTTGTGCTTGCATGTCTTTAATTAGCTCAATAACTTGTTGATATAAAAACTCGGCTTTTTGCTTATTGGCAGCTGGCTGCATATCTCGCCTCAAATCTGTATAGGTTACATTTATACTTTTCTGTTTATGGTAAGTATACAGATAGACCCTAAAATAACCACTCAATCGGTTTTTTTAGAGGTTTGCCATGAAAAGCGCAGCGCTATATCTCACAACAGTGTTAATTTGGGGCTCTACGTGGCTCGCAATTTCGTTTCAGCTAGGCGATATTGCTGTGGAGCTTTCTTTGTTTTATCGCTTTGCCATAGCAGCTGCATGTATGTGGCTATTTGTGGCCTACAAAAAGCCTAATATGCGATTTTCGTTAGTCGATCATGGCTTTTTTGCTTTATTGGCCATTTCTAACTTTGGCTTAAATTATTTGCTTTTGTATTGGGCACAAAACTACCTCTCATCGGCAATGGCCTCTATTGCATTTTCAATGTTGCTAATAATGAACATAGTCAACACCCGTTTATTTTTTGCAAAGCCCATTGCCAAACGCATTTACTGCGGCGCGCTAATCGGCGTGGTGGGTATTATTTGTCTGTTTTGGCCGCATTTACAGCAATTCGACTTGAGTAATGGGGCGTTGGTCGGGTTACTACTTGCCCTTGGGGGTACCTTTGTGGCTTCATTGGGCAATATGATTAGTGTACGTAATTCTAATCGTCAAATAGGTGTGCTGCAGGGTAACGCATGGGGCATGTTATATAGCGCAGTAGGTTTAGCCGTGTATGTATTAATAAATGGTATAACGGTCAGTTTTAGTGCCCCTACCAGCTATTGGCTGTCGCTGTTGTATTTATCGGTTTTTGGTACTGTGATTGCATTTGGCTGCTATTTTGCCTTGTTAAAAAACATTGGCCCCGAAAAGGCAAGCTACGCCATAGTGCTGTTTCCGTTAGTGGCCGTTGCATTAAGCAGCTTTTTTGAAGGCTTTGAATGGCATGCAAACACCTTTGCCGGCTTTAGTTTAGTACTACTGGGTAATGCAATTGTACTTACCCCCACAAAAAGAATTAACGCCTTTTTAGCAAGCCGCTGCGTTGCTAAAAATGGCTCCGTCCCCAGTTAGAGGCGTTTTTAACGCACTAACACAAAAGCGCCTACCCTACTGTAGGCGCTTTTTTATTGGTATATGAAAATTAACAGCCTGCTCCTGGATAGCAATAACCGCGGGCGTAACACCTACTAGCTCGCCATCGGCCTCAATTAATAAGTTTTTAGTATTAATACGCGCCTGTTTGAGTTGGCTATAAGTAAGCTTTTTTAAAGTATGGTGGCGCTTAAAAATTAATTTAATAAAGCTATATAAGTGATCAACAAGACTACCCGCTTGCATTTGGTAGCAATCAAGCAGTCCATCATCAATTTTCGCCCTAGGTGCTATTTTAATGCCGCCACCAAAATACTGAGAGTTCGCAAATACAGTTATTAAATTTTGATAGCTACATTGCTTATTTAAAAATGCTCCATTTAGTGTGCTTGCTTTGTAAGTAAAGAGCGATTTAAAACTCGTCCACTTATAGCGCCAAGCTGACATGCTTTGTAAATGACCCAACTGCTTAATTACATGAGCATCAAAACCAACACCAGCCACATTAATAAAGTAACGAGTATTAATTTTACCTACATCAATTAAGTGTGTGGGGGCATTAAAAATAGCGTTTTGCCATTGTTTAGCGGAGCAATGAAAGCGACGGGCAAAATCATTGCCCGTACCACAAGGTAATATTGCCAAACTACATGCACTGTTAATCACGCCATTAAGTGCCAAATTAAGCGTGCCATCGCCACCAATAGCCACTGCTATTTGGCTTTTTTGTGCATTCAATTTAACGTTTGCTAAGTCGTACTCAAAATTACCTGTCGTTTTAACCGTAATATAGAGAATATTTTTCTTCTGGCATGTTTTTTTAAGCCAATCAAAGTGTTCTAACACCACGTTTTTTACGCTCGGTTTAACTATTATTAACAACTGCAAGTAATTTACCTCCTATTAGCCAGTACGCCAGCATAAATAAGAATTAAGTTAAAATTAATTTATCTGAATAATTAATCATAAAAGTGCGTAAAAATTTACTAAAAACATTAAAAAACAAAAAAAATACTTACAAAACAAATTAAAAGCTTGTTCCCCTGGTTAAATAACTATGCAAAATGGGCACTTAGTAGTTTTAATTAAAAACAAAACAATGCAAATTCAGATAAAAATAACTAATAGCCAAGCCTTAGTTTATATTGTTGTATTTTTAAACAAAAAAGAGTCAAAATGCTCGCGATTTAAACACATACACCTTGGAGCAAAGACATGAACCCAATAAACACCCTAAACCAAAATGCAGCAGCCCACGTTGGCGTAAAACCAACTAACCGTAAAGCTAAAATGCTTGCTAAATTAAACCGTATGGGCAAAAAGTTAGCATTAAACAGCGCCGCGCAATACAAATAATCAATCTTGTTATGATTATTAAGCAGGGGCAGTAAACAACTAACCACTATTGAAAGCGCTTCTTTAGCTCCCTTAGTTTGCTGCCACCCTTTAATTTTTAGTTTAAATCCTTCTAATTTCCCTCTATTTACAAAAAAAACCGTAATTACGCCTACTTTTTAAGCAAACAGTTTATTTGCTATTTACACGACGGTATCACCTAAGTATTATTCTGCGTCACGGAGAGATGGCAGAGTGGTCGAATGCACCGGTCTTGAAAACCGGCATAGGTTTGTAGCCTATCTAGGGTTCAAATCCCTATCTCTCCACCACTATTTAATTAATGGTATGAATAAACTACCGTTAATACAATCTGTTATGCGTTGGAGAGGTGTCCGAGTGGCCGAAGGAGCTCCCCTGCTAAGGGAGTATAGAGTTTGTAGCTCTATCGAGGGTTCGAATCCCTCCTTCTCCACCATTTCTTATTAAAAACTGCTTAGTTGCGGTTTTTTTGTGCCTGAAATTTAACAGCCAATGTAGCCAAGGAGGGTGAGAATCCTCGCTAGGGTTCGATAAAATGTCTGGAACACTTTAAGCCGCCGCAGGCGTTGCAAAGCAATTAATTACATGGATGTAATTAAGCTAATCCCTCCTTCTCCACCATTTCTTATTAAAAACCGCTTAGTTGCGGTTTTTTTGTGCCTGAAATTTAACAGCCAATGTATCCAAGGAGGGTGAGAACCCTCGATAGGGTTCGATAAAATGTCTGGAACAGTTTAAGCCGCCACAGGCGTTGCAAAGCAATTAATTACATGGATGTAATTAAGCTAATCCCTCCTTCTCCACCATTTCTTATTAAAAGAGGTGAATCAAAACACATTGAATACACTGGGTAGTTACGGCATTATTAATAACAACTCCACTAACGTAAGTTTAATTATGTTTCGTTTAATTGCACCTTTAATAGGCCTTGTGGCTTTAAGTACACACGCAGCCCAAGACATTACGGTTTATAAATGCACAATTAAAGGAGTCGTTACATTTAGCCAAACACCCTGTGCTGACAATGCAGAAGTTATTAAGCTAAAACAGCCACTAGTTGCCGATAAGTACGGCAATAATGCAAACTCACCCGCAATGCCTGGTGCCTCTGTAGATAACTACATTGAGATTAAAAAAATTGATCGTGAAATTAAACGCCACCAGCTTACTATCAAAAATTATAAAGAAGACTTAGCCGACGCCAAACAACAAGCCAGCTATGTTACTCAAGATCAAGCTAATAGAATGGGCGCCGAATCAATAGCCGATGCGATAGCCACTAAAACTTCAGCGATTCAAAACCGCTATAACGCATTAATTAGCGCTGTAGAGCAACAAATCTCTATTTTACAGCAGCAAAAACAGCAGCTGAGCAAACAACCTTAACTGCTAAATAAGCAGTTTACACATTGCGCAAGGTACACCTTTTACAACATATATTAAAAAATACCGCAAATAACATACTGTTCGCTATACTGATATTTAAAATTAAGTACTTTTAAAAAGTCAGGGAGCTATGTGAAAAATTTTAACTCAAAATATCATTCAGTTATCTTTTACATAATTTTTTCATTAGCGTACTTTTTAATTGGTATTTCACTCACTAAGCTCGCCTTTAATACTCAAATTATCCCAGTATGGTTACCTGCAGGTATTGCCTTAGTTGGATGCTATATGTGGTGGTGGCGCTTCATTCCAGCGCTTTTTATAGCAGCCTTTGCTTTTAACTTTAATATTTTTGACAGCACAGCTCACGATATGGTGTTAGTTGGCAATACCTTCAGCCAAGCCATGTATATTGCTATTGGCATTGTATTGCAGGCAATGGTGGGGGCTGGTTTACTTAAATATTGGCTTGGACACCCGCTGTATTTTAAAAAACGCGCAAGTATCATTTATTTTATTTTTGTTGTGGGCATTGCGGTTAGTTTAATTTCAGCAAATTTTGGGGTTATTGCGCTGAGCCAATTTAACTCCGCATACGATATTAAAGATCATTGGCAAAATGTGTTATTTTGGTGGCTAGGAGACTCATTAGGCGTAATTATTGCCACTCCTCTGCTATTGGTGCTTACTCAGTTTAAGGGGCAAAATAGGCCTATATCGCCGCTGCCTACGTTAGCGGTATGTAGTATTTTATTTGTATCTGTTGCAGTAACTACTCAGCTTTATAACCAAGAAAACAGACAAAATACCGTTAAAGTCGCCGAGCGAGAAGCTCACATTATTGAAAATAGCTTATATCGCTACATCAACCAAAGTTTAATAGCGGTGCAAAGCTTAGCCAGCCAAGTACAATCTAACCCTGATTTAAACCAACAAGACTTTTACGCCTACGCCAGCGAGTTACTGGCACAGCATTCGTTTATTAAAGCGCTTTCGTGGAATCAAAAAATAGCGCAAAGTGAGCGAGCTTCGTTTACCCAAGAAGTTGCCGATATATACCACCTAGACTTTGAAATTGTCGGCGAGCCCCTTGAACCAGACGATCCTATGGTCATCGTTAAATACATTGCCCCTTTTAATGGCAACCAAAAAGCGGTTGGTTTTAATGTGTATTCAAACCCAGACAGAAAAGCATCGCTAGTAAACCCTGCAATTAGGTATCAGCCAGTCAGCACTAAAATTATTCAGTTAGTGCAAACAGCTGAGCCTGAGCCTGCCTATCTGCTATTTGCCCCCGTGTACGAACAACAACAGCAAAAAGCTATTATAAAGGGGTACGCAACAGGTGTGTTTTTAGTGCGTAATATTATTGAGCAAGCGATTAACGAGCAACAATCAGAGATGTTTTCTATTGCGCTCTATGAAGATGTAAATAAGCCCGCATTTTATAGTAACTACGGCAAAAGTTTAAATATTGCTCAGGGCAGCCGTGTTATGAAACTAAAACTCAGCTTTGGTGGGCAAATATGGAATGCACATTTAGCCTTAAAAGAAAAATACCTTGCCCCCCATAATAACCAATTAACACTGTATTTAATGGCCTTGCAATTGGTGGTATGCGCTTTAATTTTAATTGTTTTACTGCTTTTTAATCAGCAACAAATTGCCCTTACCCGAAAAGTCGCAGAGCGCACCCATTCGCTTGCGCAAGCTAAAAAGCAATCTGACTTAGCTAATCAGGCTAAAAGCCGATTTTTAGCCAATATGAGCCATGAAATACGCACACCATTAAATGCAGTTATTGGCTTTTCATCATTAGCGCGCAAAGAAGACAACGCACACACTCTTATTGGTTACTTAGACAAAATAAACTCTTCATCTAAAAGCTTACTAAACCTGATTAACGACATACTTGATATTTCAAAAATTGAATCACATAAGCTTAAGCTAGAAAGCACAGCGTTTGACCTTCATGCAATTATAAAGCGTATTAACACAATGTTTGAGGCCAGTGCAGCCAATAAAGGCATTGGCTGGCAGGTTAGCAGTCATCTTCCGGTAGATACTTGGTATGTAGGCGACCCTTTACGCTTTGAGCAAGTAGTGCTAAACCTTTGCAGCAACGCAATAAAATTTACAGAGCAAGGCAAAGTAAATGTAGACTTTGGCGGAGAGTTTATCAGTACTGACAAAGTTAAAATTACCGTAACCGTTACAGATACGGGTATTGGCATAAAGCCTACCCAGCAGTCCAAGCTATTTAGTGCCTTTACCCAAGCAGACGACTCAACATCAAGGCGATACGGTGGCACAGGCCTGGGCTTAACTGTCGTAAAAGAGCTCAGTAAATTAATGGGCGGTAACGTCACATTACAGAGCGAACCAAACGTTGGCTCTACGTTTAAATTTGACGTTGAGCTTCGCACCAGCCCAGTACAAGAGCAAGCCGAGCTTGTATACTCGGGTACTAAATTGGCGGCCTTAAAAGTGCTAGTAGCAGAAGATAACCCCGTAAACCAAATGGTAATTAAAGCCATGCTAGGCTCATTAGGTATTGTTGCCCATCTTGTCGAAAATGGTGAAGCGGCAGTAGATATAGCAAAAGAGCAACACTTTGACTTAATTTTAATGGACTGCCAAATGCCAATAATGGATGGTTACAGAGCCACCGCCCTAATTAGGCAATTTAAAAGTGAGGTAGAGTTGCCCATTATTGCGCTGACCGCCGATGTTATGCCTGAGGATAAAGCCCATGCTCAAGCCGTTGGTTTTAATCAGCATCTTGCAAAACCGCTAGAACTGGTTAAGCTAACCGCGTGCTTAGCCCAATATGCCGAAATTGAAGAGCCCTAATACAATAATGCGCAAAATAAATGCACTTGTGTTAACTTAGTTTAAAACGCCACCACCCACTATAAAGCAGCCCAAGGTAAGCAGTAATGGCCACTTTTACCCACCAATGGTTTAGTGATATTAACCAGATAGACGTACACGAATGGACTCGTTTATTCGGTAATGAACCTTTTACCCGCCATGCATTTTTATATGCATTAGAGCAAAGCCAGTGTGTGAACAAAGAGACAGGCTGGCAGCCTCAGCACTTAGCGGTTTATGAAGCTGACAAATTAGTCGCACTCGCTCCTGGGTATTTAAAAAGCCACTCTTACGGAGAGTATGTTTTTGATTGGGCATGGGCAGAAGCCTACGAGCAACACGGATTAGCCTATTACCCTAAATGGCTAAGCGGTGTGCCCTTTAGCCCCATTGAAGGCCAGCGTATTGCCATTGCACATACGAATACACAAAGCGTATACGAGTACATAAAAAAGCAATTAAATTTAACCAGTGTGGAGCAAGGTTGGTCTGGCTGGCATGTTAACTTTTGCCCAAAGGTTCAAGTTCAAGCCCTGTGTACTGACGATATAATGCAGCGCGTAGGCGTGCAGTTTCAATGGTTTAATAAAGGCTTTAAAACCTTTGACGATTTTTTAAATACACTCACCGCACGCAAACGAAAAACGCTAAAAAAAGAGCGAGCTAAAATAGCACAGCAAAATATTACCATTGAATGGCTGCAAGGCTCGCACCTCAGCCCTGAAACAATGCAGCTATTTTGTGAGTTTTATCAGCGTACTTATTTAAAACGTTCTGGGCATTTAGGGTATTTAAATATTGAGTTTTTTACTTTATTACAGGCACTAATGAGCGATCAGCTAATTGTTATGCTTGCCAAAAAAGACAACAAAATAGTGGCAGCAACGCTAAGCTTACAAGGTGAAAACACCTTGTATGGCCGCTATTGGGGCGCCAGCGAAGAAATAGACTCCCTTCATTTTGAGCTGTGTTACTACCAAGGGATTGAATTTGCGATTAAGCATAACTTACATTGCTTTCACTCCGGCGCTCAAGGTGAGCATAAAATACCTCGTGGGTTTGAGCCTGTTTTTACCTACTCCAGCCACTATATTGTTGAACCCGACTTTAGAGCAGCAATAAACGACTACCTAAAGCGAGAACGCCAACATATGACAATTTATAAAACGCAGTGCGCTGATTTACTGCCGTTTAAAAACCAATAACTGATTGTTAGCTGGCATAGCTGTATCACTTATGAGTGTAAGGCCTGCTTGTGTTGCTAATTGCTCTATGGCCTCAAAATCACGAATGCCGCTAAATGGGTCACGCTGTGTTAAAAAGCGATCGAACTCTTCATTACTTGCACTTGTAAACTGCCCTTGGTATTTGAAAGGGCCATAAATACACACTACACCTTGGCTTGCTAAGTGCGTTGAAACCCCTTTAAAAAATTGCTCAACCAACTGCCAACTTACAATATGAAACGTATTTGCTGTGTAAATGGCATCTACGTTATTTACCGGCCATGCATAATTCAAATCAAGCTCAAGAGGGCCGTGTAAATTAGTTAAATTTGCCTCCTTATGCCATAAATTTATGCCCTCATGGTTTATACGGCGATCACTTGTATACCACTGTAAATGCGGTAATTGCTCAGCAAAAAACACACTATGCTGCCCCGTACCCGAGCCTACTTCGAGTACCGATTTTGTCTTATTAAAAACCGTTTTAAGCACCTCTAAAATAGGACCCTTATTGTTTTCACACGCTTGTGAGAAAGGTTTGATCATGACCTGCACCAATATTGAAACTTATTGCACAACATTAACGCAAAAAAATGGCACTGAACAATTAAAGTTTTATAGATAATTTATAAAAGTGAGTTAATTCATGGCACTAAAATAAAAATAAGGCGATGGTATGTATTATGCTTTAATTAAATCAACCCTAAGTAGGGTGTATTACCAATATTAAATACGAGGATAAAATTATGCATACTCCCCCTTACACCGCTGTAGACGCTGTGGTCTCAGTGACAGAAAAAAGCACCGAAAAACCAAGTAGCACCTGTGATAGTAGAGCCACTGTAATCGACTTACTTTCTCACTGTAACCAAAATCAACAGGCGCTAAAAAAACATGAAACAGACCAAATATTCATCCTTGGCTATAATTGATACTCAATTAAACGCTGCAAATAATTTTTATAATAACTGTTTACACTGAAACCGATTAAATGTAATGATAACTATTATCGTTAACTTAAATCGGTTTTTTTATGTCTCCCTTTCAGGCATTACAGCCTTATCATCATGAACTTGCTTGTAACTGCTTACGCCCAGGCTTACATGCGCCTATGGTGGTAGCTCACTACATAGAAACCGCTTTAAACGTTGCTAAAAGCTTTGAAAAACAGCGTAACCCCTTACTACAAGAGTTATATTTATTACGCACTCACCATGAAATTATCAATAAAATGTGCGACCCTCTAATACACAATGCCATTCGTAAGCAGTGCCTTGAGCAATTATATAAACCCTTATTGGCATTAAAACGCTTTTACTATGCACATAACGATACTGAAAAATTTTTAAAACTTGAGCGCGAAGCTCGCGTACTCAGTCACGAATTTAACCCTTTTTAAGGAGCGACTTATGAGCAATTTTAGAACCGAATCCGACAGCATGGGTGAATTACAGGTCCCTAGTGATGCGCTATACCAAGCGCAAACCCAGCGTGCAGTTAACAACTTTGCTATTAGCGGCTTAACTATGCCAAAACAGTTTGTAACAGCGCTTGCATACATTAAGCAAGCTGCAGCACAAAGTAACTTTGAGCTAAATCACTTAAGTAAAAGTAAAGCCAACGCTATTGAGCAAGCATGCCAACAAATTATTGATGGCGAGCATTACGAGCACTTCCCGGTTGATATTTTCCAAACAGGCTCAGGCACCAGCTCGAACATGAACGCGAATGAAGTTATCGCAACACTTGCAACTCGCATTGGTAATGAGCCAATTCACCCCAACGATGATGTAAATATGGGGCAAAGCTCTAACGATGTAGTACCTACAGCCATTGCACTAAGTAGTGCTATTAACGTGGTTTATGAATTACTGCCATCTCTTGAAAAACTATCGCAGAGTTTAGAGCAAAAAAAGGCAGACGTTGGCAAAATAGTTAAAACTGGCCGTACGCATTTAATGGATGCCATGCCCGTTACGTTTGAGCAAACGCTAAGCGCCTGGCAATCACAAGTAAATAATGCAGCCTCCGGTATTCGCCATAGCTTAGAGCGAGTATGTGAGCTTGCCCAAGGCGGGACAGCTGTTGGTACGGGCATTAATGCTGATGGCGAATTTGCCTCAAAGTTTGCTAAAAACTTAAGCGCTAATGTGGGTATAAGCTTTAAGCCAAGCAGTAACTTTTTTTACAATATTGGCTCGCAAGATGCCATTGTAGCGCTCTCAGGTCAGTTAAAAGTACTCGCTGTAGCGCAAATGAAAATAGCCAATGACTTACGCTGGATGAACTCAGGCCCACTCGCCGGGCTTGGCGAAATAGAGCTTGAAGCACTGCAACCAGGCTCATCGATTATGCCGGGTAAAGTAAACCCGGTGATCCCAGAAGCGGCAGCCATGGTAAGCGCTCAAGTTATAGGTAACGATGCAACCATCACTGTGGCAGGCCAAGCCGGTAATTTTGAGCTAAACGTAATGCTACCTGTTATTGCGCACAATATTTTACAAAGCATTGAGTTACTTGCTAATAGCGCCCAAGCATTGGCAGATAAAGCCATTGCGAGTTTTAAAGTAAACCAGCCCAATATTGATAAAGCACTGGCCAAAAATCCAATTTTAGTGACAGCGCTTAATCCGGTGATCGGTTACGAAAAAGCAGCCAAAATAGCCAAGCAAGCCTACAAAGAAGCCCGCCCAATTATTGATGTCGCAGAGCAAGAAACCGACCTTCCACGCAGTGAATTAGAAAAACTGCTTAACCCCACTAAACTTACCCAAGGCGGTTTATAAAGGTAAATCTAAAACGGCTTTAATTACTTGATAATATAGTTTTTATTGCCGTTAAAAATGCACCGTGTATGATAGTGATGAATAATTCATCACTATCAAGGTTTGTTATGCGTACTCCACTGTTAGCCCTACTTTTACCACTTTGTTTAACTGCATGCCTCGAAACAACATCGCAAGATGCACCAACTAACTCGGTGAACGAGCTTAAAGAAGTACCGCATAAAGAAGTACCTCAACAAACCAGCAGTGAAAACAAGCACAAAACCCCTACTGATGCATCACAACCCATAAAAACCGCTTTAAAAGAAGTATCACTTAACGACATTAAAACCGCAAAAAGCGAGCTTAATACGTTAATTGCCAATACACAGTGCGATACCTCTGCACAATGTAAGGTTATGCCTGTAGGAAGCAAAGCTTGCGGCGGACCAAGTGATTATGTTGTTTACTCAACAAAATCAGCTAAAGAGGGGCAAGTCAGTTCGCTTGCAAAGCAAATAACAACGCTTGAAAAAGCCTACAACACACAAAATGAAATGATGAGCACGTGCCAGCATTTAACTTCGCCAAGCACGCAGTGTGTTGAAAATAAATGTGTTAAACTTGAAGGTTCAGCGGTAAGTGTATTTTAAGGACAAGGTTATGAGTTGTTTACCATCAGCAATTAAATTATCAATTGTGAGTGTTGCCACCAGCGCTATGCTATTACTTAGCGGCTGTGCAAGCACATCATCAAGTACTGAGCAAAATCAGAATTTGTCTGACTTGAACTACGATCTTAATAACATTGTTAGTGATAATAGTTGCACCGCAAGCTTTCAATGTAAGGTACTCGAAGTAGGTGCACGAGCATGTGGTGGGCCAAGTAAGTATGTTGTGTATTCAACACTTAATACCTCTCAAGAGCACGCCGAAGAAGTTGCCCAAAAAATTACACAACAACAAAAAGCACAAAACAAAGCGCAAGGTTTAACCGATTGCTCGCCGGTACTTGAGGTACAAACCCTGTGTATTAATCAGCAATGCCAGGCATTTGATATAAAATAGCGCAAACGCCAATTTCAGCGTTAACCTATAAAAGGTATTAACGCTGAAATAACCACCACCAACACCACACAAATTCCTGCTTTAACAATGTATTTCATTGGCATTTCTTTTTTTACCCAGTACGCATAAATAAATCGCACAAAGTAACTTGCAGCTGTGCCAAATAAAGCAAAAATAATTAAGTAAGCAATTAAAATAATATTCATATAAACCTAAATTAACTACTTAGTGTTTTTAGTATGAGCAATTAATAACTCTGCTACTTGTTGCTTTACGGCTCGCTTATCATCACTTTGGACATTAAATCGTGTTGCAAGTTGGGCTATTTCATCATCATTTAAATTAAACGATAGGCGCTGACGTGTTTTTTTAGACTTTACATCTAGGCCTAAAATTTTACGGATCATATCTGAGGGCGTAAGCTCTTGATCAATGGCCTGCTTTTTTATCGACTTTTGTACTTCGCTGCTTAAATCAAATGCCATTTGTGTGGCACGCACGGCTTGCTCTTGACGTAACCACTTGTCTTTAGCATCACTCACTTCGCATCTCCTGGAAACAAGTCGACTATATCGGTAATTGGGCGAGTTAGCGTTAGTGACACTTCGGTCTCACCGCCATCCCATATTTCAATATTTAAGCCATGCCCTTCGTCTGGCGATGCTAAGCAAATCATTTCACAAGGTTCGCCACCCTCTTGCTCATAGCGCGGTAATGACTGGCCACGAAAATCTTTGTTATGGAAATAGCACACATAAGGCGATTCACTTTGCTGATAGCTTTTAGCTAAAAACTGCATAAACTGCTCTGGCGTATTTTGTACCTGTATATGAGTTAACGACTCTTCATCAAAAATACGTGCAAATTCGTCTAGCCCAAATATTTGCTCTACGTCGTCACGCTGAATTTTGATTGAAAAATTAGCCCACTGCTCGCCATCATCTTGCTCAATTTGTAAAAATACCACCTGTCCGCTGTTCGTCTCAAGCACAAACTCAGTATCACTACTGTGTTGATATTGATAGGTTTGAATATCAATAACACGCAGCGTTTGCCCTTTTAACCACGACGGATACGCAAATGAATCGATAACGCTAAACATGTCACCTTTTTTAAGCTCACTTGCATGGTTAAGCTGACGTTCTGGCTCTTTTTTAGATTTGAAAAAATTAAACATAATGAGGCATCCCTTAAGCAAAAAAGGTAACTAAGCCACGCTTAATTACCTTTTATTATAAATGTACGAACTATTAGCCGTTTTGCTTGGCTTTAATGCGCGCTAAAATATCAGCACTTTTTGGGCTTGTATCGCCAATACCGGCTTCAGCCATTTTTGCTTTTAAATCGTCGCCATTTGTATCTGACTCAAGTTGCTTAGCAGCGCCTAACTGGTCACTACGATCTTGCTGGCGCTGCTTAATACGCTCAAGCGACTGACGGGCCGATGTCATAGACGAGCTATTAGTATTAAGCGTGCTGTTAACCGCCATTGTTGCTTGCTGTACGCTTTCTGTGGTTTTAACCATAGTAAGCTGACGCTGGTTTTCTTTAATTGACTTTTCAGCGTCTTTAACTTGTTGTTTAAGCGCTACAATATGATTGCTAAAACCTGCTAATACTTGCTCGTTTTCAGCTTTTTCAGCTTCAAAGTCGCCAATTTTTTCGGCAATTTCTAATGCTAAGGCTTCGTTACCTTTTTCAAGTGCTTGGCCTGCATATGCTTCGTGCTCAGCAATTGATGCATCAACTGCGCTAATTTTACGCTTAGTTTGCATTTCTTTAGCCATTACTTCTGTAAGGCTCTTTTTAGCACGATTAAGTGCATTTTGCGCATCTGCTATTTCTTGTTCAAAAATACGAATGCCGTTTGCATCTACAATTGCTTCGCCCGCTTCACGCGCGCCGCCACGTACTGCTGTAAATAATTTTTTTAATATACTCATAATCTTAACTCCACTAACTAGTTACTAATCGTTTAAATACAAGGTCACGGCTTCTAGTGCGTCAATAGCGTTGTCAGCTAGTGTCACTAGTTCGTGGGTAATATCATCTAATGATGAATTTACCGACAGTGCACCAAAAATCGCGTATTTGTTATCGATTTTAGCAAATGCACTCAGTGGAATTGGCACGTTTAAACGTAGTAGTGTTTCGTTTAACTCGTTGCGTAATTCACTTTTTACTTCATCTTCGCCAAACAAGTAGCTAATACATAACAACTGCTCTTGTGTTTGCGTAACAAAAATTGGAAGCTCATCGTTTCCATCAACTATGACTTGTAAAACATCTTGCTCACCAGGGTTGGCAATCAAGAAAGACTCAAAGTTAGCGCCTTCTGTTTCAAAAGAAGCTAATTTTATTGAAAGTTCATTTAATTCCATGTCTCTGCCTTTTTGCTGTTTGACATATTATGTCTGAGTTAAGATTCGCACGGCCGACATATTATGTCAACCATGTTTTATTAATTTTTATACAATTCGCTTTCTATCTGCCACGCATTACGGTAGTAATCATATAGCTGGCCCGAACCTAACCTATTGACCTCAATACTTTTAACTTGTTCAAAATACTGGTTAGGAAATACAAAGCTGGCTAATAAATATTCTTTACTTACCCACCTTGATGGCACCGGCATAGCGCTTATATTTTTAATTCGCCCACTGGCTGGTTGACCCATTTTAGTGGCTATTGTCCACCCCCATTGCCCAAACGAAGGAATATTTTGCTGGTACTGCTCAACATAATCAAAACCCGCCGCTTTTACCGTTTTAGCAATACTTAAAAATGCTTTTTTGGCATGATAAGGCGAGGTAGACTGCACAGCCATTGCGCCATCGGAAGCTAACAATTGACGTACATGGTTATAAAAATAGTCGCTGTACATTTTGTTTAAATCGGGGTGATTAGGGTCCGGTAAGTCAATTAAAATGGTGTCAAATTGCTTACCTTGATCAAGGAGCCTTTCAACCTCTAAAAACGCATCTCCCACAATAATATTGGCGCGTGGGTCTAACATCGATTGTTTATTTAGCGCTAATAACCGCTTACTTATAGACTCAGGCGCTGTAAAATCACCGTCTTTATGGCCAAATAAATTAAGCAGCTGTGCATCTAAATCAATTAACGTTACGTCGTTCACTGGCCACTTTAAAACATCTCTAAGGGCAAGCCCGTCGCCACCACCAATAATTAATACGCTATCGTGCCGGTTTGATGCGAGCATTGCCGGATACACCAGCATTGAGTGATATATTTGCTCATCAATACTCGAGAACTGTAAACGTCCATTTAAATACAAGTCGGTGATAGGCGCTGGCTGGTTTTTACTTAAGCGCTCGGTTAATACTACATGCTGGTATTTAGTTGCTTGTGAGTAAATAACTTTATCTTTATAAAGTACATTACTTAAGCTGTTCATCCAGCTACTTCCCATCACTAAAATAAACCCAAACAGTGCCAATAACACTATATGGCAGATCAGAAGTGCCTTAGCAAAGCGCACATGAGCATGGTAGCGCCATAAAAAGACGAGCCCTGCCAGTATATTAAAAAGAGCTGTCCACGCTGCAGCTTGCATTATAGGCATCGCCAGCATAATGCTTACCCAAATAGCCGCACCAATACCCGCGCCAATATAATCGGCACCATAAATAGTGCCTGCATTGTTTTCTAAAAAACGCCCGTACACATGTTGGCGAATACGTGCAATAAGCGGTATTTCCATACCAATAAATAAACCCAGTACTAAACCAAACACATAAGGTAAAAAGCGTGACCACTCTTGCAGCTTTTGAAATACACAGCCATTGAGCACAACATCGGGAGGTAAATTAAAAATACTAGAAAACAAATGAGGAAGTGAATAACTTACAGCAATTACACCGGCTATTGCCAAAATACAGCCCATGCCAACCAGGGCAATAATACTTTCAAGCCAAGCAAAGGCGGTAAAGGCATCTTTAAACCAACGGGCTAAAAATGCGCCTAAGCCCATGGCAACTATCATTGTGCCAATCATGGCATAGATAGCACTCTCTACAGAGCCCAGTACCCGCCCTGCGTAATGCGAAAGTAAGTATTCATAAATAAGGCCGCACCCAGCGAGTACGGCCATAACAGTTATTAGTAAAATATCGTGCCCAAGTAAACGTGATTTACTTGGGCTAGTTGTAGTTGATGACACTGATTATGCGCCTAGTAAGGTTGCCATAGTAATACCGACAGCAAACGACACTGCAGCAGAAATAGCACCTACACCTACATTTTTCTGACGGTTAACTTCATCTGAAATATCACAACCTGATAAAATTATTTTGATGGTGATTAAATGTAAAATGATGAATGCCACTAAACTTACAATCGCGCTAATAGCCCAATAAAGCAGGCTAGCATTAATGTTATCGGCCGCATACGGCGCAATACCTGATGCCGCAGTAATAGCTAAGGCACTTCCTACTAAAAAGCCTGCGTAGCGTATACCTACAGCTAAATTGCCATCAATAATGGCTTGTTGTAAACAATCACCGCTTTTATTGGTACGCTTAAATAATTGTACGCGGTATTGGCTTACAAGCAGTAGTGCAACACTGCCAATAATAAAGGCAGCAATAACGATAGGCAGCCCGTGCCAACCCTCTGTTGCTACCCATAAAAGTGCAGAGCGAATCACAATAGCCACACTCACTACATGACCAAAATCGATAATAGAGGCTGTTACATTACCTTTTACAATTTCGTCGTGCAGGCTGACTTTGCGAAGCGCGACCTTGTCTTGAAAAAAGTGGCCTAATTTAATCAGTACAATGGCTAATACACCATAGCCCAGCATTTGCAGGGCTTCTTGTTGTAACGACGCAGCAAAGGCGCCACTACTCACACCCGTTAATACAATGGCAAGTGCAACTAAGCCTGCCGCAAAGCTAATACCAAAAGCAAAGTTATCGCGTTCTGTTATTTCGTCATTTGCATGAAGGTTTGAAACCCAGCCCTTAATGTATTTCAGGCTTACAAATAACAACACGATAATTGCAAAATCAATCGCCAAAGCTTGTAGCGACCACGTAGTTATTCCATTAAATTCGTACATATTTCTAACTCCAACTTATTCTTTACTTACCACGGCTCACGCCACGAGAGGTTCTGCTACCGCTATTGCGTACCGATCCAGAGCTGTTGCTATAACTACTCGAACGCGAGTAGCTACTGCGGCTTTTAGGCGGTGTATAACTACTGCGGCTTAAACCCGAGGCACCCGTTTTTTTGCTCGCATAAGGGCTAGTAAACTGTTTGCCTTGGCGTTGGTACGATTGACGCGTACGCGTTTCTAAAGCACTTTGCGTTTTAATTTGTTTAGGGCTTGAGTAACGATAGCGGCCGTAATCGTTGTAATAGCTATATTTACGGCGGCTGCTCCAACGTCCGTATTCAACACGGTCAAATACATCGCCTAAAATACGGTACATGCCATACCACTGCCAAAAGCTAATACCATTACTATTAGTTTGCCAGTTACCGTAATTAGGGTTGCCCACCAATTGATTACCCTCGCCTGCGCCCTCCGCTTCTTTACTAATAGCACCAACGCGCGCAAGGCTGCCCTTAGACATATCCGCTAGCATATTAATCGGGTCAGTTAACGCATCAGAAAACAGCGTAGGCTTAGCCGCCTCACGTAGTAAATCAATACTGTGTAGCGTATCTTCGTAAGGAGGGATTAAATAAGTGCCTTTAATATCTTTAAGTCGTTGTGTTAAACCACTGTAAAGGGCACCCTGCCTTGTAGCATCAAGGGTAATTACATCAACAACCTGACTAAGTTCTGGCTGTTGCTGTTTAAGGAGTTTGCCATATTCTTTAAGCAATACAGCATTACGTATAGTCCCATTATCAAGCGCGGTACCAAGCTGTGCAAGCTCAACATCTGCCTTTTTAATAGACTCTTGAATTGTTTGTTGTAGTTGCTCTTCTTTAGATTGACAACCCATAAGCACTGCAAACAAACAAAACAGGCTCATAAGTTTCCAAGCTTTTATATTCGACATTCATGTCACCTGATTTAATAAATAACCGCATTAGTCTTACACAGGTCACTTATTAAGCCAAGAATGAAATTGCAACAAAGTAAGTCTGCCTAAAATAAAATAACCAGCTATAGTTACTCTATGAATTTAAACACATTCTTTTACTTACAAATTTAGTAAGTAACATCAGCGCTACGCGTAAGCCTTCTATTAATAAATAACAACAATAAGTAATAACTCTTTTAGTGAAAGAGCATGACAGTAAGAAGGGATTTGGCTAAATGTTTCATAGTATTCGTAACAAATTTATTATTATTACGACTTGTTTAATTGTACTAAGCGCTAGCTTTGTTTTTTATTTAGCTATTAATGAGCACGAGGATTTATACCGCCAATCAGTTGAAGAAAACCTCGATGCTATGTCATCAAATATTTCAGATAATTTGTTACGTGTTATGTCGCAAGAGATAGATTTATTTTCTATTACAACTGAGCTTTTGGGGTTAGATAGGTACGAGCACATAAAATTTGTAAATGTCTTTGATAGCAATTGGCAACTAATACAGTCCTACGTGCACCCTAATTACTTAAAGTACGAGGATTTTACTCCACAGCTAAAGGGCATCAAACCGCAAAGCTTGCCCCGTACCGTCAGTGTTACTAACCAAGGCTTAGTTGCCTTAAAAACAATTGGTGAGGAGCAGTTCCCTATAGGCTACTTATTAATTGTTCAAGATTTTAATAAACCCCTTAATGAGAGCAAAGCGAGCTTATTTTATAGTGCGGCCCCTATCGTTATTTTTAGTATCGTGATCACCATCATCATCTCTTTTTGGATATACCAACATTTATTAAGCCCGCTCTTAAAACTTTCTAAGTTCACGCAAAAAGTAGAAAAAACAACTAACTATCAACTCCAATACCAGGGCTCGGGCAACGACGAAGTATCGCAACTTGGCAAAGATATTAATAACTTACTTAACACTATTAATGCCCAAGTGCTCACTAATCAAAAAAACACCGCACAACTTTTAAAGCAAAAACAATCAATGGAGCACTTAGCTAACTTCGATATATTAACTGGTTTGCCAAATCGCATGTTTATTATGGGCTTACTAAAAGAAGAATTAACACGCTGTAAAAATAATCATCAAGATATAGCTATTATGTTTTTTGACGTAGATAGCTTTAAAGGTGTTAACGATACACTTGGCCATGAAACGGGCGACCTACTTTTAAAGGCGGTAGCCAGTAATATTAAAAAGCACTTACACGAAAACGATGTTATTGCACGCTTAGGGGGTGATGAGTTTTTAATAATGCTGCGTAATATAAATAATTACACCGACGTTATTAATATTGCGGAGCAAATTATCAGCTCAATGCAAACGCCTTTTACTATTAACCAGTGGGATATACCCACCGGGGTAAGTATTGGTATTGCCCACGCTAAAGAGGCAGAGTTTGACATTAATACATTGATTAGTAATGCAGACATCGCAATGTATGCCTCAAAAGAAAAAGGTAAAGGGTCGTACACTGTTTTCCATAGAAAAATGTTAGAAAACAGCAAGCGAATGGCTCAAGTGGCTAATTTAATTAGTCATGCAATTGCGCAAAATGAGTTTGAAGTTGTGTATCAGTTAAAAATAGCTGCCAATGGTGAGGCTAATGGCCTTGAAGCCCTTATTAGGTGGCAAAGTGAAGAGCTTGGCTTCATTTCACCAGGCGAATTTATACCCATTGCAGAGCAAGCAGGTAAAATAAAAGCAATCACGCAGTGGGTTGTCTCCAGGGTATTTCAAGATTTACCCACACTAAAGCAAACTATAGGTAACCATGTACTCGTTTCTTTAAACCTATCGAGCCATGATCTTAAAGATAATCACTTTATTGATGTTGTAAAAAATAAATTGGTTAAATACAACGTCGACATTGCAAATATCCAGTTTGAAATAACCGAATCAAGCTATCTCGATAATTTTGAAAACTCCAATGAATTCTTTAACCAAATAAAACAAATGGGCGGGTCTATAGCCCTTGATGATTTTGGAACGGGTTATTCATCGCTAAGCTACCTGACAAAAATAGATATCGATACCATCAAAATTGACCGTATGTTCGTTAATCAATTTGATAGCTCAGAAAAGGATGCGGCGGTATTAAAGGCCATACTCGATTTAAGTAAACGCCTAGGCTTAAAAGTATGTAGTGAGGGTATAGAAACAGCCAGCCAGGCTAACTACCTAATTAAAAATGGCAGTGATGAAATGCAAGGGTATTATTTTGCAAAGGCTGTAGCCATAGCACACATTCCAGCAGCTAAAGCCCAAGCAAAAGAGGCATTTAAAGCGCTAACTTTAAAATAAATCAGCGCTACTAGTTAACCATAAATTAAGGCGTTAGCGTTACAACAGTTAACTCGTCCGGAATTTTTGTATCAGCAGGCAAATAAGCAACTGCATTTTCTTCTTTCAATAAATACGCAATAATTTCTTTAGTCGAGCTAAATTCTACGGGTGGCTTGCTACGCCCTGTAAATCTCATCTGAGCCCAATAAGCCTGAATTCTGGATTCGGTTAAGCCAACCAATTTCGTATTAAAGTCGATTCGTAACGGGTTTCCGGCGGGTAAATTTACTGCTTTAAATTGACGACTCATCGCGCCGCCCATATAAATATGGCGAATTTGCTGCTTACTCAAAGCTAAGTTTTTATTGGCCGTATTAACAACAATGATTACTTTAGTGGTGTGGCTATTATCCGCGTAGGCTTGTACGCTGATAAACAATAATGACCAAGTAAAAATACACAGCAGTATTATATGTCTAATCACGTAAGTTAACTTAGAGTACATCATCAAAATACCCAATCTAAGCCAATAAGGTAAAGATTCGTTTTTCTATTAAAGCTAACATCCTCAGGGATAACAAAAAAAGAATTACTAACCTCATCGCCCTCTAAAGCAGATACTTCCGCCTTTAATGCCAGATTAGGTAGCACATCCCATCGTATACCGAGTGTCCATGTTTTTAGTGAGTCGGGCGCCGACTCTGCAAACACGCTGTTATAAGCCTGTGCCAGCTGATCAAGCTCTACATTAGCACCAGTAGGGATTTCATTCTGATTGGCATTAATTTCTACATCGCTGTCTGCAAAGGTTAAATGATAAGTAAAAGGTGCATCGTTATAGCCTACGGTTAAGTAATAGCTTTGTATAATCGGAATTATATCTAACTGTGTTTTAATCTTTACCCGCTCACCTCTAAAAAAATAATCTAAATTATCATAAATAACACCAAACTGATCTGCATGTGCACTGCCCTGCGTTGTCAGCGATGCTGCACTTTGGCTAAAATTAAAATTCTCTAAAATATCTTGTAGTTGGTTAATCGATTTAAGATCTAACGCTATGTTACCGTTATACCTTGAAGCCCTAAATTCTATATTTTCAATATTCAACTTCCCTATCACACCCACTAAATTATCCACCTCAAAACCTGTTTTAAAAGGGCCTATGCCAATACTCCCCGACTCTTCGCCATAGTACCCTTCAATACTGATATCAAAGTCATCTGAGCCAAATTTGTAAATAGCATCAATACCATTAAATGTTTTAAATAAGTACGTGTCGTATACTTGTTGTGGCGGATTGATCCATGGGTATGCAAACCCTACATCAGAGAAGTCGCTCATTGTAAAAAATGGGGTTCGCAGCTTACCGATTTTTATCTGTAGGTTTGTTGTGGGCGTATAAGTTAAATACAGCCATTCAAGTCCACTCTCACCAGATACCGTTGTGCCATCAGATCTAAATAACCCTTGTGCTGTCACTGACCAGTTTGTATTAAACTGATACTCAGCTTGAAGACCTATTAAACTTGATGGTGAAAAGTTAAGACTGTCGTCGTAGCCTCTATATTCGACATCTTTTTCATCTAAATAACCACCAATAACACGCGCGTAGCCTGAAAAATCAAACTCACCCGGTTTAGCCGGTAAATGGTGTAGGCTGACGATTAAAACGAATATCTGAAATATTTTATTTCGCATAGACACTCAGCAACCTAGATAAAAAGCGCTGAATATTAAAAAGTAACGACATTTTATAATTCTGCAGAATAATTATTATGAGGTATAACTATAGTCAAAGTTAAAGAGTGTGGATCAAAATAGTCTGAACTATAAGCTATTATTTTTATACATCTTAATAGATTAGTTAAGTTAAGAGACTTGCTTGTACTGTAATACCAATTCGCTTAATTATGTGATCTATTTTGAGGGTGGAAAAACGTGTTGATGGCTAGGCTAAATGATTAAGTATTATTGCGTATTAGTATTACTACAAAGAGTTTGAGCTCTGTGTTGTGTTTTATCCGCGGGTTTCGTGATACTCAACCCACGCTACGGTGGTGGTGGAGACTGTGCGAATAATATCTGGAATGTATTTTTCACTTTTCTGCAGACGTAAAAAAGCCCGGCTCTTTCGAGTCGGGCTTTCTTGTATTTGGAGCCTGGCAATGTCGTGGTGCCCACAGCGGTAGAGAGTCACATAGCAAATGGGACACTATCATTGTGCCAGAAGTCGCTACGCTCGCTCGACCTACATTCTAGAAGTAGATGAGTGTGCATTAATTGTCCGCATTTCACTTTTCTACGGACGTAAAAAAGCCCGGCTCTTTCGAGTCGGGCTTTCTTGTATTTGGAGCCTGGCAATGTCCTACTTTCACATAGCAAATGCTACACTATCATCGGCGCTGTTTCGTTTCACTACTGA